>NZ_CP101153.1:1934020-2256357 GCF_024298825.1 Haloglomus salinum
CGCTCGCCGGCGGCCCGAACGAGGGCCACAAGGACACCCTCGGCGAGGCCGTCTTCGAGGCGCACCCCCGGCGGTAGGCGAGGCTCCCACACCCGGCGTCGGCGGGGTAGGAGCACGTGATTGCAAGATAGCCACAACAACCCACTTCTAAGCTATTTTTGGCCCTAAAACCCAATAAAGCCATCAAGGCCCCAATTTCCACAACCTAACAGCCAAATATATAGATAATCGTTCCATCGGCCCCACCAGTATAGCGGGCTGAACCTGGTATAGTGTAAGCTGCCTGAAACTTACATCGACGGGGGTACCATCCCGAGATGCGATGATAGCAGCAACCAACGGTCGAAGCAGCAGTGGAGAATCGACGCCCCAGCGTGGCACGGGAATCACGACCCGCCGAATCGGAGGTGGCGTCTGATGGTGTTCGACTCGACGCTCTCCGGAGTGGCGTTCCTGCTCGGACGGGCGCTGTTCGCGCTCGTCGTCGGCTACCTCGCGCTCGGGAACCTCCTCGACCTGGAGGCTTCGGTCGGCTACGCGCAGAGCAAGGGGGCACCCCTGGCCTCGGTCACCGTCCCGCTGGGGAGCCTGGGGCTGGTCGCCGGCTCGCTGGCGGTCCTCCTGGGCGTCTACCCCGCGGTCGGGACGCTCGCGGTGGTCGCGTTCCTCGCCCCTATCACGGGCATCATGCACGACTTCTGGACGCTGGAGGGCCAGGACCGGCAGAACGAGCAGATCCACTTCCTGAAGAACGTGGGCCTGCTCGGGGCGGCGCTCGTCTTCCTCGCGCTCTCGACGGTCGAGTGGCCGCTGGCGGTCGGCCTCGGGCTCTGAGTCCATGCCGGTCCCCGACTCCGACGCCGCGGCTGACGACGCGGGCACGGACGCGGACGGGAATGCAGGGATTTCGTGGCGGTCACCGGCACTGCTCGCGATACTCGCGGCCACGCTGTTGACCCCGACGGACGTCCCGCTCATCAGTCCCGCCCTCCCACGCGTGCAGGCTGCGTTCGGTATCCCCGAGTCCAGCGCCGGGCTGCTCGTCACCCTGTACGCCCTCCCGGGAATCGTCCTGGCCCCTGTCGTCGGCGCACTCGCTGACCGGGTCGGCCGCCGGGAGGTCCTGACAGGCTGTCTCGTGCTGTTCGGGCTGACGGGGACGGCCGTCGCCTTCACGGACGCGTTCGCGGTGGCGCTGGGCCTGCGGGTCCTCCAGGGGGCCGCCGCCGGCAGCCTGTTCGCCGCGCTGGCGATGACCGTCGTCGGCGACCGGTACGAGGGCGCCCGGCACGACGCCGTCATGGGTGTCACGTCGGCGGCGCTGTCACTGGGGACTGCGGTCTACCCGCTCGTCGGCGGCTACCTCGCCGAGCGAGCCTGGAACGCGCCGTTCCTGGTGTACGCGCTCGCGCTCCCGGTTGCCGCCCTCGTCTGGGTGGCGCTCGACGGTGGGTCGGCCGGAGCCTCGACCACCCGCGAGTCGGCGTCTGCCGAGGGCGGCTACGTCCGGGAGGCGCTCCGGGCGGTTCCGACCCGACGAGCGCTCGCGCTCTACGGCGTCATGTTCGTCTCGTTCGCCCTCCTGTTCGGCGGGCTCTACACCGCCGTCCCGTTCTACCTCGACGCCGCGTTCGGCCTCTCGCCCACGGCCGTGGGGCTGGTGACGAGCGCCGTGTTGCTCGTGACTGCCGTCGTCTCGATGGGGAACGGCCATCTCGCGAGCAGGGCGTCGCGCACGGAACTGCTCGCGGCCGGCTTCGCGTGCTACGCGGTCAGCTTCCTCGGCGTCGCGCTCGCCGGTACGCTCCCGCTGCTGGCCGGCGCGCTCCTCGTGTTCGGCGCCGGAAACGGGCTCGTGACGCCGACGCTGTTCGCCGGCGTCAGCTCCCTCGCCCCCGACCGGGTCCGGGGCGGCGTGATGAGCCTGCAGACCACGACTATCGGTGTCAGCCAGGCAGTCGGCCCCCTCGCGTTCACCCTCCTCGCCGGCGCCGTCGGCGACCGGACGGCGATTCTGGGCGCAGCGGGCGTCGCAGCGGTCGCCCTGGTCGCGCTCTCGATACTCCCGCTGGCTCCCCGGGGGACCGGCCCGGTCGCGGAGTCGGCCTGAGTGACGAGTGCGAGCGGCACCGGGGCCCACTGCCCGGGCCCGGGAATGGCCGTTCCCCCCCACCAGATTTTTTCACCACCTGGCGAGACACCCCGGACATGAGCCACGAACGGGGGGACGTGGACCGACCGACGGCCGCTGCGGAGTCGGCGTTCACCGTGCTGAGCCACGAAC
The DNA here is from genome assembly GCF_024298825.1 of Haloglomus salinum. Lineage (NCBI taxonomy): Archaea > Methanobacteriati > Methanobacteriota > Halobacteria > Halobacteriales > Natronomonadaceae > Haloglomus > Haloglomus salinum. The sequence goes on from NZ_CP101153.1 coordinate 1,936,305, forward strand.
TCCGGCTGAACATCCTGCTGGCGCTGTGGGAGGCGCCGGGCTTCTCGCTCTCGTTCGCGGAGCTCCGGAAGGCCGTCGACGAGCGCGACTCGGGGAAGTTCAACTACCACCTCGGGAAACTTCAGGACCACTTCGTCGTCGCGACCGACGAGGGGTACGAGCTGCAGTATCCCGGCCATCGGGTGCTGGACGCCATCCAGAGCGGCGTCTTCCACGAGGAGACGACCGTCGACCCGGTCGAACTGGACGCGGACTGCCGGGCGTGTGGGTCGGGGCTCACCTTCGAGTACGGGACCGACTGCATCGGCCGGGTGCGGTGTCCCGACTGCGGGAACCGGGCGCTGGAGTGGCCGTTCGACCCCGGCGGCGTCGCGGACCGGGACCCGGAGGACGTCGTCGCGGCGTTCGACCGCCGGACCCGGCTCATCTGGTCGTGTGCGCTCGACGAGGTCTGCCCGTTCTGCGCCGGGCGCATCGCCCGCGAGTTCACCGGCGCCGCCACCGAGGAGGGCACCTGCGTCGGCGTCATCGAGGGGCTGGACCGGTACGAGGAGTACTTCGCCAGCGACCACCCGGCGCTCGTCTACGTCGACTGCGAGCGGTGCAGCTTCTACAGCTTCCTGCCCGTCGGCGTGGTGCTGCTGACGCGTCCGTCGGTGGCCGGACGCCTCCACCGCACCGGCGTGGCCGTCCGGGAGACACCGCTGTGGGACCTCGGGTTCGTGGTCGACGCCGACGCGCTCGACGTGCGGTCGACGGCGCCGTTCGAGGTCGCCATCGCGGTCGAGGACGGTGACGAGCCGCTGACCGCGGTCGTCGAGGACGGGCTCGCGGTCTCGCTGGAGGCCGGCGGCTGACGTGTCAGGTGAGTTAGAGCAACTGGTTTCGCCAAGCGCTTAATCACCACTCCGGCGTTGGTCCGCCCGGACCGGGGCGGGGCCCCGGCGGAACGGTCCCCGCGGCCCCGTCCCATCGAACACAGCCATGACCGCAGAAACCGACGCCCGCCAGGAGGAGATCCGAGCCAGCAACGAATCGGCCTGCCCCGTCGTCCACGCCATCGACCAGGTCGGAACGCCGTGGCGGCTGAACATCCTCCACGCGCTCCAGGACGGCGAGCAGCGCTTCAACGAACTCAAGCGCGCCACGAACGCCCGCTCGAAGACGCTCTCCGACGCGCTCGATGGACTGGCCGAGGCCGACATCGTCGAGCGCCGGATGGAGGAGGCGGCGCCGGTCGCCGTCTACTACAGCCTCACGGCGAAGGGCGGGGCGCTCACTGACGCCCTGTCGGACCTGGGCGACTGGGCCGAGGAGTGGGCCGACGTGCCCACCGCGGAACGCCCGGCGGTCAGAGGGCCGACACAGCACTGAGCACGGCCCGGACCGCCCTCAGTTCCCGGCAGCAGACGCCCGCTCGCCGCCCTGGGGGGACGCGTCGAACGCCCGGTCATCAGGTTCGGCGCTACTCCTCCAGCGTCCGGTCGCTCCGTTCAGCACTGCTCCTCCAGGACCGGCTGTTCGACGTGGCGCCGCCAGAACGCGTCGTCGAGGTAGGACTCGTCGATGCCCGTGTATCCCAGCGCCCGCGCGACGCGGCCAGCGGTGGCCCAGAGCAGCCGCTGGAGGGCGACCGGCGCGGCCGTCATCGTGGTGTCATCGTACACGTCCTCGCTGAGGACCAGCCCGTGCAGGGGCCCCGGCTCGCCGAACCCACCGTCAGCGGCGAAGGCACCCTCGTGGTCGAGCCCCCAGGTGGTGTACAGCGACAGAACGGTCCGCATCGACGGCAGTTCGGCACGGAAGGCAACGACGCCGTCGGTGTCGTTGCGGAAGGCGTGTTCGACCCCGGGACGAACCGTGACGGCATCACCGGAATCGAGTCGATGCTCCTCGCCGTCACGGACGACCGTCAGCCGCCCTCGCAGCACCTCGAACCGCTCCGGAGCCGGATGCCGGTGGACCGGTGGCTGCCCCGCGTCCGGCCCCAGCCACTGGAGCAGTTCAGGCGCCTCGGTCTCGCCCTCGTCCGGCCGCGAGAGCAGGACCCCCCACGTCCCAGCCCCGGGGTTCGACGCCAGCGGTCGTGGGGCGTCCCGGAGGAGCGCAGCGGCCTCGCTCTCCGGGTCGAGTTCGAGCACCGGCCCTTCGCGGGGGGCGCCGTGCTCGTCCAGCGGGCGCCCGGTCCGTCGGACGGCGTCCAGTCCGGTCGTCGTGGTCATAGCCGGACGGTTCGCCCGCCAGCCGCGAGGGATTGCTGCGATAGATAGGAGGGTAGTTTAACCCGGGACTCCGCCGAACGGGCAGCCATGAAACACCTCCGGGTCACGGCCGCGGTCGACCAGGAGCGGGCGCCGCCGTTCTACACGATGCTGGCGGACTCGCCGGCCATCGAGGAGACACGGGTCGTCGAGTGGAACCTGACCGGCGGCGGAGTCGAGACGGTGCTGTTCGCCGTCGACGGGGACACGGCGCCGTTCGCCGCCGGGACAGCCCCCAGCGTCGAGTCGGTCGAGCGCACCGAGACGGACGGGCGGTGGACACACGTGCTGGTCGAACTGCGCCCCCTGGAGACGCCGCTGTTCGACGCCATCCGCGCGGCTCGGGCCCGACCGGGTATCGTCGTCCGCAAACCAATCGTCTACCGCGACGGAGACATGCGCTTCCGGGTCGTGGGCAACGCCGCGGCGCTCCAGGCGGCCCTCGACGAAACCCCCGACGCGATGGACGTGACGGTGACCGATATCGGGACGTTCCACGGCGAGAGCGAGCATCCCATCGCCGCGTTGAGCGACCGGCAGCGCGAGGCGCTGGCCGTCGCGCTCGACCTGGGCTACTACGACCAGCCGCGGAACGCGACCCACGACGACATCGCCGCCGAACTGGGCTGTGCCCCGCCGACTGCGTCCGAACACCTCCAGAAGGCCGAGGCCAAACTCGCCAGGGCCGCGATGGACGACCTGCGGAGCGACCGTCACCGATAACTGCCCGACGATTCCGCCGACACCGACCCCCCGATACCGCTCCCGACGGAGCAGCCACAAGATTACCACGAATATTCCGCAGATTTAAGTCCGAAAACACACCCACAACGACCCATGGCCGACGAGCCACCGACCGTCCCGGCGCCCGAACCACCCGACGCCCCGGACGCGTGGTACGCTCCGGGGGTCCGGGCCCAGTACGAGGTCCGACCCGGCGTGGTCGTTACCATCCGGGAGCGCGAACAGCCCGGGACGGAGTTCGAGTACGCCGTCAGGGAGCCGTCACTGTCGGGAGCGGGGGCCACAGGACTGGACCGACTCCGGGACTACTTCGCCGACGCACCGCTCGACCGGCCGCTCACGCGGGAGGGGGCACGCGAGCGGATGCGAGAGGGGTTCGACGGGAAGTACGAGCGGGTACTGGACCGGCTGCTCGACCTGCCGGCCGACGCCCGTCGCCGGGTGGAGTACCACGCGCTCCGCGAGGAGCGCTGTCTCGGCGAACTGACGGCGCTGGCACTCGATGAGCGCATCGAGGTGGCGGACACGCGCCCCATCGACGATGACGCGAGCACCACGGGTGACGGCGAGCGGCTCGTCGTCCACACCGAGGACTTCGCCCCCGCCGCGACGGGCGTGACCGACCCGGACGAGGACCTCCTCTCGCGGTTCGTCAGCGAACGGCTGGCGCGCTATACGGTCGAGTTCCGTGGGTTCGAGATACCAGTCGTTCGCTACCGCGAGCACACGCTCGGCGGCGACCCGTTCGTGGCGAAGTACGCCGTGCAGGAACCGGACCTGCTACCGGGCGACGAGGAACTGGTCGCGGCCTGCAAGGAGCGCGTCTGGGAGACGGGGACCGACGCGGTGCTGGGCCGGGCGGACGAGACGCCGCCCGACCGCGATGCCGAGCCTGGGACGACCCGCGACCGGACGGCGTTCGTCCGCGAGCGCGCCGAGGAGCTGCTCTCCCGTCGACTCACCGCCCGCAACACCCGAACGTGGCTCGACGCGACCCGCCACCGTGTCCGGTCGGCACTCGCCGAGCACGGACTGGCCCTGCCGCCGGCCGGCGAGCGCTACGCCGAGGACCGACTGGACGACCTCGTCTACCACGTTCTCCGCGATTTCGTCGGTTTCGGTCCGCTCACCGTCCCCATCCGGGACCCACATCTGGAGGACGTGGAGGCCAATCGCGTCGGCGAGCGGGTGAAGGTGGTCCCACGGAGCGATGCCCCCGGGAGCGAGTACCACGGAGCTGACGCTGGCGACCGGACTCCAGGGCCGGGCCGTGACGGCCCCGAACGGCGCGTTCCGACCAATCTCGCGTTCGACGACGAGACGACGTTCGTCAACGTTGTCCGACAGCTGGCCGCTGCAGACGGGGTCGAACTCGACGCCAGCCAGCCCTCCGCGAAGGTGAACCTCGATCCGCCCGGCGTCGACGAGACCATCCGGTGTGCCGTCGCGCTCCCGGTCATCACGGAGGACGGCCCGCACGTCTCTATCCGGAAGCAAGCGCCCGGCGCGCTCACGCCCGTCGACCTCGTCGAGCGCGACGCGCTCTCGGTGGACCTGGTAGCGCTACTGTGGTTGTTCTACGAGCACCACGGCGTCGTCCTGTTCTCCGGGCCGACGGGGGTCGGGAAGACGACACTCCTCAACGCGCATATGCCGTTCGTGGATTACCAGGACCGCCCGGTGAGCATCGACGAGGGGAGTCGGGAGGTGCGCCTCCCCCACGAGACGGGCGTCTCGCTGTCGACGCGCGACCATCAGGACGAGTTCAAGCGCGTGACGATGGCCGACCTGATGACCGAGTCGAACTACCTCAATCCAGATATAGAGGTTATAGCTGAGATAAATACCTCCGAATCGTTCGAGACGTTCGGGGAATCGCTCAACACCGGCCACGGCATCCTCGGCACGACCCACGCCGAGGACGTGGAGAAACTCGTCAACCGGGTCGTCGAGCAGGGGTTGCCGGCCTACCTGCTCCGGGAGATCGACCTCGTGGTGTTCCCGAAGCACGCGGCCGGCGAGCGCTACGTCGCCGAGGCCGTCGAGTTCCTCTCGGCGACGGCGTACGAGGCACTCGACCGACCCGGCGACCCCGGTCGAGACCACGGCACCATCGAGAAGGACGGCACGACGGTCCACTGGAACCGGGTTGCCCGCCGCGACCACGACGGCGGCTTCCGACACGCCTTCGCGCTCGACGGGGCCGGCAGCGAGTCGGCCGGCGGCGCCGTGAGCGACCGGACCCGCGTCTTCGAGCGACTGGCACGGACCACCGACCGCCCGGTCGAAGACGTCGAGCAGGAGTTCCGCCGGAAACGCCGCTACGTGGAGCATCTCGTGCGCGAGGAGCGCGACGACTTCGAGGAACTGTTCGGCTTCCTCGCGGATCTCCGTGCGAACGAGGCCGCGACCGTCGAGCGGGTGCAGGACCGGGGAACGCGGGATGTGGTCGCCGACGGCGGGAGTGGGTCAGCTCCCCACGACTGAGATCGTGGGCTTCCGGCCCTGTGTCACCTGTGGGTGAGTCGGGCGCTGCTGTACCGACGCACCATCGCCGATTCCTGCATCTCACTCGACGACATCCATCGTGTGGCCCCCACGACGGTGCTCCGTCCGGACGCGTTCGTGGAGGTGGAGTGGTCCGCACTGTCGGTTCGTGGTGGGAGGTACTGGACGAGATACGTCGGCTCGTGGTCGTCTGCGTCGGCACCCGACTTCCGGGCTTCTCGGCCGCGTCGGGCCGCTCCGGCTGCTGTTCGCGGGGGCCACCTCACGTCCCTCGCCACGCGGAGCGTCATCCCCCGTCAGGGTCCTCGATTCCGGCGCCACTGCGCCCCTCGCCGCCCGCGAACCGGTCGGCACCGGCCTCGGCCGTCCGCAGCACGCGCGAGCCGTGCCAGCCCTCCAGCCCGAGGCCCTGCTGGAGCGGCGTCCCGATACCGTCGTAGACGGCGTCGCGGTCCGAGAGCATCGTGTCCTGCGGGAAGTCGGCCAGTTGTTTGCCCAGCTCGACGGCCGTCTCCAGGGCCTCGCCCTCGTCGGCGAGCCGCGTCGCGAGCCCCCACCGCTCGGCGGTCTCGGCGTCGACCGCGCGGCCCGTGAGAATCATGTCCAGCGCGCGCCCGAGGCCGACGATGCGGGGCAGGCGCTGGGTCCCGCCGTCGACGAGCGGCACACCGAAGCGCCGCTCGAAGCAGCCGAACGTCGCCCCCTTCGCGGCGACGCGGATGTCGCACCAGCACGCCATCTCGATGCCGCCGGCGACGCAATGGCCCTCGATGGCGGCGATGACGGGCACCTCGCAGCGCGTGCGGGTGAACCCGAGCCATCCCTCCGGCGAGTCCTGCAGGTCCATCGCCTTCAGGTCCGCACCCGCCGAGAAGGTGCCCTCCGAGCCCGTGAGGACCGCCACCTTCGCGTCGGTCTCCTCGACGCGGGTGAACGCGTCCAGCAGGTGCTGGCTGGTCTCGTAGTCGATGGCGTTGCGCCGCTCCGGCCGGTCGACGGTGACGACGGCGACCGGGCCGTCACGCTCGTAGTGGACGGGGCCGTCGTCACCGTCGAGGTCGTGGTCGCTCACGCGCCGGGAGACGGGGGCAGGGGTGTTAACTCCGGCGTGGGTGGTGACGGTGGTGGATGCCTCCAACCGGTCGGTGGAGGCAGTCGGACCATCCACCGGGCAGACCCGTGCTAGCACTGCTCGTGGCATGCTTATGCGTTCGCGAGTCCTACACGAAAGTTAGTGTAGAATAAGATGTATCTACTGGCAAATGCAGCCGTAAAGGACTTCGAGAGCTGGAAATCGTCGTTCCACAGTAACGAATCCTACCGCGCCGAGCACGGAGAACGGGGGTATCAGGTCTTTCAGTCCGCCGACGACCCGAACGAGGCTGTCGTCCTCTTCGAGTGGAGTGACGACGAAGACCCCCGTGCGTTCTTCGGCTCCGAAGAAATGCGTGAGCGAATGACGGAGGCAGGCCTGGTGGCCCCTCCAGAGATGACTGTACTCGAGTTAGTCGAGGAGAAGTCGGCTCGACAGCCGTCTGCGTGACCGCACAGACGGATCGACGTATCCTCTCGCCTCCTTCCGTTCGAACAGCGCTAGCTCCGCGGGTTGTTCTTCTCTAATTTCGATAATAACAGATTTAAATGCCTGCGCATGTCTCTAAATGCAAATTCTCAACAATTATAACGAATGCTCTAAAAATATTCGGGTGGTGGCGCGGTCGGATTCCTCTGATTCTCCTCAGTCGTCCTCGGTGATGATGTCCGCGGAGAGTCCCTGCGCCATCCGGATTTCCTTCGAGTTGTTCAGCGTCCACGCGGTGCGGTCGGTGACAGCCTCGATGATTTCGCGGGCGGAGGGGTAGCCGTTGCCGGACTTCTTGACGCCGCCGAACGGCAGTTGCACCTCGGCCCCGATGCACGGGAGGTTCCCGTACGCCAGCCCGAGTTCCGCGTGGTCGCGGTAGTAGTTTATCTGCCGGTAGTCCTCGGAGACGATGGCCCCGGCGAGGCCGTAGTCCGTGTCGTTCTGGATGTCGACGGCGCGCTCGATGTCGCCGTCGTACTCCAGCAGCGCGACGTGCGGGCCGAACACCTCCTCCTTGGTACAGCGGAGGTCGGCGTCGGGGTCGGCCTCGTAGACGAACGGGCCGACCCAGTGGCCGTCCTCGTGGCCGTCGGGAATCTCGTCGGCGTCGAGTTCGGTGCGGTCGACGAGGACGTTCACGCCCTCCTCGGCGGCGAGTTCGTTGTACCGCGTGACCTTCTCGCGGTGCTCGCCCTCGATGAGCGGGCCCATGAACGTGTCCTCCTCCAGCGGGTCGCCGACGGCCACCTCGCTCGCGATGTCGACGAATCGGCGCCTGAACTCCTCGTACACGTCGGTGTGGACGATGAGGCGCTCGCTGGAGACACAGCGCTGGCCGGTCGTCTTGAACGACGACATCACCGCGGAGTGGACGGCGATGTCGAGGTCGGCCTCCTCGGTGATGACGACGGCGTTCTTCCCCCCCATCTCGCAGGCGGCGCGCTTGCCCGAGTCCGACCCGACGGCGTCGGCGATGCGGTGGCCGACCTCCGCGCTCCCCGTGAACAGGACCGTCGCCACGTCGTCGGACTGGACGATGGCGTTGCCGGCGTCGCCGAAGCCCTGGACCATGTTGAACACGCCGTCCGGAATCCCGGCGTCCTCGAACATCTCGGCGACGATCTGGGCACACCAGGGCGTCTGCTCGGCGGGCTTCCAGACGACCGGGTTCCCCTCGACGAGTGCGACGGCCATGTGCCAGTACGGGATGGCGATGGGGAAGTTCCACGGCGTGATGCAGCCGGTGACGCCGCGGGGCTTGCGCCGCATGTAGGCGTCCTTCTCGGCGATCTCCGAGGGGATGATGTCGCCGCTGGGGTGGCGGGCGTCGCCCGCGGCCCACTCGACCATGTGCGCGGCCTCGACCACGTCGGCGCGCCCCTCGGATATCTCCTTGCCGCACTCGCGCGTGACGATCTCGCCGAGTTCGTCCGTCCGGTCGCGCAGTTCGTGGTACACGTCCCAGAGGTACTCCGCACGGTCGATGCGCGAGAGCTCGCGCCACTCCTCGTAGGCGTCGGCGGCGGCTGCGACGGCCGCGTCGATGTCGGCGGGCGTGCCGCGGTGGAAGGTTCCCAGCGTCTCGCCCGTCGCGGGGTTCTCGCTCTCGAAGGTCTCGGTGTCGGCGCCGGTTGTCCACTCGCCGTCGATGTAGTGTCGGTACGGGTCTGCCATTGGTCGTCCGTACCGCCCCACCTGTCCAAAGCACCCAGCCGACCATGGGCGGGCCGGACATCCCCGGCGAAGGTTGCTGATTCGTCGTCGGATGGGGTCATCCTCCGACCATGGTCGGGTGGCTGTTCGTGAGCCCGACACACACATGCTCATCCGGAGCGATTCACAACGTATGGCTGCCGTCGAACGGAGCACGACGCGGTTGACCCTCGACCTCTGGCACCCGAACTGCTGGGCTATCGAGGCGACCGGGAAGACCGGCGGTGGAGTACTGGCACACGCGATCTACAACTCGCCCCGGACCGACGGTGACAGCCCGACGTCGGTCCAGGGGCTGTTCACGGCGTTCGGGGAGACCGAGGCCGAGGTCGAACACCTCCTCGACGCCATCGCCGACTCCGAGTACGCCGGCGACCTCTCCGAGTTGCAGGAGCGCTTCGGCCGCGAGCGGAGCGCCCCGGGCAACGTCGTCCGGGAGTTCTTCCTCGAGTACGACCCCGCGGACATGGTCTGCCCGACGCTGCTGGAGTACGGCTTCGTCCACAGCGCGCCGGTCCGCATCGAGAACGGGCGCGAGGAGTGGCAGGTCTGCTTCGTGGACGAGCGCTCGAAGATCGAGGACGCGCTCGATGCGGTCCGCGACCAGGCCGGCGCGGAGGTCGAGGTCGACTCCATCACGACCGGCGAGACCAGTAGCCTCACCACCCGCGACCAGCGCCTCGACACCCTCACCGTCCAGCAGCGGCAGGTGTTCGAGCACGCGCGGCAGGCGGGCTACTACGAGTGGCCGCGCGCGACCTCGACCCGCGAACTGGCCGCCGAGTTCGACGTCTCGAAGACGACGCTGCTGGAGCACCTGCGGAAGGCCGAGGCCAAACTGCTGGACCCCTGAGCGAGCGGTGAGCGTGGCCCGCGCCCGTCAGCGCCCGATGACCGCCCGCAGCGCGAACAGCGCGTTCCCCTTGCGCTCGCGGATGCGACGGTAGAAGTAGGAGAACCACTTGCTCCCGTACGGCACGTACTGGTAGACGGGGTACTCCTCGGCGAGTTCGAACTGGGCGTCCTCCCGGACGCCGGTCAGCATCTGTATCTCGAACGGGGTCCCGTGCTCCGCGTGGAGCTCTTTCGCGAGGTCGATCATCGCCGGGTCGTGGCTCCCGACGGCGACGCCGTCCTCGAAGTGCTCGAACATGTACGCGAGATACTCCCGGTACACCTCGTCGACGCGTGATTTCTTCCGGTAGGAGATGTCCTTGGGCTCCTCGTAGGCCCCCTTGACGAGGCGGACCTTCCCCGGGAGCTCGGCGAGGTGTTCGAGGTCCTCGCGCGTGCGCTTCAGATTCGCCTGGATGCAGACGCCGACGTTGCCGTCCGTCTCGCGGGCGTGGCGCTCGAAGGCGTCCAGTGTCACGTCGGTCGTCGTGTGGTCCTCCATGTCGACCCAGACGAAGCAGTCGGCCGCGTCGACGATGCGCGCGAGGTTCTCCTCGAACGCGTGGTCGCCCACCTCCAGCCCGATCTGGCTCGGCTTCACGGAGATACAGGCGTCCGTGTCCCGTTCGGCCAGCGCCTCCACGAGGTCGATGTAGGCGTCGGCGTCCGCGTCGGCGTCGGCGCGGTCCTCGTAGTGCTCGCCGAGCAGGTTCAGGATGGCGCCGACGTCGCGCTCGTTCAGGTCGTCGGCGTGGTCCATCGCGTCGCCCGCCGTCTCGCCCGCCACGAAGTTGCTGGCGATGGGGGGAATCATACGAATCGAACGTGCCGGACCCTGGTATAACACCACCCGACCAAATCTTCCTGACACGTTAGTGTCGGACACAAGACGGCCGGACCGTCACTGGACGGGTGAATGTGGTCGCTCCCGACCATGGTCGGGCGCTAGTTGAGGCCCGTCTGACGCCCTGTACCAGTAGACAGTATGTCACGAGATACCATCCGGGAACTCGATAGACGGACGCTGCTGACACTCGCCGGGACGGCTGGCATCGCCGGCATCGCCGGCTGTTCCACCACGGATAGCGACGGTGGTGACGGCGGCGGTGGTGACGGCGGCGGTGGTGACGGTGGCGATGGCGGGAGCGGCCCGTACACCATCGGGATGATCGACTCGCTGACCGGCTCGCTGTCGGCGTTCGGCGAGCGAAACCAGCGTGGGAAGGACCTCGCGCTGGCGGCGGTCAACGAGGTCGGCCTCGACGGGCGCGAGCTGGCCATCACCGTCGAGGACTCCGAGAGCGAGAACCAGGGTGGCGTCTCCGCGGCCCAGAAGCTCGTCAACCAGGACCGGGTCCCGTTCGTCGTCGGGGCGGTCGGCTCCGGCGTGTCGCTCGCCATCTACGAGAGCGTCATCAGCGGCACCGACGTGGTCCAGCTGAGTCAGAACTCCACCGGCCTCGGGCTGACCGACTTCCCGGGCCTGCTCCGGATGTCGCCGACGGGTCGCACGCAGGCGACCGCGCTCGCGGACATCATCTCGGGCGACGGCTACGACGAGGTGGCACTCACCTACGTCAACAACAACTACGGGTCGAGCCTCGCCGATGCCTTCAAGAACGCGTGGGACGGCGACCTCGCGTACGACAACCCCCACGACCAGGACCAGCAGTCCTACTCCGGGCTCGTCTCCGAGATGAACGGTTCGGGCGCCGACGCCTGGCTGTTCGTCACCTACCAGGCGGAGTACGCCACGATGGTCAACGAGATGTTCTCGAACGGGTACGAGCCGCAACTGTACGGCGCCGACTCCGTCTCCGGGGACAACGTCCTCGAGAACACGCCCGAGGGGAGCATGGACGGGATGAAGATCGTCGTCCCCTCCGCGCCCGTCGAGGAGCAGAACTACCAGGACTTCGCCTCCGAGTTCGAGAGCGAGTACGACGAGGCCCCGACCGCGTGGTCGGCGTACGCCTACGACTGCGTCGTGACGGCGGCACTCTCCATCCTGGCCGCCGACGAGTTCACCGGCGCGGCCCTCTCGGAGGTCGTCCGCGAGGTGACCCGGCCGGAGGGCGAGCAGGTCACCTCCTTCGAGGCGGGTGCCGAGATCCTCGCCGACGGCGGGGGTGCGAGCGATGTCGACTACCAGGGAGTCAGCGGCCCCATCGACCTCGACGAGAACGGTGACCCGGTCGGATTCCTGCAGATCACGGAGGTCCAGAACCACTCCTACGAGGGCATCGGCTTCATCGAAGGCTGAAGGGGAATGGTGCTCGACCTACTCGCCAACGGGCTGGTGTACAGCAGCATCATCGTGCTGGGGAGCATCGGGCTCTCGCTGGTGTACAGCATCGCCGACTTCGCCAACTTCGCCCACGGCGACACGATGACCGTCGGTGCCTACTCGGCGCTGGTCACGTTCGGTGCGGTCGGCGGTCTCGGTGGCGCGATACTCGGACTCCCGTTCGGGTTCTTCGTCGCGCTGGTCGTCGGTATCGCGATGGCCGCCGTCGTCGCCGTCGTCACGGAGAAGGTCGTCTACGAAGGCCTGGACGTCGGGTCCATCGGCCTGCTCATCACCTCCATCGGCATCGCCTTCGTCTACCGGGCGGTCATCCAGATGGGGTTCAGCTCCGACTTCACTCGCTACGACATCCAGGCACTCCGACCCATCGAGGCACTCCTGCCGTACGGTGTCCGGGTCACGGAGCACGACGTGGCCATCTTCGTCTCGGCGGTCGTGCTGGTGACGGGGCTCCACGTCCTGTTGCAGTACACCGACCTCGGGCGGAAGATGCGCGCGATGGCGGACAATCCCGACCTCGCGCGGGTCAGTGGCATCCGGACCGACCGCGTGAAGCTGTGGACCTGGGTCATCGGCGCCGGGTTGGCCGGCGCCGGTGGCGTGTTCCTCGGCCTCTACGGCCGGCTGGGTCCGCGGATGGGGTTCGACCTGCTGCTGGTCATCTTCGCGGCCGTCATCCTCGGCGGCATCGGGTCGGTGTACGGCGCGATGCTGGGCGGAGTGCTCATCGGGATGGTGAACCAGCTGACACCGCTCCTCTCGGGCGTCGGCGCTCTGGTCCCGATGGTGCCCGACGGCTGGGGCATCGGTCTCGAGTACGCGAACGCTCTTGCGTTCCTCATCATGGTGGTCGTGCTGCTGTTCCGTCCCACCGGCATCGCCGGGGACGGGGAGGGGACCTGAGATGTCGGTCCTCTCCGACCCGAAGGGGTACTGGGCGGACCTGACGCGGGCCGAACAGGGCGTGCTGGCGTTCGTCCTCGGGTTCGCGCTCCTGCTGCTCCTGGGGCTGCTCACCGGTGGCATCGGGCCGTCGTACTTCCTGTTCCTCGTCGGGCTGGCCGGGATGTACGCGCTGCTCTCGTTCGGGCTGAACGCCCAGTGGGGCTACTCCGGACTCATCAACTTCAGCGTCGCCGCCTTCTTCGGCATCGGCGCGTACGGCACCGCGCTGGCGAGCGCGAGCTCGTCGCCGCTGGCCGGGGGCATCCCGCCCATCGTCGGGCTGTTCGTCGCGCTCGCGCTCGCGGGCATCCTGGCACTGTGCATCGGCATCCCCACCCTGCGCCTGCGGGCCGATTACCTCGCCATCGCCTCCATCGGCCTGGCGGAGGTCGTCCGCATCATCATCCTGAACGAAGGGTGGCTGACCAACGGGAGCGCCGGGGTCCGTGGCATCCCGGGCTTCTTCGAGGGCTGGCCGGTGCTGGAGACGTTCCCGGAGACGATGCCGGGTGTCATCGTCAGCTTCCTCCCCGGTCCGGACATCGTGCTGGGGACGCCGTTCTGGCGGGCACTCCTGAACGTAGCGCTCGTGCTCACGCTCGTGGGCATCTGCTATCTCGTCCTGCGGCGGGTCCACCGCTCCCCCTGGGGACGCGTCCTGCGGACCATCCGCTCGGACGAGGACGCCGCCCGCGCGCTGGGGAAGAACACCTACTCGTACAAGATGCAGGCGTTCGTCCTCGGGAGCCTCATCATGGCGCTGGCGGGCGTGTTCTACGCCCACCTGAACCTGTACGTGGGCCCCGGCGACCTCAACCCCATCACGACGTTCTACGTCTGGGTCGCGGTCATCCTGGGCGGCAGCGGCTCGAACCGCGGGGCACTGTTCGGCGGCTTCGTCATCGTCGCCATCCAGCAGGGGACCCGGTTCCTCAACGAGTTCGCGTGGATTCCGGTCGACGTGGCGCCGCTGCGGCTGCTGCTCATCGGCGTGCTCATCGTCCTGCTGATGCGGTTCCGCCCGCAGGGCGTGCTGCCGCCACAGCGCGAACTCATCTGGTCCAGCGTCGTCGACGACGCCCCGTCCCAGCCGGACCGTGGCGTCCGCGGGAGCAAGGCGGGTGAGAGCGATGACTGAACCACGGGACTCCGAATCGGAGTCGGCGGGCGACCCCACATCGGCGGCCGCGGCGGCGACCCAGACCGAGTCGCCCGCGTCGCCCCGGTCCGGGGCCGACCGCTCGAAGGAGGACGTGGTGCTGGAGGCCCACGACCTCGTGAAGGCGTTCGGCGCGCTCGTCGCGACCGACCACGCCACCTTCCAGGTCGAGCGCGGCACCATCACCGGCCTCATCGGCCCGAACGGGGCCGGCAAGTCGACGCTGTTCAACCTCGTCTCGGGCTTCTACGAGCCCGATTCGGGCCACGTCGAGGTGAACGGCACCGACGTGACCGACCTCGAACCGTACGAGATTGCCGACCACGGCCTGATACGGACGTTCCAGACCCCGCGCAAGCTGGAGGGGATGACCGTCCGCGAGGCGATGCTGGTCGGGCCACAGAACCAGCCCGGCGAGTCGTTCGTGAAGCTGTTCACGTCGACCGACGAGGTCCGCGAGCACGAGACACGGAACCTCGCGGACGTCGAGCGCATCCTCGGCGAGTTCGAGATCGACCACCTGGCGACCCAGCCGGCGACGAAGATATCCGGCGGGCAGATGAAGCTGGTCGAGCTGGCCCGCGCGATGCTGGCCGAGCCGGACATCCTGCTGCTGGACGAGCCGGCCGCCGGGGTCAACCCCACCCTGCGGAAGAAGCTCGCCGAGCAGATCCGCCGACTCCACGACCAGGGCACGACCTTCCTCCTCATCGAGCACGATATGGAGTTCGTGATGAGCCTCGCGGACCCGGTCATCGTGCTGGACCGCGGGAGCGTCCTGATGGAGGGGACGCCCGACGAGGTCCAGACCGACGACAGAGTCATCGACGCGTATCTCGGAGGCTGACCATGAGCGAGAATCCACCCACGAACGCGGACGCGGACGGAACCGCCACGGGCGCCGAGGCGGCGTCCACGACCAGCGACGGGGCCGGCACGAGCGCCGGGACCGGTGACACGGAGCCCGTCGTCGAGGTGTCGGGCGTCGACAGCGGCTACGGCGAGGTACAGGTGCTGGACGACTGCTCGCTCCACCTCGGTCCCGAGGAGATCGTCTGTCTCATCGGGCCGAACGGTGCCGGGAAGTCGACGGTCCTCAAGACGGTGTTCGGGATGCTGACCCCGTGGGACGGGACGGTCACCTACCACGGCGACGATATCGGTGGGATGGCGCCCGAGGACATCGTCCGGATCGGCATCGGCTACGTCCCCCAAACTGACAACGTGTTCGGCTCGCTCACCATCGACGAGAACCTCAGGATGGGCGGCGTCGCCCGCAAGGGCGGGCTGGACGAGGTCATCGGACGGCTGTACGACCGGTTCCCGCTCCTCGACGACAAGCGGGAGGCGAAGGCCCGAACGCTCTCGGGCGGCCAGCGCCAGGTGCTGGCGTTCGCCCGGGCGCTGGTGATGGAGCCCGATGTGCTCCTCATCGACGAGCCCTCCGCGGGGCTGGCGCCCAACACCGCACAGGAGGTGTTCGGCCACGTCCAGGCCGTCAACGACCTCGACACGGCCATCCTGATGGTTGAGCAGAACGCCAAGGAGGGCCTGGCCATCTCCGACCGCGGCTACGTCCTCGACCAGGGGACGGTCCGGTTCGAGGACCGCGCCGACCAGTTGCTCGACAACGACGAGGTCGGGCGGCTCTACCTCGGCGGAGCGTGACGGCGCTCGGACGCTACGCCTTCGCTCTCGCTCCGCTCGCCGCCGCCGCGCTCTGGGGCGGGATGTACGTCGTCAGCAAGTGGAGCTTCGAGTTCGTCCCGCCGGTCACGCTCGGCTTCCTCCGGGTCGCGCTCGGCGGTGTCGCGCTGTGGCTCGGGCTCCGGGCCGTCACTCTGCTGCGTCCCGGTAGCCACTCGGGGGTCGACCGGGCCGACTGGCCGGGCGTCGTCGAACTCGGCGGCTGGGTGGCGCTCACCATCGCCACCCAGTTCCTCGGGACGCACCTGACGAACGCGAGCCAGGGGTCGCTGCTGACCGTCCTGACGCCGGTGTTCGTGGTCGTCCTCGGCGCGACGCTGCTCGGCGAGGGCGTCACACGGCTGAAGGCCGCCGGTACTGGCCTGGCGGGGGTCGGCACCGTGGTCGTCCTCGCCGGCCAGTACGAACTCGCGGCCGTCGCAGCCGGCAACGCCGCCGGTGTCGGCCTGCTCGTCCTCGCGAGCCTCGCGTGGGCCGGCTACACCGTCCGGGGCGTGGCCGTCGTCCGGCGCTACTCCGCGCTGACTGCGGCCACGTACTCCACTCTCGCGGCGATACCCATGCTGGGGCTGCTGGCCGCCGCCGAGCTGTGGTATCTCGGGCAGGGGGTCGGCACCATCCCGGTGCGCCCGGCGGCCCTGCTCGCGGTTGCGTATCTGGGGCTGGCCGCGACCGCGGCCGCGTGGTATCTCTGGTACAAGGGCCTGGAGTTCGTCCCGTCGGGGACCGTCGCGGTCTTCTTCTTCGTCCAGCCGGTCGTCGGCAGCGCGCTGGGCGCGGCCCTGCTCGGCGAGCAGGTCGGCCCCGGCTTCCTCGCCGGTGGCGCGCTCATCGGGGCCGGCGTGTGGGTCGTGAGCCGGGACCGCGGCGCCGGTCGCGGGTCGAGCCGGTGACGCACGGCCGACCGGGGCCGACATCTTCAGCAGGGCTCGATTCGTGTTCGGAAAAAAGCCAAACAGGTGTTGAAATTCTGATATTATTGAGGTAGCTCAGAGTTTCAGAAGTTGTGGGCAGTTTTGTAAAGATATCTGGGATTCTATCGGCGTCCCAGCCGTCAGAAGGTCGCCCGTTCGAGGAGCCGCCGCAGGAACGGCGGGCGGCGCGACTCGTGGGGGTAGACAGTGACCGTGGTACAGCCCGGGCTGGGGGCGACCGGCCGGTCGTCGAACAGGGCGTCCCGGACCCCGCCGTCGGACCGCCCTCGTACCAGCAGGTCGGGGGTCGTCGCCCGACCGCCGTCCGTGCGGGTGGTCGCGTCGTGGACCGGAACGCGGAGCAGTTCCGAGAGCTCCGTCCGGTAGTCCTCGACGGTCCGCCGCCGCTCGTCGGTCGACTCGTCGGCGGGGTACCACAGCGAGACCGACCCCTCGCCGGCGGCCGCGACGGCCCCGGCCACGCTCACCGCCAGCGGCGGATACGGGGGCGTCCCGGAGAGGACGACCGCCTCGGCCCCGTCGTAGCCGAGGTTGTCGACCAGCAGTACGTCACAGGGGGCGTGCCGGACGACCCAGTCGATGGGGTCGCCGAGCAGCCGCGAGCGGAGCCGGAGCGGCTCGTGCTCGGCGACGACCGTGTCGACGCCGCGGTCCGCAGCGAAATTGACGACCGCGTGTTTGGTGTCGTGGCTGACGACCTCGTCGGCCTCGACCGCGACGCCGAGGTCGTCGGCCAGCGACGCCATCCGGGCCTCGAACGACCGGTCGGCCGCCGACTGGGCGGCCGCCTCCTCGGTCAGCGGCAGCTGGTCGGGAACCTCCTGGAACCGGACGGCGACGACACGGCCGTCGTCGGGCCGGACCAGGTCGGCGGCCAGCCGGACGAGCGCGCGCTCGCGGTCGGGGTCGCCCGCTTTCGTCAGCGCGACCAGCACCTCGCGGCGCCCCTCGTCCATGGTGGACTCGACCTCGGTGAGCGACTCGCGGCCGACCTGCCGGCGGATGGCGTCGGTCGCGGCGCCCTCCCGGCTGACCCGCGGCCGGACGTAGACGAGGTACCAGGCGATGCTCCCGAGGGTGATGACCACGGCCCCCGCGAGTGCGATGGTCCCCATCTGGGTGAGCAGGCCCAGCCCCGTGACGACGCCGAACAGCTGTACCCAGGGGTAGAGCGGCGACGTGAACTCCGGCTCGTAGGCCGTGCTCCCCTCGCGGAACGCGATCACCGCGAGGTTGATCATCGCGAACACGAGAATCTGGAAGGCGCTGGCCAGCTTCGCGATCTCCATGATGGGGACGAACGCGATGAGCACCAGCAGCACCGCGCCCGTGAGGGTGATGGCGTTGACGGGGGTGCCGAAGCGCTCGCTGACGGCCGACAGCGACGGCGGGGCCAGCTTGTCCCGGCTCATCGCGAGCGGGTAGCGCGACGAGGAGAGGATGCCAGCGTTGGCCGTCGAGACCAGCGCGAGGACGGCCGCGAGGATGACCGCCACCACGCCCGCCTGCCCGAGGGTGGCCTCGGCAGCGACCGCGACCGGGGTCAGCGACCCGGCGACGCTACCGGGGTCGGTCACGCCCACGAGGACCGCCACGATGACCACGTACAGAACCGTCGTGAACGCGAGCGAGCCGAGGATGCCCAGCGGGATGTTCCGCCCGGGGTCCTCGACCTCCTCGGCGACGCTGGCGACCTTGGTGACGCCGGCGTAGGAGACGAAGACGAGGCCGGTCGCGGCGAGCAGCCCGCCGATACCGGCATCGAAGAAGCCGGCGTAGTTGGCCGACTGGACCGCGGGGGCGCTCCCGGCGGCGAACCAGCCCAGTGCCGCCAGCATCACGACCACGATGGCGAGCTGGAGCCGCCCGGTCTGTTTCGCCCCGAAGACGTTCACGAGGATGAGGAGCGCCGCCAGCCCCAGCGCGACCGGCTGCAGCGGCAGGTCGACCAGCAAGAGCAGGTACGGGACGCCCCCGACGAGCGCGAGCGCGCCCTTGAACGACAGCGAGAACCACGTTCCCACGCCGGCGATAGTTCCGAGCAGTGGGCCCATCCCGCGCTCGATGTAGATGTACGTGCCGCCGGCCTCGGGCATCGCCGTGGCCATCTCCGACTTCGAGAGCGCCGCTGGCACCACGAGCAGCCCGGCCAGCGCGTACGCGACGATGACGAGCGGCCCGGCGAGGCCCAGCGCGAGCGCCGGCAGGATGAAGATACCGCTGCCGATCATCGCGCCGATGCTGATGGCCAGCACCGAGGGCAGCCCGAGGTCCCGTTCCAGCTCCTTCATAGCTCCCCGATCACCGTCCTGGTGAGTGCCGAGGTCACACAGACCGGGTCGTGTCCGGCCGCCGCGAACGGCGCCAGCCGGACCGGGTCGTGGACGAGCACGAGTATCCGGTCGGTGCCGAACCGGGTGCCGATCCGCTGTGCGAGCAGGAGGTTGCGACTGTCCGAGCGGGTCGCCACCACGACCGTCGACGCCGCCGCCAGCGCGTCGTCGTCGTCGAACGCCGAGAGTGGGTCGTCGCCCGCGTCGTCCGCGTCCGCCGTCGCGTCGACCAGCTCGACGCTGTGCCCGTCTGCGCGGAGCTGGTCGGCGACGGCGGCGCCGACAGCGCCGCCCAGTACGCAGTACTCGCTCGATTCCGCCTCCTCGGTCCGGCCACCGCCGGTGGGTCGGCTGAGACTCATGATGGGTGTGGGTGTCCCGCGAGCGTTGCCCGCGGGGGCTACTCGACGTTAGATGACGGAAGTGCATAAACTAGCGGATTGAAATGACGGATTGTCATTCAAAAGCTACAAAATGCTCGTACTGTCTTCGAGCATCCGTCGGTCGTCGCGGGCCTCCGGCGGAAACACTGATACGGGATGCGGGCCCGCAGGGGAAGCATGAAGGACGGCGAACTGGATGCGACGGACCGGCGCATCCTCTACCACCTCCAGCAGGACGCGAGACGGACCTCGTCGAGCGATATCGCAGACGAGCTCGACCTCTCCTCGAGCACCGTCCGGACCCGGCTCAACCGGCTCGAGGAGAGCGGCATCATCCGCGGGTACCACGTCGATATCGACTACGACCTGGCGGGTTACCCCCTGTACACGAAGATCATCTGTACAGCCGCGGTCACGGAGCGGGACGAACTCGCCAACCAGGCCCGGGAGATACACGGTGTCACGGCCGTCCGCGAGATCATGACCGGCAAGCGGAACGTCTACGTGAACGCCATCGGGCAGAGCCACGACGACCTCAACCGCATCGCCGGGGAACTCGACGAGCTCGGACTCGATATCGTCGACGAGCAGATCATCCGGGACGAGTACGTCTGCCCGTACCACGGGTTCCTCGACCCGGACGAATAAGTCTGGAAAGCGGTAACTAATCCATCTATTCTGGCCTCAGGAAGGGAGAATCTACTTTTGAGGGGTTATCCGGCTCCAATATCTGTCATCTGGGTCGGCTCCGGGACGCTGGTCAGTCGGCGGTGAGCTCGTCGGCCGTGTCCAGCGCCACCAGTTCGTCCACGTCCGGAATCTCGGCGTCGGCGTCGGTGATGATCTCGATACGGCGCGTGAGCTTGTCGCGGGCGTACTCGACGAGCGGCACGGGGTCGATGAACTCCTCGTCGTAGGTGACGATGTCGGCCACGTTCGTCATCTGGGCCTGCAGGACGTCCTGCACCCCCTGTGGGTCGACCCCGTCCTCGGCGATATGCTGCTGGACCTTGTGCATCCCGAAGCCGACGTGGCGGCCCTCGTCGCTGCGGATGTAGCTGAGCCCCTCGACCAGCCCCGGGAGGTGGGGCACCTCCGGCGCGTGGTCGAGAATCAGTTCCTCGGAGGTGTCCGCCTGGAAGGCGCTGGTCAGCCCGAAGTAGCCGGTCTGTGCGAGGACGGACTCGACGACGAGGTGGTAGTGGCAGTACGCGTCCACGCGGTTCTCGGGGGTGTCGTCCTCGAGCAGGCGGTGCATCGACGCCTCGACGTCGTCGAACAGGTCGACGTAGGCGTCCATGAAGTAGCGGTCGTCGGTCGGCTTCACCGGTTCCCAGCCCCGTTCCTCGGCGACCGGCAGGAGCACCTCCCGCCAGTAGCGGTCGAAGAAGGCGGTGTGTTTGGCCTCCTCGTAGAGCTGCGAGGTGAGGAACAGCTGGTCGTCGATGTCGTCGAGCGCGATGGCCAGCGGCGCGAGGTCCTCGGTGACGGCCTCCTCGCCCGCGCCGAACAGGGCGAGCCCCTGCGCGAGCGCGTCGGAGTCGTCCTCCTCGAAGTCGGCCTCCATGAGGGCCCGCCGGTCCTGTTCGAGCAGGTCGTCGGCGATGTCCTCGTACGGGTCCCAGTGGTTGTAGACGGCGTGGCGGAAGTATCCCCCCGACTGGCTGTCCGGGTCGAGGCGGAGCGACCGGCTGGTGTCGGCGTATCGACTCATACCTCCTCCGTTTGTGAACGAGTCCCGATGTCTGCACCGCCCGCATGCTGCGGCCCTTGATAAGCTGACCGGCGATGGACGCCTGCTGGATGCTCCCGGCTCACAAACACCTAACTCCCCTCCCTCCGGCACGTGTTCGCATGACGGACCTCCGCATCGACGCGAGCGTTCCGGGGCTGGACGAGCAGACCGCCGACCTGGCCGAGGCGGCCGAGGCCGCCGGCTTCGACGGTATCTGGGCGCCGGAACTGGACTTCGACCCCGTCCTCCCGCTGCCGGTCGTCGCCGAGCACACGACCGATATCGAACTCGGGACCCGCATCGCCACCGCGTTCACCAAGAGTCCGATGGTGCTGGCGCTCCAGGGCTGGGACCTCCAGCGCTACTCCGACGGGCGCTTCGTACTGGGCATCGGGACGCAGGTGAAAGGGCACAACGAGCGCCGGTTCTCGGTCGACTTCGAGTGGGAGCGCCCCGGCCCGCGCCTGCGCGAGGTCGTCGAGTCCATCAAGCACATCTGGGACGTGTTCGACGGCGAGGCCGACGAACTCGAGTACGACGGGGAGTTCTACCAGTTCTCGCTGCTGCCGGAGGCGTTCAACCCGGGGCCGCTCGACTCGGGCCCGCCGGACATCTGGGTCGCCGGCGTCAACGAGTACAACCTGAAGATGGCCGGCGGCACCGCCGACGGCCTCTGCATGCACGTGTTCAACACGCCCGAGTACACGGAGGAGGTCATCGAACCCACCGTGCGGGCCGGTGCCGAGCAGATGGACCGGCCGTTCGAGGAGGTGACCCTCTCGGCCAGCCCGTTCGTCATCACGGGCGACGAGAGCCGCCGGGAGGCCCGCCGCGAGGAGGTCCGGAGCCGCATCGCCTTCTACGGCTCGACGCGGACCTACCACGACGTGCTGGAACTCCACGGCTGGGAGGACGTGGGGATGGAGCTGCACGAGCTCTCGAAGGAGGACGCGTGGGGGGAGATGTACGAGCTGGTGACCGACGAGATGGTCGAGACGTTCGCCGTCGAGGCGCCTCCCGCGGAGCTGGCCGACGAGATCCGCGACGTGTACGGCGGCGTCGCCGACCGGGTGCAGCTGGAGTTCGATCCGAGCGAGCCGTTCTGGGAGGACGTGGTCGGGGCGCTGTGACAGCCCCGTCGGTGTCTTACGGCCCGCTCCCCGCTCGGTTACTGGGCGCCTCCCTGCGGTCGGCGCCCGTCACTCCTCACGGCTCCCGTCGGTCGCCGTTCGGATACCGTGGGCCCGCTCCATTCGGCCCCACTCACTCCTCCTCGGTCTCGTCTTCGGGCAGGTTCATCGCCTCGACCAGCCGCCCGGTGACGATGCCATCGACGAACTCGACCAGTCGCTCGTCCGTCGCCGCGTCGGCGAACAGCCCCAGTGGTATCTTGCCGCCGGCCATCTCCCGGTGTCCGCCGGCGCTCCCGACGTCCGCGAACGCCGTATCCAGCACCTCGCCGATGTGGACCCGGGAGTCGGTGGTGCGGGCGCTCAGCTCGATGCAGTCGTCGACGATGCCGAAGACGACCGCGCTTCCGACGCCCTCGAGTTCGACGAGGTAGTCCGCCGACTGTGGGAGCGCGTCCCGCTCGTCCGTCCGGCCGACGTGCGAGATGAGCGTGGAGGCCCGGACCTCGCGGTTGTCGATGGCGGTGCCGAGAGCGTCGGCCGTCGAGCCGGTGACCGGCGGGCTCGCCAGCTGCCGGAGCGTCTTCTCGTCGGCGTGTGGGTGGAGTACGGCGGCGGCCTCGTGCTCGGCGGCGGTCACGCCCCGGAGGAAGCCGAGCGTCTCCCGTCGGACCGCGAACAGCAGCCCGGTCGCGAGCCGTCCCTCCAGGTCGACCCCCAGCGCGTGGATGTACTCCGTGAGGATGGTCGCCGTCGCCCCCGCCGCCTCCCGCCGGTCGACGAACCGCGCCTCGACGCCCTCTGCCGGGTGGTGGTCGATGACCACGTCTATCTGTGTCCCCTCGGGGACGGCGTTGTTCTGCCCCGGGACGGAGTGGTCGACGAACGCGACCGACCGGCCGTCCAGCAGTGCCGGGTCGAACGGTTCGAGGTCGAGTTCGAGCAGGTTGACGAACGCCCGGTTCTGCTGGTGGGAGATGTTGCCATCGTAGCAGATGACCACGTCGTCGATGCCGGCGTCGCGGGCGAGCGCCGCGAGCGCCATCGCGCTCGCCAGGCAGTCCGGGTCCGGGTTGTCGTGGCAGACGACGGTGAGCGACTCCTCGGTGGCCAGCAGGTCGTGCAGTTCTCGGGGTCGGGAGGGTTCCGGGTCGCCCGGCTGCACGGCCGCCGTCCCGCCGCTGTCGTCGTCCGGCGGGTCGGCGTCGGTCGACTCGTCGTCGTGCTGTTGCATACCGGCTCTTGGGCGGCACGGCCCAAGGATGTGCGGGTGGGTCGGTCAGCCCAGCTGGTCGCCGACGATGCGGTCCGCTTCCTCGATGAACGCGCGCTCCTCGCCCGCCGGGATGGTGGCCCCCGCGGCCACGTCGTGCCCGCCGCCCCCGCCCCCGACGGCCGCCGAGGCCTCGCCCATCACGACCGAGAGGTCGAGGCCCTGCCCCACGAGCGCGGGTGTGCCGCGCGAGGAGACCTTCGTCTCGTCCTCGTTCTTCCGCGCGAACGCGACGATGGGGGTGTTCCGGTCGACACCGCTCGTCCCGACGGCCATCCCGGCGATGATGCCGACGATGGTCTCGCGGATCTCCTCGCCGGCGTCGAACCACTGGAGGTTGTCCTCGCGGGTGACGCCGGTCCGCTTGACCCAGTTCAGCCCCTCCGAGAGGTTGCGCCGGTGGTCCCGCAGGAGGGTCCGGGCCCGTGCGAGCCCCTCGTCGCGGTCGCCCCGGCAGACCGCGAGCCCCACGTCGGCCCGTTCGTAGCGCGCGGTCGCGTTCAGCAGCGTCGAGAACTCGCTCGCGTCGCGGAGTTCGGTCCCGACCGGCTCGTCGAGCAGCGTGTAGGTCGTCCCGACGAGGTTCTCGGCCTTCCGTGCCGGCACGCCGGAGCGGACCGCCCGTTCGACGAGCCCGGAGGTGATGGCCTTCTGCTCCTCGCGCGCGAGGTCGACCCAGGTCCGCCAGTCGCCGTCCTCGTCCTGCAGGTCCAGCTCCAGCGAGCGGAGGAACTCGATGGCGCCGGCCTCGTCGTTGGAGATGCCGGGGACGAACGTGTCGGTGGCGTACTCCAGCAGTTTCGGCAGGGGCCGGGTCTGCTTGCCGTACACCGCGAGGTCCTGGGCCTCCTCCAGCACCCCGGCGGCGACGCCCTCGGCGACGATGCCGGCGTTGGCGCCGTGCAGTTCGCCCCCCGAGGCCTGCATGTCTCCGACCGCGCCGACGACGGCCAGCGCCGCGAGGTCGCGGTTGTCGGCGTCGTGCCCGTGCTCGCGCTCGGCTCCCACGGGTTCGAGCGCGCGGGCCAGCACGTACGCCGCGCCCGCGCCAGACAGCTCCGAGGCGCCGTTCAACCCCCGGAGCAGCGGGTTCAGGTGGAACTCCGTCTCGCAGTCGCCGCCGTCCGCGGCCTCCTCCTTCGCGGGCTGGTGGTGGTCCGCGATGACCGGCTCGAAGTGACCCTCACGCTCGTGGGCCGCGATGATATCGAGCTGGCCGCTGCCGAAGTCCGTGAACAGCACCGTCTCGTAGTCGCGGTCCGCGATGCCCGCGATGGACTCGGCGTCGAGCTGTTTCTCGAAGACGACCTCGTACGGGATGCCCGCGCGCTCCAGCGCGGTCGAGGCGACGGCGGCGCTGGTCAGCCCGTCGGCGTCGATGTGCGAGGCCAGCAGGACCCGGTCGGCCTCGGCGAGCCGCTCGGCACAGCGGACGGCGTCCTCGGCCAGTTCCGGCACCGGGAGGTCCTCCGGGTCCGGCGCGGCAACGGTGGCAGCCATTACCCGACGGTGGGTCGGGTTCCCGGATAAACCTGCGGTCGGCTGCGGATGCACGCGGAGTTATGCTCTCGCCGGTCGAGTGGTCGGTATGCGCATCGAGGTCTCTCCCCTGGAGCGGCGGACCGGCGGCTGGCTACTCCTCCTCGCCGGACTCGCGCACCTCCTCGCCCCGAACCTGACGGTGGATGTCGTCCGAGCCGCGTACGCCGAGACGCTGGACGCCGCGTTCATCCCCCGAGACGGCACGAACACCCGCGTCCGACTGGTGGGCGCGGTGCTGGTGGCTGTCGCGGTGGCGATGCGTTGGGGGACCGACGTGGGCCGCTCGGCCGGCGACTGCCGGGACAGTTAGGGCGGCCTAAACTTCGATGGGCTTTTCAATAGTTAGGGTGGCCTAAACCATATGGCAGACGACAGCGGCCGCGGTGTGTCGCGCAGGGACGTGCTGACGACCAGCGCTGGACTCGGCAGTGCGGCGTTGCTCGCGGGCTGTACCGGGGGCTTCGCGTCCGGCGGTGACGGTGGCGACGGCGGCAGCGGTGGCGAGGGAAGCTACACCGTGTCGATGGCGCCGACCGGCGAGGTCGAGTTCGACGCGCCGCCGGAGTCGGTGGCGCACTACTTCCCCGGCTACGCGGACATGGCCGTCGCCCTGGGACACGCGGACAGCATCAACTCCATCGGCGTCGTGAGCCGCTACCACGTCGACCACTACGACGAGCTCGACGGCGTCGCCATCGACAAGTCGTCGCTGACGGAGCTGGTGGGCGACAGCGGCATCGACAAGGAGCTGTTCTACGACCTGGAGAGCGACCTCCACCTGATCGACCCGAAGTGGCTGGTCAACAACGGCTTCTTCGGCTTCGAGCAGGCGGACATCGAGGAGCTGTCCGAGAACGTGGCGCCGTTCCTCGGCAACACGGTCTTCCGCCGGACCGACAAGTGGCACGACTACCGCTTCTACACGATGTACGAGGCGTTCGGCAAGATGGCCGCGGTCCACCAGGAGCAGGAGCGCTACGAGTCGTTCCGGTCGTTCCACGACGAGTTCCTCGCAACCCTGCAGGCGTCGCTGCCCAGCGCCGACGCGCGCCCGAACGGGCTGCTGTGCTTCGCCGGTTCTGACGAGCCCGAGGTGTTCTCGCCCTACCGCCTCACGGACAAGGGGACCAACAAGAAGCCGTTCCGCGACCTGGGCATCCCGGACGGGCTGGCGGGAACCGGCATCGAGGGGCTGTCGACGAACGACCGCGGCCAGATCGACTACGAGACGATGCTGGACGTGGACCCCGACGCCATCTTCATCCGTGGGCACGAGGACAAGAGCCGCCAGGAGTTCGAGGACACCGTGGTCGCGTTCATGCAGGACCACAACACCGCCAGCGAACTGACCGCCGTGCAGGAGGGGCGCGTCCTCCGGGGTGGCCCAATCTACCTCGGCCCCATCCAGCACCTGTTCGTCACCGAGCGGCTGGCGCTGGAGTTGTTCCCGGACAGCTACTCCGGGGACCTGTTCGACCGTGACGAACTCGCGGAGATCGTGACGGGGAACCGCTCGGGATGACCACCGCTGGCGCGGAGCAACGGGCGCCCGACCACGATGTCGTGGTCGTCGGCGGAGGCCCGACCGGCTGTTCGGCGGCGGTGTTCACTGCCCGGTACGGCCTCGATACGGTCGTCTTCGACCGCGGCCCCGCGGCTCTGCCCCGGTGTGCGTACCTGTCGAACTATCCCGGCTTCCCGGCCGGTATCGACGTCGAGACGTTCCAGGACCTGCTGCACGCCCACGTCGCGGAGGCGGGGGCCGACCGCCGCGAGGAGCAGGTGACGGCGGTCGAGCGCCGGGACGAGGAACCAGGGTTCGTCGTCGAGACGGACACCGGGGGCGAAGTCACGACGGAGTACGTCCTCGCGGCGGCGTGGTACGACGGCTCCTATCTCCGACCGCTCGGGGAGGACGCGATGTTCGAACTGCAGGAGCACCACGGCGAGGAGGAGCGGTTCGCTCCCGACTACCCGGATGCGGACGGTCGCACGCCGGTCGAGGGGCTGTACGTGGCCTCACCCAGCGGCCGGAGCGAGCAGGCCATCATCGCGGCGGGCAACGGCGCCCACGTCGCCCGGAGCCTCGTCGAGGACGTGCGCCGCGACGAGGGCTACGCGGGCGACCTCGCGTCCCACTTCGACTGGCTCCGCTCGGAGTCGGAGTTCTCCGGCGAGTGGGCCGAGCGCGACCGCTGGCGCGAGTGGTTCGAGAACGAACTCCCGGACGATTACGACCTCGACGAGGACCGCCTCGTCGAACTCCGGGAGCGCTACATCGACGGGGCCTTCGGGACCGCGCTCTCCGACGAGGCGGCGGCAGCGCGAGCGGAGCGTGGCCGCCGGGAACTGATCGAGGGCATCGGGGCCGAGCGGGTGCTCGACGCCATCGACGACGAGCGAATCCGTGAGTACGTGAGCGAGTGAGGAGTGCAGCGAGGCGCCGCGGCGGCTGGTTCACGGACGGAGCGGGCTCCCGGGAATCGTGGCCCGGGGGGCCGCAACCGCAGCAACTATATTGTTTTAGGCCAGCCTAAAAACATGGTCGGCGTTTCGACACACCACGGGGCACCGACGCGACGAGATATCGTGAAGTGCGGTGGCGCAGCGGCAGGAACGGGCCTGCTGGCTGGCTGCACGGGCGACCTGACCAGCGGGGACGGCGGCGGCGGGAACCCGACCCCGACCGACACCTCGTACACCGTCTCGATGGCGCCCGTCGGCGAGGTCGAGTTCGACGACGTGCCCGAGACGTGGGTCCCGTTCACCGGCGACTGGGCGGACATGGGTGTCGCGCTCGGACAGGCCGACGGCCTCGCGGCAGTCGGCATCAAGGCCCGCTACGCGTCCCACCACTACGACGAGCTGCCCGGCGTCTCTGTCGACACCGGAGCCATCGAGCAGCTCTACAACGAGGGCGTCGACAAGGAGCGGCTCTACGATATCGGCGCCGACCTCCACGTCATCGACCCGAACTTCGTGGTGAACCGGCTCGGGCTCAGCGAGGGGGATGTCGAGGAGCTGGGCGAGAACGTCGCACCCTTCTTCGGGAACACGATCTTCTCGCGGGTGTACGACTGGCACGACTACCGCCACTACGACCTGTACGAGGCGTTCGGGAAGCTGGCGGACGTGTTCCAGGAGCGCGAGCGGTACGAGGCGTTCGCGAGTTACCACGACGAGGTGGTCGCCGACGTCGAGTCCCGGCTCCCCGAGGAGCGACCGGACGTGGCCGTCCTGTTCCCGGCGGGCGCGCCGCCGGAGGCGTTCTACCCGTATCTCATCGGTGAGGGGACGCAGTCGAAGCAGTGGCGTGACCTCGGCGTCGGGGACGCGCTGGGGAAGGCCGGCGTCACGGACGCGCAGGCCGGCGGCGGAACGGTCGACTTCGAGACGCTGCTCGACATCGACCCCGACGTGCTCGCGGTCCGGCTCCAGGGCGAAATCACGGACGAGGCGTTCGAGGAGCGCATCGTCTCGCACCTGGCGGACCACGACGTGGCGAGCGAGCTGAGCGCCGTGCAGAACGACCGCGTCGTCTACGGCGGGATGACCTACCAGGGGCCCATCATCCACCTGTTCCAGCTGGAGCGGGCCGCACAGGGGGTCTCCCCCGACGAGTTCGGCGGCGAGCAGCTGTTCGACCGACAGCGCGTGGCGGACATCGTGAACGGTGAGCTCTGAGATGGCGCAGGGCACGACCGAACCCGCGTCGCCCCTCCAGCGGGCCCGCGAGCGGGTCGAGGCGCTCGCCGACCCGGACGGGGAGTTCGCGGTGGCCTGCGCGGAGACAGGCGTCCGGCCCCCGCCGGTCTGGGGGACCCGATTCCCGTCGTTCGAGGCCGCGGAGCGCGCCCGTGACGCGGCGGTCGCCTACCGCGAGACGCTCCGTGCCCTCGACCCCGGATGCGAGTCGTACGACCTCGTCGTCTGCGAGGAGACGGAGTCCTCGCTCGGGTTCGCCAGCGTCCGCGAGACGACGGACGGCCGGCGAGCCAACGGCCTGCCCCGGACCCGCCGGACCGTGACGCTGGCGGGTGAGGGGCGCGACGAGTGGCTCCGCGTCGAGAACGCGCCGGTCGTCGACCTCGTGGGGCCCGACGCGCTACTCGACGACGAGGTCGTGGAACGCCAGCTCCGGACGATGGAGGGCGAGCGATGAGCGACGGCTCCGGCGAGGCCACCGCGACCGCCATCGATGATGAACCGGGCGCGATGCGCACTCGGGAGTGGGCTATCGCCGCGAACTTCCACGACCCCGCGGACTACGGTATCCCGCCGCTGCCGGAGTGGACCGTCTACAAGGAGGCTCGTGGTGGGATGGCGCTCGGTGTCGCGGACGGCGACGGCGTCTTCATCGCCGCGGACGACCCCGTCAAGGTCCGGCGATAGCGCTACGATGTCGAGCGGCCCCGATGCAGCGAACGAGGGGGTACCCGGGAAGCGTGGCGACCCGAACAGAGACTGACCTGGGACTGCACGGTTAGTGGGCAATCTATGGGTTTGTGTGTCTGCCTTGGATATAAATGCGTAATATCGGAATGAGTGGATTAATAACGGTTCTCACGTCGAATGAGCGGATGCTGTCCTATCGCGCGGGGGCGTCGCCGCCGTCATCGGGCTCCGGATTGGGGACATCCACCTCCGGCGGCACGTCGGCGTCGTACGGCAGTGTCCCGACCAGCTGTGCCGCGACCTCGTGGTCCATCACCGCGGCCATCTCCATCGCCTTCCCCTCGTGGTCGTCGAGGTCGAGCACGCTCCGGAAGAACCACGAGAGCAGGACGTACGTCTCGTGGAGTTCCTCCGCCCGTGCCCGACCCGCGTCGGTGAGCGCGACGCCCTCGTAGGGCTCGTAGTCGACCAGCCCGTCCTCGCCGAGCTTGCGGAACATCTCCGAGGCCGTCGCCGGCGACCGACCGAGCCGCTCGGCGACCCGACCCGGCGAGACCGGCGGGTCGTGCTGGTGTTCGACGATGTAGAGCGCCAGCACGTATTCGTCACGTCCGCTCATCCGTGTGCCCTCCCGGGGGGAGTCTGCCTGTTCGGTCCGCGACCCCGTGGCCGGCTGCGTCCATTGGCTCCCGCACTCGCCATGTGTTTAGGTTAACCTAAAAATACAAAACGGTTCGGGTCTGTCGCGGCCCTCGCGCTGTCGGCGGGCGACCATCGTGCTGTCGTGGGGTTCCTCGCGACCGCCGGGCCGCCAGGTGGTCACCGGACCGGCGACCCGTCCGTCGCCCCCACGAGGGTGCCGAACCGCAACCCTCATCAATGCTTAGGCCACCCTAAACCGTAACGAGATGCTCACGGAGGACCGGGATGGCGACTGAGACACGCGAGGTGCTGGGCCGTGAGGTCGGCTGGCTCGACAGCTCGCTCGCGGTGACCTGCGCGGCGGGCCTCGCCATCACCGTCCTCGCGGGCCTGGTGCAGGTGCGCTTCGGCGCCTACGACATGACGTTCTGGCAGGTCGTCGCCGCCGTGTTCGACCCGCTGGTGTGGCTCCGGCCGAACGTGCTGGCGTCGTTCGTCCTCGGGGACGGCCTGGCGAGCGCGCTCGGCTTCCGCACCGAGTTCGACCTGCCGACGACGACGCTCATCGTCTGGAACGTACGGCTGCCCCGCGTCCTCGTCGGCGCGCTCGTCGGGATGAACCTCGCGCTGTCGGGCGCGGTGTTCCAGGCGGTCACGCGCAACGAACTCGCGAGCCCGTTCATCCTCGGCGTCTCCTCGGGGGCCGGCTTCGCCGTCCTCCTGACGCTGGTCGTCTTCGCCAACTTCGCCGCGCTCCTGCCCGTGACGGCCGCGCTCGGCGGCACCGTCGCCTTCCTCGTCGTCTACGCCATCGCGTGGCAGGGCGGCACCTCCCCGGTCCGCCTCGTCCTCGCGGGCGTCATCGTCGGCACCGTCCTCAACTCGATGCAGACGGCGCTGTTCTTCTTCGCCTCGGACCTCGGGACCGTGCAGGCGGCCATCGCCTGGACCACGGGCTCGCTGACGGGGGTCGACTGGGAGCAGGTGCGGATGATTCTCCCACCGACGCTGCTCGTGCTGCCCGCGGCCGTGCTGGGTGCGCGCTACCTGAACGTCCTCCTCCTCGGGGAGTCGACCGCGAGCGCGCTCGGGATGCGCGTCGAGCGGGCGCGCTTCCTCCTCTCGGGGCTGGCCATCCTCGCCGCCGCCGCGTCCGTGGCGGTGGCGGGTATCGTCGGCTTCGTCGGCCTCATCGTCCCCCACATGGTTCGGACAGTCGTCGGGAGCGACTACCGCCGGCTGATGGTGGGCTGTGCGTTCGTCGGGCCCGCCCTCCTCGTGGCGGCGGACCTGGGTGCGCGGCTGACCTTCCAGTTCGCCACGGGCGCGCCCATCCAGCTCCCGGTCGGTATCGTCACCGGCCTCGTCGGCGGCCCGTACTTCCTCTACCTGATGCGGCGCAAGCAGAACCTGGGTGACCTCTGATGGACGGGACAGGCGCTACGAAACCGGTCGAATCGGACGACAGCCAGGCCACGATGACGGCGACGACCGAAGCGACCGACGCCAGCGAACTCGTCGGCCGCGACCTCGCAATCGGCTACCCCGCGACCGAGGAGCCCATCGTCGAGTGCGAGCGCGTCGTCATCCCGGCCGGCGAGGTGACCGCCCTCGTCGGGCCGAACGGGAGCGGCAAGTCGACCCTGCTGAAGGCACTGGCCGGCCAGCTCGAACCGTGGGCGGGGGGCGTCGAACTCGACGGCGAGGACGTGTACGCGATGGGCGACAAGGTCCGCGCCCGCAAGGTCGGCCTGCTCTCCCAGGAGCGCGAGGAACCGGGGTCGCTCACCGTCGAGAAGCTCGTCCAGCACGGGCGCTACCCCTACCGGGGGTTCCTCGACGGCCTCGAGGACGCCGACCGGTCGGCCGTCGACCGCGCCATCGACCTCACGGGCGTCGAGCATCTCCGCGACCGGCCGCTCACGGACCTCTCCGGGGGACAGAAGCAACTGGCGTGGGTCGCGATGAGCCTCGCGCAGGAGACGGATGTCCTGCTGCTCGACGAGCCGACGACGTTCCTCGACCTGCGCCACCAGCTCAACGTGCTGGAGACCGTCCGGACGCTGAACGCGGACCGCGACATCACCGTCGGCGTCGTCCTCCACGACATCTCGCAGGCCGCCCGCTACGCGGACAACCTCATCGCCATGCAGGACGGCGAACCGTACGACTGGGGGCCGCCGGCCGAGGTGGTGACCGAGGAACTGCTCGCGGACGTGTTCGGGGTGGACGCGACCGTGCGCGAGGGGCTGGACGGTCCCGAAATCGTCCCTCGACGGCCGCTGGAGTAACCCGCTCTCGGCCCCGTCCTGTCGCCCGTTGCACCGGGCGCTCGCGGTGGTGTTCCAGCAGCTCGTCTCCCACACACCCCCACCCGTCGCCCCCGTCGCTCAGCCCACGGGCGCCCGGCAGAGCCCCTCCGGGTACGCGGCGTCGAGCGCCAGCCCGAGTTCCCAGCGGTCACCCTCGCGGGTCGCGCGGGTGACCGCCGGGCGCGTGCCGGCCCGCAGGAGGCCAAGCGACAGCGGCAGCGTGGGGCAGCCGTCCGGGCCACGCCCGTCCGCCGTGAGGGCGTAGCCGTCGAGTACCACCGTCGCGTGGCGGCCGCCGTCGAGGTGGTCGTGGGTCTCGAACCCCTCCAGCAGCCGGAGCGTGCGGAGCCGCAAGAGCACTCCGTCGACGGGGTCGGGTGCGACCGTCGCCGGGGTCGAGAGCCGTCCGGCGGCGTCCGAGAGGACGAGCGCCTGCTCGGTCGGGGAGAGCTGCTCGGCCAGCTCGGCGGCCGCGGTGCGCAGCAGCGAGCAGCAGAGTTCGTCCCGACCGACCGTCTCCGCGGCGTCGAGGTAGCGGTCCATCACGGTCCGCTCGACGGCGTCGAACCCCTGTGCGGAGAGCGCCTCGAAGGTCGCCCCGGCGAGGTCGTGGCAGAACTCCACCATCGCCGTCGCGCGTGGGCGCGGCGGGTCGTCGGGCAGCGCCTCGCAGGCGACCAGATCGAGCGGCGGGAGCCGCTCGTCGTAGCGCCGGAGTGCCGCGCGATAGCGTCCGGCCAGCCCGGCAGCCTCGGCGGCAGCCTCCCGGTCCGGGAACCGCCGGTCGGCGACGGGGAACGGCTGCTCGCCGGTCCGGGCACACACCACCTCGAACCGGCCGTCGGGGGCCGCGAGCGCCTCGATGCGCTCGCGCAGTTCGTGCAGGTCACGACCGACCATCGGTCACCTCCCGCCACTCGGCGCCGTTCACCATATTTTTCGGCGTGCCTAAAACAACTTGAACGTACCGGAGCGGGACGGGAAGCGGGCGGCGCGAGCGCCGCGTCGGTCGTCCACGTCAGTCGCGCGCGTCAGCCGTCGGCGTCGGCCCGATCGACCAGCTCGTCGACGACGCCCTCGCCGGCCTGCGCGGCCCAGAGCGCCGCGTAGAGGCCGCCGTCGTCCTTCAGGTCGTCGTGCGTACCGCGCTCGACGACGCGGCCGGCCTCCACGACGAGGATGGTGTCGGCGTCCGTGACGGTGGAGAGACGATGGGCGATGGCGAGCGTCGTCCGGTCCTCGGAGAGGCGGTCGAGCGAGCGCTGGATGCGCGCCTCGGTCGCGGTGTCGACGGCGGAGGTTGCCTCGTCGAGGATGAGGATAGCCGGGTCGCGCAGCATCGCACGAGCGATGGCGATACGCTGACGCTGGCCGCCCGACAGTTTCACGCCGCGCTCGCCGACCCGCGTGTCGTAGCCCGCGGGCAGGTCCGTGATGAAGTCGTGGGCCTCGGCCGCGCGGCAGGCCTCGCGGACCGCCTCGTCGCTCGCGTCGAACCGGCCGTACCGGACGTTCTCGGCGATGGCGCCGTCGAAGAGGACGGCGTCCTGCCCGACGTAGCCAACCGCGTCCCGGAGGCTGTCGCGGGTCACCTCGCGCACGTCGCGCCCGTCGACGCGCACCGCGCCCTCGGTGGTGTCGTACAGCCGGAGCAGCAGTTTCGCGAGCGTCGACTTCCCGGCGCCCGTGGGCCCGACGAGCGCGACCGTCTCGCCCGGCTCCGCGACGAACGACACGTCCTCGATGACCGGTCCCTCGTCGGCCCCGCCGTCGGTGGTGGCGTCCCGGCCCGCGTGCTCGGCGTCGGCCGCATCCGCGTCGCTCGGCCCCTCCGGGTACGCGAACGTCACGTCGTCGTACTCGACGTGCCCTTCGACGTCGCCGAGTTCGACGGCGTCCGCGGCGTCGGTGACGGTCAGCGGGATGTCCATCAGGCCGAAGACGCGCTCGCTGGAGACCTTCGCGTTCTCGTAGCGGTCGACGATGTCGGAGACCTCCGCGAGCGGCGAGACGAACCGCTGGGTCAACAGCAGGAAGGTCACGAACGTCCCGATCTCCAGCCGGCCGGCGCCCGCGACCGGCGGCCCGACGAGGAGCCAGTACCCCCCGACGCCGAACGTGAGCGCGAACGACAGGCCGGCGAGCAGTTCCATCCCCGGCCGGTAGAAGTACGACAGCCGGAGCATGTGCATCGTGTCGTCGAACAGGCGGCGGCTGGCCCCCCGTACGCGGTCGGTCTCGTACGGCTCGCTGGCGGTCGCCTTCGTCAACTCGACGCCCGCGACGGCGTTCTCGATGCGCGTGTTCAGGTTGGCGACGCTGGAGCGCCGCGCGGCGTACCGGGGCTCCGCGGCGCGCATGAACCAGCCCGTGAACAGGACCATGGCCGGCACGGCGACGAGAGTGACGACTGCGAGGGACGGCTGTTCGAGGAACAGGACGACCGCGATGCCCAGCAGCAGCGTACCGAGGCGGACGCTGCTCACGAGCGCGTCGTCGAGGAACAGCTCCAGGTTCTCCGTGTCCGAAGAGAGAATCGAGAGCACCTCGCCGGTCTGCTTGTCGTCGAAGAAACTCATGTCCAGCCCCGACAGTTTCTCGAAGCAGTCCACCCGGACCTCGTGCATCACGCCGTGGGCGAACTCGTTGGCGGCGACGCCGTACACCCAGGTCGCGAGCGCCGTCAGGACGAACGCGCCGGCGATGGCGACCAGCGAGAACTCGAAGGCGGCGGCCTGCGTTCGGGGGAGCCACCCGTCCGGGACCAGCGGGAGGCTGAACTGCCCGACCCCGAACACGCCGTCGATGGCCGCCCCCAGGACGACCGGCGGGACGAGCGAGGCGAACTGCGCGACCAGGTTGGCGAGGACGCCGACGACGAACCAGCCGCGCCGGTCACGGCCGTAGGTTCCGAACAGCCGGCGCATCGGTCGCTTCACGTCCGCGCGGTACCGGTCGAAGACGCTCCCCTCGTCGCCCGTGCTCATTCACCCGGAGTCGGGGAGTCGTGCGGATAGGGGTTACTCATCGGGAGGAGTCCGGACATAACGCCGTGATGGATGGTACTTCTGAACGACACGCGCAGTCACCGAATTATGTGGCATAGACATCGGGCGCGACCCCATCGCGCGCTCACAACCGCCGCTCGACGCTCTCGACGGCCGCCTCGGGCGCGTCGACCGCCTCGAAGCCGTCGAACGCGGACAGGTCGTGCGTGTCCAGTCCCGCCACGGGTTTGCCGTCGTCGAGCGCCAGCGCCAGCTCCGAGAGTGTCCCGGTCGCGCCGTTGACGGCGACGACGCCGTCGCCGTTGAGCACGACCAGCACGTTCCGGCCGTTGCCCATCCCCGTCACGATGGGCGTGTCCACGTAGTCGTTCGCCGCGGACGGGTCGGTCCCCTTGAGGATGCCGACGGTGTGGCCGCCGGCCTCGCTCGCACCACGACAGGCAGCCTCCATCACGCCGCCGTATCCACCGCAGACGACCGTGTGGCCGCGCTCGCCGCAGATCCGACCGACCGTGCGGGCCCGCTCGTAGGTCGCCTCGTCCACTCGACCGCCGCCGATGACGCTCACGCGCATATCCGGGGCTCTCCCCCCGTCGGCGAAAACCTCCCGAACGGCGGTACCGTCCTACCGGCGCGTCGTCACGACTGACTGGAAGCCGGGGCTGTAGTGGAGGTGTGGCTCACCCGAGAGGTCGAGACCGAGCGGGCGCCCCAGCGAGTTCGTCGTCACGTCGGCCGTCGCGGGTGCGACCTGCCACGGGTCACGGTCGATTTCGCCGACGCGGACACCCGGCCCGGCCCGAGCGAGGTACGGCGAGGGCTGACCGGCGTCGGTGAACCAGCCCCGGCGCTCGATACAGAACTCGGCGAGCGACCCCGGTTCGACCGGTTCGGCCGCCCCGTCCGGTGCGTAGTCGGTGGCGAACGCCGCGGCCGGCTGGCCGGCCTGCGACCGGCGGCTCCGGAGGGAGACCGACTCGACCGCCTCGCTCCCCCGCCGGATGTCGACGGTCGTCGACGCGACGTAGCAGGGTATCCCCATCGCGCTGTGGAGTGCCGCCGCCCCGACCCGGGTGCCGGCGTCGACCGAGAGGAAGTAGACCCCGGGCTGGTCGCCGTGCCGGACGTACGTCCGGAGGTTGACCTGGCCGAACGCCTTCGAGGGCCACAGCCCCGCGGGCAGCGCCTTCGGCCGCGCCTCGGTCACCTCGAACGCGAGGATGCTTGCCCACGCCGATCCGTCGTACGTGTCGAGTTCGAGGCCATCGGGGAGGTGCGGCCGGAGCTGGTCGGCGTCGACCCGCCAGTGGACGAACAGCACCGCCCGGCCGGTGGTGGTCAGGGCGGTGTCCATGCGCATACGCCCCCTTGCGGGCGGGGGGTCTTGCCGTTTCGGGCCGGGCCACCCGGCCCCTTTTGTCGGGGGAACCTACTTCCCGACGCCACCCGCCCGTGAGTCATGGTCACGCTCACCGACGAGCAGCGGATGCTGGTGGACGTGCTGGACGACATCGCACGCGAGGAGTTCGTCGCCGACGCGTTCTCGCACGACGGGTTCCCCTGGGAGAACGTCCGGACCCTCGCGGAACACGACCTCTGGGCGGTCAACCTCGGCGAGGAGTGGGGCGGCGGCGGCCTCTCGGAGTTCGCCGCGGTGCTGGCCATCGAGACCGTGGGCGCGGTCTGCCCGGAGACCGCGAACGCCCTCTACGGGCAGACGATGGTCGCGCCCCGCGCCATCGAGATGTTCGGCAGCGAGACCCTCAAAGAGGAATACCTCCCGCCGGTCTGCGCGGGCGAGTCCGCCATCGCCATCGGCATCAGCGAACCCGGCGCCGGCAGCGACGCCGGCGCGATGGAGACCACCGTCGAGGAGACCGACGACGGCCTCCGGCTCTCGGGCGAGAAGATCTGGCTCTCCTACGTCCCCGCCAGCGACGCCGTCGTCGTCTGGGCGCGCTTCCCGGACGGCAACCTCGGAACCGTCCTCGTCGACCTCGACGCGCCCGGCGTCGACGTCCACGAGCACTACACCAACATGGCGGGCCACACCCAGAGCCACCTGTTCTTCGAGGACGTTGCGATCCCCGAGGAGCAGGTCCTCGTCCGCGGGAAACGGGCGCTCAAGGAGCAGCTGAAGGCGCTCAACTGGGAGCGGGTCGGGAGCGCCGCCTACGCCACCTCCATGGCGCGCTGTGCGCTGGAGCATGCCATCGACTACGCCGGCGACCGTGAGCAGTTCGGCCAGCCCATCGGCGAGTTCCAGGGGTTGCGCTGGGAGGTGGCCGACGCCGTGAAGGAGTACACCGCCGCCCGAGCGCTCACCCACGACGCGGCCACGAACACGCGTGGCGGGAGCGACACGCCCGCGCACCCGGAGCGCCTGCGCGCCAGCCTCGCGAAGTTCCACGCCTCCGAGACCGCCGAGTCGGTCGTCAGCGACTGCCTGCAGGTGTTCGGCGCGACGGGCTACCAGCAGGGCCACCCACTGGAGTTCCTCCACCGACTGGCGCGCGGGCGCCGCATCGCCGCCGGCACGGACGAGATCATGCGCGAGAACATCGCCGACGAGGTGTTCGACGGCAGCGGGCTGCCGTCGCTGGGGTGAGACGGACACCGCCACCGGGGCCGGTCCGGCTTTCCGGCCGCAGCACGTACCTGCGCGTATGAACACGCTCGAACTCCCGACCGGCGAGACGGTCACGCCCGAGGACGTCTTCTGCTACGAGGGCTACCCCTACCGGTTCGTCCCGGCCGAGGACCGCCCGGGGACCAACGCCCGCGTCGAGGGACCCGGCCCGGGGCCCGACGAGGTCCAGTTCTATCTCGTTCCCCTCTACTGGGGCGGCGGCGACATGGACGTGCCCTTCCCGGACCGCGAGTCGCTGGTCGAGCAGTGGGACGACGCCCGCGGGGTGCTGACCGACGAGGAGTGGCGCGACTGGCTGGTGGAGTCCCGCGCCGACGGCCGCTTCGACAACAACGAACTGGACGCCATCGCCGCGGAACTCGGCCTCGCCGAGGGGCGTGGCGGGGGCGGCCTGCTCGCCCGCGTGCGGCGGCTGCTGGGGTAGCCCCCGACGGGGAACACGTTGCTCACAATAGTCGCCTGTTTTCTCAATAGGGTGGCATATATATCGTTATTACTCGGGAATTTAGACGGAAAGCGATTAGTTATCGCGGGATATTCGCGAATATGTGGGCCTAAGCCAAACGTATCGGTGTCGTTCGTCCCCATCCGGTGATGGGGTGGTTCCCCTGTGACCGACGACCCGGTCGTCGAGCGGGTCGCCGCCGAGCCGTTGCCCGACCCCGATGGCGAGCCCGACCTCTCGGACCCGA
The DNA here is from genome assembly GCF_024298825.1 of Haloglomus salinum. NCBI lineage: Archaea > Methanobacteriati > Methanobacteriota > Halobacteria > Halobacteriales > Natronomonadaceae > Haloglomus > Haloglomus salinum. The sequence goes on from NZ_CP101153.1 coordinate 1,975,159, forward strand.
CGTACTACCTGAACCGGGAGCTGTCGGAACTCGCCTTCCAGCGGCGCGTCCTGCAGGAGGCACTGGACGAGCGGAACCCGCTGCTGGAGCGGGTCCGCTTCCTCGGCCTGTTCACCAAGAACATCGACGAGTTCGTCATGAAGCGGGTCGGTGGGCTGAAACAGCAGATTGACGTTGGCGTCACCGAGCGAACGGTCGACGGCCGCACGCCCCGCGAGCAGTGGGAGGCGGTGCTGGACGCACTGGGGCCGATGCTCGAGGCCCAGACGGAGTGTTTCACCGACGAGGTCCAGCCGGCGCTCGCCGACGCCGGCATCCACCTCCACGCGTACGACGAGCTATCGGCCACCCAGCGCGAGGACCTGCGGGCGTACTTCGAGGCGTCCGTGCTGCCGACGCTGACGCCACTGGCGTTCGACCCGGCGCACCCGTTCCCCTTCATCTCGAACCGGTCGCTGTCGCTGGCCGTCGTCACGCGCCGTGACGACGAGGACGAGCCGACGTTCACGCGCATCAAGATTCCGCAGAACCGCCCCCGACTCGTCGAGGTCGGTGACGCCGAGTACGTCCTGCTGGAGGAGGTCGTCCGCGAGAACCTGGACCTGCTGCTGCCGAACGTGGACATCGTGGACACGTCGCTGTTCCGGCTCACCCGGAACGCGGAGGTCCGGCGCAACGAGGAGGTCGCCGAGGACCTCATCGACATGATCCAGGAGGTGCTCGAACAGCGTCGGTTCGCGACCGCGGTGCGGATGGAGATCGAGGCCGACGCGCCCGACATCGTCGTCGACATCCTCACCGAGCAACTCGACCTCGACGAGCACGAGGTGTTCCGGCGCGAGGGCATCCTCGACTACCGGCCGCTGCTGGAGCTGACGGACCTCGACCGCCCGGACCTGCAACTGCCCGACTGGTCGCCGATGCCCCACCCGCGACTCGAGCGCGGCGCCGGGAACGCGGCCGTCCCCGGGGCCAGCGGGGACGAGCGCCCCTCCGTCTTCGGTGAGGTCGCGCGCGACGACGTGCTGTTGCACCACCCGTACCACTCCTTCGAGGAGACGTTCCAGCGGTTCCTCGAGGAGGCCGCCGAGGACCCGGATGTGCTGGCCATCAAGGCCGCCATCTACCGGACGGCGAGCGATTCGCGGGTCATCCAGAGCCTCATCGACGCCGCCGACAACGGCAAACAGGTCGCAGTGATGGTCGAGTTGAAGGCCCGCTTCGACGAGGAGAACAACCTCGACTGGGTCCGAACGCTGGAGGAGGAGGGCATCCACGTCGCCTACGGTACCATCGGGCTGAAGACCCACACGAAGACCGCGCTCGTCGTCCGCGACGAGTCGAACCACGGCGAGGGGGACGCCAACACCGCCGACGCCGAGGGGGTCCGGCTCTACTCCCATATCGGCACCGGCAACTACCACTCCGAGACGGCCAAGGGGTACGTCGACCTGGGCCTCCTGACGGCGGACCGTGACATCGGCCGCGACCTGGTGAAGGTGTTCAACTTCTTCACTGGCCCGTCGCTGGACGAGGAGTTCCGGAAGCTGCTCATCGCACCGGTCACGATGCGCCGGGAGTTCACGCGCTCCATCCGCCGCGAGGCCGAGCACGCCCGTGCGGGCCGGCCCGCCCGCATCGTGGTCAAGGTGAACGGGCTGGAGGACCCCGATATCGTCCGAGAGCTGTACGAGGCGTCGCAGGCCGGCGTCGATATCGACCTCGTCGTCCGCGACATCTGCCGGCTCCGGCCGGGTATCGAGGGCGTCAGCGAGACCATCCGGGTCCACAGCATCGTCGGCCGGTTCCTCGAGCACTCGCGGATATTCTACTTCGAGAACGGTGGCGACCCCGAGTGGTACACCGGGAGCGCCGACTGGATGACCCGGAACCTGGATAGTCGTGTCGAGGCCGTCACACCCGTCGAGGACCCGGCCATCCGCGAGCAGCTCCGCTTCAACCTCCACCTCAACCTCTCGGACAACCGCAAGCGCTGGACGATGCACCCGGACGGCTCGTACGTCCAGCAGCGCCCGGGCGACGAGCCGGAGGTGAACACCCAGGAGATCCTGATGGCGTGCGCCCGTGAGGCGACCCGGCGCGACGATGTCCACACGGGCATCGTTCCGGAGCACGAGCACGTCACCGGCGACCTGCTCGTCGAATCCGTCGACGACCCGAGTGGCGACGAGGCAGACGAGAGCGGGCTGCCGGCGTCGCCGGACGGGAACGGGGCCGCCGTCGCGGACGGGAGCGACGTGGTAGTGCCGTCACCCGCGGCCACCGAGGACGCGGCGGCCGACCTCCCGGCGGTGCTGGCGGCCAACCGCGACCACTGGTACGTCCCCGACAGCGGCCGGTACGAGTACGCGGTCCGGACACCCGATGGCGACCGCCGCTACTTCCGAACGGTCGAGGGCGCCGCGAACGCCGTCGCGCGGTTCTACGCCGGGGGGGCGTGAGTCCGGGCCCGGAACCGAACGCCTAAACGCCTCGCCGCCGTGCCCACCTAGGGTTCGAACATGTCAGCAGACGACCCCGCCATCCGCACGGGGCTCTCCTACGACGACGTGCTGGTCGTCCCGGCACGGTCCCCCGTGGACTCCCGGAGCGACGTCTCGCTCGCCACACACCTGACCGACGACATCGCGCTGGAGGCACCCATCCTGAGCGCGCCGATGGACACCGTGACGGGACCGGAGCTCGCGGTCGCGCTCCACGAACTGGGCGGGTTCGGCACCATCCACCGCTTCCAGACCGTCGAGCACCAGGTCGCTGCCATCGAGGAGACGGTCGCGCAGGGCGCCCGCGTCGGCGCCGCACTCGGCATCGACGAGGCGTACCGCGACCGCGCCGAGCGCGTCCTCGAGGCCGGCGCGGCGTGTCTGATGGTCGACGTAGCTCACGGCCACATGGAGGCCGCCCTCGACGTGGTCGAGCACGTCGCCGACGAGTTCGACGTGCCGCTCGTCGCGGGCAACGTCGCCACCGAAGCCGGTGTCGCGGACCTGGCCGCAGCCGGCGCGGACTGTATCAAGGTCGGTATCGGTCCCGGGTCCCACTGCACCACGCGCGAGGTGGCCGGCGCCGGCGTCCCGCAGTTCACGGCCGTCCGCGACTGTGCCCGCGCCGCCGAGGAGTACGGCGTCCGCACCATCGCCGACGGCGGCATCTCGGGGTCGGGCGACGCCGTGACGGCCCTGCTCGGGGGCGCGGACACCGTGATGATGGGCGGGTTCTTCGCGGGCACCGACGAGGCGCCCGGCGAACTCGTCGAACACGCCGGGAGCCGCTACAAGCGCTCGCACGGGATGGCCTCGACCTCCGCGAACGAGGCGCGCTCGGACAAGGCCGCCGCGGAGTCCGCGCCGGAAGCCGACGAGGGCGTCGCCGGACTGGTCCCCTACCAGGGGTCGCTGTCGAGCGTCGTCCCCGAGTTCCTCGCGGGTATCCGCTCGGGGGTGAGCTACGCGGGCGGCTACACGCTGGACGAGGCCCGCGAGGGCGTGGAGTTCGTCCGCGTCACCGAGGCAGCGAAGGCACGCGGCGGGTCGCACACGTTCGTCCGTGACGAGACGCGGCCGACAGGTAGTGATTGAGCAACCGCAATAAACCATCCATTTCCCATATTGTGATATTATGTGGTCTTTTAGTCTACATTCGAGTCGTGTTATAGTGGGAATCGTCCGGAACGGAACCTACGAAGCCCTCACGCTCTCGTGACGCCGCGACTCGCTGCGCTCCTCGGGTTCGCTACGCTCACCCTGCGGTGCTTGCTTCGTCGGGGCGACGACGAGAGCGCTCGCCCTTCGAGTCCGCCAGGGACGCGGGAGGTGGCACGGGCGCGGCGGCCCTGCCCTTCCCCAGGTCGCGCGGGTTCGCCCGCAGGGGCGAACCACGCGCTCCCGGCCCGTGGATTGTGGCGGGTGCGCACCACCGTCAGTCGAACGGGCGCGCGCTGGCGGCTGTGCCGCAGGCCAGCCGCCGCCCAGCGCGCGAGGGACGAGAAGCGCAGGGAGCGAAGCGACCGAGCATCGCAGGCGGTTGGGGAGGTATGAGGCCAACGGCTACTGACTGACGAATCCGCGGTCCTGGTGGAATCGAAGGTGAGCCGAACGCAGTGAGGCGAACAGCGGGGGAGCGAAGCTCCCCCGAGCGAACGGCGGCTTCGCCGCCGTGAGCGTCGGCAGAGCTTGCTCTGCCGGAAGGCGAGCGCTCTCGACCCGGTGAGACGACGTCTCCGGAAATCTTCGATCTCCGGGATGATGAAAATCGCCAGGGGCGATTTTCAGATCACAAGGACCACAGCGCGAGCGAAGCGAGCGCGAGGACCGCAGCGAGTCGCAACCGGTCGAGAGCGCGAGGGCTTCGGAGGCAGTCCCGTCGTCGGAGTCCTCGCCCCGAGAATCACGAAAGCGTCGGAATAAGCCACTCATCAGCCGAAATATTCCCCCTCACACAACCTGCGAGACCCGCTCGACGACCGCCTCCACGTCCGCACGACTCACATCCAAATGCGTACAGAACCGGACCTGATGGTCGTCGAACGGCACCGCCAGCACCCCCACCTCCGCACACCGCTCCAGGAACGCCTCCGCCGGGTCCTCAGTATCCACCAGCACGATGTTCGTCTCCGGGTCGTGCGCGGCGAGTCCGTCCAGTTCGTCCAGCCCGTCCGCCAGGCGCTCGGCGTTCCGGTGGTCCTCGGCGAGGCGGTCGCGGTTCTCCAGCGCCCGCAGGCCCGGCGCCGCGATGATGCCGGCCTGCCGCATCCCGCCGCCGAACAGCTTGCGATGCCGGCGCGCTCGCTCCACGAACTCGGCGTCGCCGGCGAGCATCGAGCCGACGGGCGCGCCGAGCCCCTTCGAGAGGCAGAACATCACCGAGTCCACCTCGCGGGTGAGGCGCGCGGCCGGCACGTCCAGCGCGGCGGCGGCGTTGAACAGGCGCGCGCCGTCGAGGTGGACGGGCACGTCGTACTCGTGCGCGGCATCGGCGGCGGCGTCGATGCGCTCGGGGGCGATGGCGGTGCCACCCTTCGCGTTGTGCGTGTTCTCCAGGCACAGCAGCCCCGTCCCCGGCCGGTGGCCGTCGGCCGCGACGTGGCCCGCGTGGACCGCCTCGGGCGTGACGACGCCGCGGTCGCCGCCGTCGACGGTGCGGACCTGCAGGCCCGAGTGCTGGGCGAGGCCGCCGAGTTCCCACCGGTAGACGTGGCTGTCGCGCTCGACGAGGGCCTCCTGCCCCTGCTCGGTGTGGGTGCGGGCGGCGACCTGGTTGCCCATCGTCCCCGTCGGGACGTAGAGGGCGGCCGCCATCCCCACGAGGTCGGCGGCACGAGCTTCGAGTTCGTTGACGGTGGGGTCCTCGCGGTAGACATCGTCGCCCACGTCGGCGTCGTGGGCGGCCTCGCGCATCGCGTCACTCGGGCGCGTGACCGTATCGGAGCGGCAGTCGATGGGGTCGTCGTGGTCGGTGTCGGCGGTGGGCATGGGCCCCTGTTTCGGGTCGAACGGCATATCAGCGGCGACGGCGGCGAGGAGTTCGCACGGCCGCCACGTGGCGGAAACGGTATGCCGGCCCCCGCCGAATCCGGGCGCATGGACCCGCGAATCCGAGAGCACGCGCAGGTGCTCGCCGACGCCATCGACCTCTCCGAGGGCGACAACCTCGTCATCAAGTCCGAGCCCGCCGCCGAGGACCTCGTCGTGGCCCTCTACGAGGTCGCCGGCGACCGTGGCGCACACCCGCTCCACATCACCACCAACCGGAGCGGCCGCGCCATCCGAAACTACCTCCGTGCCGCCGAGGAGTCCGGGATGGCGTTCGAGACGCCGCCCCACGAGCAGGCGCTCGTCGAGGCGGCCGACTGCCACGTCGTCATCCGGGCCCACGGCAACGTCACGGAGATGGTGGACGTGGACGACGACCTCAACGCTGACTACGAGTCCGCCCACAGCCCCATCCTCAACGAGCGGCTCACCGACCGCTGGACGCTCACCCAGCACCCCACCCCGGCGAACGCCCAGCTGGCCGAGATGTCCACGGAGGCCTACCAGAACTTCGTCTACGACGCCATCAACAAGGACTGGGACGCCCAGCGCGAGTTCCAGGAGCAGATGGTCGAGATCCTCGACGCTGGCGAGGAGGTCCGCATCGTCTCCGGCGACACGACGGACGTGACCATGTCCATCGCGGGCAACATCACCATCAACGATACCAACTCCAACAACCTCCCCGGCGGCGAGGTGTTCACCGCCCCCATCCCCGACAGCGTCGAGGGCGAGGTTCTCTTCGACAAGCCCGTCTACCGCCGCGGCAAGGAGGTCACCGGGGCCCGCCTCGTCTTCGAGGACGGCGAGGTCGTCGACTACAGCGCCGAGAAGAACGAGTCGTTCCTCGGCTCCATCCTCGATACTGACCCCGGCGCGCGCCGGCTCGGGGAACTCGGCATCGGGATGAACCGCGACATCGACCGGTTCACGTACAACATGCTGTTCGACGAGAAGATGGGCGACACCGTCCACATGGCCGTCGGCCGCGCCTACGAGGCCAACGTCGGCGAGGGCAACGAGCAGAACCAGAGCGCCCAGCACGTCGACATGATCGTGGACATGAGCGAGGACTCGCGTATCGAGGTCGACGGCGAGGTCGTGCAGGAGGACGGGACGTTCGTCTTCGAGGAGTGAGCGGTTCCGAGCGGAGCGAGGAACCGCAGTAGCGAGCGGGGTGCGGAGGCGACCCGCGAGCACTGAAGGCCGCAGTGAGCGAAGCCCAGGAGTCCGAGCGGCGGACCCGCGAGGACGGGTTCGAGGCGGAATCCGGGGGCCGCTTCGGGCACGTTTTTCGCGCCGGACGCCGAAGCCGGCCGTATGGACTCCCGAATCAGGGAACACGCGGAGATACTCGTCGACGACTGCGCCGAGGTCGAGGCCGGCGATCAGGTCGCCATCGTGGCCCACCCGGCCGCCGAGGACCTCGTGGTCGCGGTCGCCGAACTGGTCGGCGAGCGCGGTGGCGTCGTCAGCACCTCGCTCGGGACTGCTCGGACCCGGCGAGCACACAAGCTCGCCGCCGACGAGGAGACCCTCTCGCAGGAGAACGAGATGGCACGCTCGAAGTACGAGGCCGCCGACGCAGTCGTCCAGATCCGTGGCGAGCGGAACCTCAACGAGACGTCCGACGTGCCGCCCGAGAAGAACGCGACGAGCAGCAAGGCCAACCAGGCCGTTCAGGAGGCGTTGCTCGACTCGCGGTGGGTCCTCACGCAGTGGCCCTCGTCGGGGTACGCACAGAAGGCCGAGATGTCGACCGAGGCGTACGAGGAGTTCGTCTGGAACGCCGTCAACAAGGACTGGAACGCGGTCCGCGAGCATCAGGCACAGCTCGTCGAGTTGCTCGACCCTGCCGAGGAGGTCCGTATCGTCTCGGGGGACACCACCGACGTCCGGATGTCCGTCGCCGGCAACCACGCGAAGAACGACGCCGACGACAACAACATGCCCGGCGGCGAGGTGTTCACGGCGCCCGTCGTCGACAGCGTCGAGGGCGAGGTTCTGTTCGACAAGCCGGTCCTCATCCAGGGCCGCGAGGTGCTGGACGTGCGGCTCGTCTTCGAGGGTGGCGAGGTGGTCGAGCACGAGGCGACGAAGAATGAGGCCCTGCTGACGAGCCTGCTGGAGACCGACGAGGGGTCGAGCCGGCTGGGCGAGCTCGGCATCGGGATGAACCGCGACATCGACCGGTTCACCTCGAACATGCTGTTCGACGAGAAGATGGGTGACACTGTCCACATGGCCATCGGCCGCGCGTACGAGGAGACCGTCGGCGAGGACAACGAGTGCAACGAGTCCACCGTCCACGAGGACATGATCGTGGACATGAGCGAGGACTCGCGCATCGAGTTCGACGGCGAGGTGGTCCAGGAGGACGGGACGTTCGTGTTCGAGCCGGGGTTCGAGGACTGAGCGACGCCGGACGAAGCGGAGGCGTTCGGGGAATCATGGAGGCCTGGATGAACGGGTCGCACGTGTCTGCCCGTGTTCCCGTGCCCTACCGGTGACTCGCGGACGACGGAACCGGCTTCCCACGCTGGTCGCGGTGCTCGGAGTCGAGAGACAGTGCCGGCGGAGAACGCCGGCGAGTGGACAGCGGCGTGCTGGCGCGGTGGGCGCCAGCCACATGGACTTCGGTGCCGGCGTGACAGGGCGCCGGCGGGCCGGACGGGCGCACATGGCCGCCCGCCCGATGCAGGTATGGCTGGATGGAGACGCGGGCTGAGCCTGGTCAGATCCCCTCGTTGCAGACCGAGCAGCGGCTCTCCTGGGCCTCGTGGTCCCAGACCAGCGTACCCTCGTTGCACTCGTAGCACGGCGCGTAACTCGCCGACGGACCCGATGGGGGCAATGACGCGGACATTACACTCGACGAACATCGAGCGATATCCATAAGCCTTGGGCATAATGGTGTTAATATGCTCTAGAAGTATTCGTACGGGTTGGAATATTTGGCTAAGGGTGAATTATGGAATAGTAAAATCGGTTCTCCCTCGACGCTCGTCCGGTTCCCGGTCGCTTCGAGCAGGAGGACTGGACGACCCACGGAATCCGGGGCCACGAACCGGGCACGCGTCCGCTCGTGGCGAGCCGGACCGACGGACGAGACCGGCAGTCGTATGCCGCGTGCGGGGGAACCGCCGTGCATGCTCGAACCGGGCGACCCGGCACCTGACGTGAGTGCGCCCAACCAGCACGGCGAGCCCGTCACTCCCGAGTGGGCGGGCGTGACGGTCGTCTACTTCTACCCCGAGGACGAGACGCCCGGCTGCACGGTCGAGGCCCAGCAGTTCACGACCGAGGCCGAGAGCTACGCCGACGCCGGCGTGACGGTGTACGGCGTCTCCACCGACGACGTGGAGAGTCACGCCGACTTCGCCGAGGCCGAGGGTGTCGCCTTCGACCTGCTGGCCGACCCCGAGGAGGACGTGTGCGAGGCGTTCGGTGTCCCCCGCATCACCGGCCGCGCGAAGCGGACCACGTTCGTCGTCGTCGACGGCGAGGTCGAACGTGTCTACGAGGGCGTCGACCCGGATGGCCACGCCCGCGACCTCCTGCTCGACCTGCTGGACGACGGCGTCGTCGACCTGTAGCGGACCGACCCAAACCGGTATCCCATCCCCGACCGAAGCGGAGGCCATGCTCGAATCCGGCGACGCAGCACCCGAGGTCAGCGCACCCAACCAGCACGGCGACACCGTCACCCTCGACTTCTCCGGGCCGACGGTCGTCTACTTCTATCCGAAGGACTTCACGGGTGGCTGCACCATCGAGGCCAACGACTTCGAGGAGCACCTCCCTGCGTTCGAGGACGCCGGCGTCTCCGTCTACGGCGTCTCGATGGACGACGTGGAGAGCCACGCCGACTTCGCCGAAGAGGAGGGTGTCACCTTCGAACTCCTGGCCGACCCCGAGGGCGAGGTGGCCGCCGCGTTCGGCGTCGACACGGACGAGGGTTACACCGACCGCGTCACCTTCCTCCTGAACGACGGCGAGGTCGTCGCGGCGTACGACCCCGAACTGGCCGACCCCGCCGGCCACGCACAGGAGGTACTCGAAGACGCGACGGAACTGGCGGCGTAACGGTCTCGAAAAATCCACGGTCTTTCTGAGAACGTAATACTTTCTACATTCATGTCTGGGGTTTCAGAACTAATTTGCCTCGTTGGTTAGCTCTCCGGCGACTACTGCGACCTCGTCGACCGCCGCCTGCCAGCCGTCCGGTCGCTCGCCGCCCCGCTTCGGGGGGTCGAGGTCCACCGTGACCGGATGGTAGGAGAGCCCGTCTAGCGTGTTCGCGGCCACGTTCCCGACGAACTCCGCGTTCTTCCGCTTCGCGGAGACGCCCCCACTGGCGAGGTCGTAGTAGCGTGTGAACAGGTGGACGACGACCACGCGGTCGGCGTCGATGGCTCCCTCCGAGAGATGCCGGAACAGTTTGGCCGCGTTGTCCGAGGGGTCCGCACGGCGCCACTCCAGTTCGACCGCGACGAGCAGGTCGTCCCCCGAACCGGCCACGTCGACCGGCGTCCCGGCGACGTGGTGTTCCGTGGCCCAGTCGAGTACGGGACGGTCCGTGGCGAGTCGCTCGCGGAGGCGGGCAGCCACGTCACGAGCGAACGAGCCCATCGAGCTGGGCGAGCGGCGCCCCGAGCTTGAGCGTTACGCCGCCCGGCGCGCGAGCAGTGCAGCGCCGACCAGCGCGACGAGGGTCGCGATGGTACCGAAGCCGGGCTGTCCCCCGGTCTCTGTCCCGTCCGCCGGCGGTTCGGTCGGCGTGTCCGCCACGGTCGGCGAGGTGGTCGGACTCGTCGTCTCGAACGGGGTCGGCGAGGCCGTCGCCGTGCCGGTGCTCACCGCCGTCGGCGTGGCGGTTCCGTCGGTCACGGGCGTCGGCGCCGCGGTCGGGGTGCCGGCGCCCGTACGGTCGGTCGACGTGGGGGTGGCCGTGGTCGGCGTCCCGTCGCCGTCGTCGGTCCCGGTCCGGGTCTCCTCGGGCGGCGTGGGGGTCGCGGTGTCGTCGCCCCCGTCACCGCCGTCGACCGGGGTGGGCGTCGGCGTCGGGGTGGCTGTCGGCGTCGACTCATCGCCGCTGCCGTCCGATGGCGTTGCCGTCGGCGTGGGGGTCCCGGTGTCGCCCCCGCTGTCCGTCGTGTGGCTCACCTGCGCGGTGTCGGTTCCCATCAGGTTCCCGTCGCGGGTCCGGTAGGGGAAGTCCTCCTCGCCGCCGGAGACATCGTACTCGAAGCGGCGGTTGGCGTTGGCGTCCGTGTACGCCTGCGCGACGAGTTCGCGGTCGCGTTCGACCGGCGTCTCCAGCCGGACGGTCACGTCCTCGTGGGTGCCGGCCGGGAGGTAGTCGGAGTGCCCACGGACCTCGTCCGGCCGGGCACCGCTGGCGTTCTGGACGGCGACGAAGCCGGCCTCCGAGAGTGTCACCGACGAGACGGTGACCGTCTCCCCGGTCGTCGACTGGTTCGCGAACGCGACGCTGGCGTCGTTGTACTCGTAGGTGACCGTTCCCGTGGCGGTGTCGTTGACGCCCTGACTGTTGACCGTGACCTCGACCTCGGCGCTGCCGGCGTCCTGTGGGTTCTGGACCGGCCGCAGGACGACTACCACCTCGTCACCCTGCTGGAGCGTGAGTGCCCCGCTCGTGGCGATGCGGACCGCACCCCCGTCTCGCTTCCCGCTGACTGTCGTCACGTTCGCCCGGACGTCAACGCGGGTGCCCCGGTCGTCGCCGCCGCGGTCGATGCCGATGCGCTCGATGGTCCCGGCGCCGACATTGGAGACGTCAGCCTCCGGTTGCCCGACCGCGTAGTCCACCACCACGTCGCTGAACGCCGTGCCGGGACTCTCGGCGTCGGCGCCCAGCGGCACGACGACGGCGTGGGTCGATTCTGCCTCGTTCGGGTCGCTCGGTGTCGCGTCCACCGTCGCGACCGACCCGAGTTCGCCGGTTCGTGCCGTGCCTGCAGAAGCCCCGGCCGTCGCCCCGAGGACGACGACCACGGCGAGCAGCACCGCTCCCACATTGGTCGTGTTCATACACAACACGGACAGTCGCTGCCGTTGATACGTTCTGTGGCGAACTGTTCGACACTTGAAACGGTGGGTAGAGCCGGCAGTAGCGTGATGGGCCGAAATCCCGTCCGTACGGCCGTGAACGAACGACGTGCTCCGGACGACGCTCGGTACCGGCGCGCGGACGGTGCCGACGAGATGGTCCCCGAACGGTCCCGATTCTCGGTTGCCATCGACACCGCCTGGCGGTGGGCCGTGACAGTGTGGGTTCGTATCGTGGCCGGCGCGGTCTGGGGGGTCACCGCGTTCTACGTCGGTATGCTACTCGACGCCGCCGGCGTCCCCATCGCCGAGGCCGCCAGCGCCGCCGTGACCGCCGCACCGTTCGTGTCCACGGTCGGCAGCGGTGCGCCGACGCTGCTCGCGACCGCCGCGTTCCCGCTGGGGATGCTCTGGACGCTCCGCGGGGACGATACGCCGAAGACGCACCGCCGGCGCCTCATCGCCCTCTCGCTGCTGGTCACGCTCCCGGTGGTCCTGCAGGCCGTGGAACTCGTGACCGTCGGCGCAGCGAACGCGCTCCTGAGTCAGGCGGTGGGCGTCCCCGAGGCCCCGATTCGAGCGTTCTACCACGTCGCGACCACGCTCGCCGTCGCCTACGGCGCCGCCTTCCTCTGGTACCACATGAAGACGGAGCCGAGTCGGAGTCGCTGGAGTACGTACTACTGAATGGGTACTCACCGGACAACGAGATCCCGGCTCGTTACCCAGCCACGCACAGGAGATGTTCGATGACACGCCGTCATCAGAACAGAGAATAGGAGACCAGCAGGCGCTGCTACGATTGTGCGAGCAGCGGAAGAAGAGGTTCAGCGAGCGGCGGGTCGATCCAGACCTCAGGCTGACCGTCGCACGAGCAGGGCCGCCCCAGCCAGTGCAACGAGGGCCACGACGAGACCGAACCCGGCCTGACCGCCGGTCTCAGTGCCGCCCGGCGTCTCGTCACTGCCGCCCGTGCTGGTCCCGCCCATGTCGTCGGCAGCGGTGGGTGTAGCCGTCGTAGTCGCAGTCGCGGTCGCGGTCTCGTCCATCACGGGGGTCGGCGTCGTAGTCGGGGTGCTCATACCCCTCTGGTCAGTGTCGGTCGGTGACGGGGTGACGAGCGTGCCGCTCTCCCAGGCATCCCCGTCGTCGCTGGCAGTCGGGGTCGGAGTTATCTCACCGTCGTCACCGCTGTCGTCGGTCGGCGTCGCGGTGGGCGTCGGCGTCGCGGTCATGTCCTCGTCGGTCGGTGTCGCAGTAGGCGTCGGCGTCGCGGTCATGTCCTCGTCGGTCGGCGTCGCAGTGGGCGTCGGCGTGGCCGTCGAGGTGTCACCTGCCTCGTGTGTCACCTGCGCCGAGTGGCTCCCGTTCAGGTTCCCGTCCCGGTTGCGGTACGGGAAGTCCTCCTCGCCGCCGGAGACGTCGTACTCGAACCGGCGATCGCCGTTGGCATCCGTGTACGCCTGCGCGACGAGCTCGGTATCGTTCTCGATGACCGGGTCGAGCTGGACGCTCACGTCCTCGTGGGTCCCGGCGGAGAGATAGGTCGAGGAGCCGCGAATCGCGTCGGCGCTGGTGCCACTGCTGTTCTGGACGGCGACGAATCCACCTTCCGAGAGCGTCACCGACGAGACGGTGACCGTCTCGCCGGTCGTGGACTGGTTCTCGAACGTCACGTTCGCGCCGTTGTACTCGTAGGTCACGCTCCCGTTGGCGACATCCGCGGCGTTCTGACTGTTGATGGTAGTCGTGACCTTCGCGGTCCCGGCGTTCTGCGGGTTCTGCACCGGACGGAGCACGACGACCACCTCGTCACCCTGCTGTAGGGTGTGGTCGCCAGCGGTGGCGATACGGAGCGCCGATCCATCCTTCTTCCCGCTGACTGTCGTGACGTTCGCACGCACGTCGATGCGGGTTCCGGGGTCGTCGCCGCCGCGGTCGATGCCGATCCGTTCGATGGTCCCCGCTCCCACGTTCGAGACATCGGCTGTCGGCGACCCGACGGAGTAATCGACGACCACATCACGGAACGGCGAGCCGGGGCTCTCCGCAGCACTCCCGAGCGGGACCACGATCGTGTGTGTCGACTCGGCGTCGTTCGGGTCGCTCGGTGTCGCGTCGACCGCCGCCACGTCGCCGAGGTCGCCGGTCCGCATCGTCCCGGCGATCGCACCGGTGGTCATCGCTGACAGTACGACTGTCGCAACGAGCAGCACCGCTCCAACCTGGTCAGTTCGCATACGACGAACAATGACCACGATTGGACTACAGTTTCAGGCTATTTATTCGGCTCTTTATTTCGGCCTCCGGGACAGCGTGCCCTCGACCCCTGCCGTGTGGGCAATGGTGGCGCGGATGAGACGAGTATTTAGGCCCCGCCCCACGCACTCTGGGTATGAGCTACGACCCCGCCAGTATCGAGGCCCGGTGGCGCGACCGGTGGCGCCAGGAGGGCTACTACGAGGCCGACCCGGACGACGACGGGGACGCGACGTTCATCACCGTCCCGTACCCGTACCCCTCGGGCGGGATGCACGTCGGGCACGCCCGCACGTACACGGTCCCGGACGTGTACGCCCGCTACCGGCGGCTGCAGGGTGACAACGTCCTGTTCCCCATCGCGTGGCACGTCACGGGGACCCCCATCATCGGCGCCGTCGAGCGGCTGAAGAAGGGCGAGGAGGAACAGCTCTCGGTCCTGCGTGACACGTACAACGTCCCCGAGGACACCTTACAGGACCTGGAGACGCCGATGGGCTTCGCCCGCTACTTCATCGAGGAGCACTACAAGAAGGGGATGCAGCAACTGGGGCTCTCGGTCGACTGGCGCCGTGAGTTCACCACCAACGACGAACGCTACTCGAAGTTCATCACCTGGCAGTACCGCACCCTGAAGGAGCGTGGCCTGCTGGAGAAGGGTCTCCACCCGGTCAAGTACTGCACCAACGAGAGCAACCCCGTCACCACGCACGACCTGCTGGAGGGCGAGGAGGCCGAGTTCCAGGAGTACACGCTCGTTCGATTCGAGGACAGTGACGGCACCATCCTGCCGATGGCGACCCTGCGCCCGGAGACGGTGCGCGGAGTCACCAACGCCTTCGTCGACCCGGACGGGGAGTACGTCCGCGCCGAGGTCGACGGCGAGGAGTGGGTCGTCTCGGCGCAGGCCGCCGAGAAGCTGCGCCTGCAGGACCACGAGGTCGAGGTCGTGGAGGAACTGGGCGGCGCCGAACTGGTCGGCGAGCGCGTCACCAACCCCATCACCGAGGACGAGGTCGTCATCCTGCCCGCGTCGTTCGTCGACACGGACAACGCGACGGGCGTCGTGATGAGCGTCCCGGCGCACTCGCCGGACGACTACATCGCCCTGCAGGAGGCCAAGGAGCGCGCCGACGAGATGACCCAGTACGGCATCGACCCGGACGAGGTCCGGGCCATCGAACCCATCCCCATCCTCACCATCGAGGGGTACGGCGAGATTCCCGCCCGCGACGCCGTCGAGGAGTACGACGTGTCCAGCCAGGAGGACCCCGCGCTGGAGGAGGCCACCCAGGAGCTGTACAACCGGGAGTTCCACCAGGGCAAGCTCATCGACGCGTACGGCGAATACGCCGGCGAGACCGTCGAGGACGTACGCGAGCGGTTCCGCGACGACTACAAGGACCGCGGGGCGTTCGGCTCGATGCAGGAGTTCACCGAGGAGGTCGTCTGTCGCTGTGGCGGCGACGTCGAGGTGGCCAAACAGGAGACCTGGTTCCTGCGCTACAACGACGAGGACTGGAAGGCGAAGACCAAACGCCTCGTCGAGGACCTCGACGCCATCCCGGAGAACACGCGCGAGCAGTACACGCACACCGTCGACTGGCTGAACGAGTGGCCCTGCATCCGCAACTACGGGCTGGGCACGCGCCTGCCGTGGGACGAGGACTTCGTCATCGAGCCGCTGAGCGACTCGACCATCTACATGGCCTACTACACCATCGCCCACCGGCTGGACGACATCCCGCCCGAGGAGATGGACCAGCAGTTCTTCGACACGCTGTTCTACGGCGCCGACGCCGCCGACGAGCCCGACGAGCGGGCCCTGGACCTGCGCGAGGAGTGGGACCACTGGTACCCGGTCGACTACCGCGTCTCCGCGAACGACCTCATCTCGAACCACCTGACGTTCTACCTCTACCACCACGCCGAGCTGTTCGACGAACGCAACTGGCCGGAGGGTATCACCATCATGGGGATGGGCCTGCTTGAGGGCCAGAAGATGTCCTCCTCGAAGGGCCACGTGGTCCTGCCCGGCGAGGCCATCGACGAGTACGGGGCCGACACCGTCCGGTTCTTCCTGCTGAACTCCGCGGAGCCGTGGCAGGACTACGACTGGCGCGACGAGGCCGTCTCCTCGGCCCACGGGCAACTGCGCCGGTTCTACAACCGCGCGACGGAGGTCATCGAGCAAGAGGCCCCCGACAACCAGCCCGACCTGCGACCCATCGACGAGTGGCTCCTCTCAAAACTGCAGGGCGTCATCCGCGACTCGACCGAGGCCCTGGAGGGCTTCGAGACCCGGACCGCGAGCCAGGCCGCCTTCTACGCGATGGAGGAGCACCTGCGCTGGTACCGCCGCCGCGCGGACATGGACCGCGAGGGAGCGCGCTGGACGCTCCGGCACGTCCTGAGCCAGCGCCTCCGCCTGCTGGCACCGTTCACGCCGTACCTGACGAACGAACTGCACGAGAAGCTCGCCGGTGAATCGGCCGAGACCGCCGGCTGGCCCGACGTGGACGAGGCCCGCGAGGACCCGACTGTCGAGGTCCGCGAGTCGCTGGTCGAGTCGCTCACCGACGACATCAACGACATCGTCGACGTGACCGGCACGGACCCCGAGGTCGTGCGCGTCTACACCGCCGCGGACTGGAAGCGCTCCGTGTTCGAGCAGGTCGTGGAAACCGGTCCCGATGTCGGCGCGGTGATGTCAGAGGTCATGTCGGACCCGGACCTGCGCGAGCGCGGGAACGAGGTGAACCAGCTGGTGCAGGAGCTGGTCGAGTTCGTCCGCGAGGCCGACGAGGACCGGCTCGCCATCCTGGAGGCGGCAGACGAGGCCGACGTGTACGCCGACGCCGTCGACTTCTACGAGCGCGAGTTCGACGCCGACGTGCGCGTTCTCGACGAGGGCGCCGACCCCGAGGACCCCGGCGACAAGGCCGGTGACGCGGTGCCGTTCCGCCCGGCTATCCACATCGAGTGACGGTGCACGGGTCCGGACGGTCGGTCACTCGTCCGTCGCCGCGCGGCCGCTCCGACGTCCGCCCCGGCCGGTCGACAGGCTTCCGGAGACGAATGTTGATTAGGCACACACCCCTACCCCGCGACCGAACGCGGAGCGGTGTCCCATCAGAGACCGTCGGACGATTCCCTCGTAACCGATGATGGCACGCACGACACATGTCCGGCGCTCGCCCGCCCGGGGTGGGAGGAGATGAGCGCCGCCATCGAACTCATCAGCGTCGTCGTGACGATAATGGGGTTGGGCGTCGCCTCGCAGGTCCTCGCGGACCGGTTGCAGGTACCGAGCGTGGTGTTCCTCATCCTGGCGGGCGTCCTCGTCGGGCCGGAGGGACTCGGCGTCATCACCCCGTCGGTCTTCGGGGAGACCCTCCAGGCCATCGTCGGACTGAGCGTCGCCATCATCGTGTTCGAGGGGGCGTTCCACCTGCGAATCGAGCGGCTCAGGGGAGCCCAGCGGGAGACGCTCCTGCTGGTCACGCTCGGCGCGTTCGTCTCGCTGGTCGGCACGGCCGTCGTCGTCCGGTACGCGCTGGGCGCGCCGTGGGACGTGGCCATTCTCATCGGGTCGCTGCTCATCGCGACGGGCCCGACGGTCATCACGCCCATCATGAACGTCGTTCCCGTCCGCGAGCGGGTGGCCTCGACGCTCGAGACCGAGGGGGTCGTCAACGACGTCACGGCCGCCATCCTGGCCATCGTCACCTTCGAGTACGTCCTCCTCGGGTCGCAGGGGCCCCTGGCGCTCGTCGGCGAGTTCGCGCTCCGGTTCGGCCTCGGCATCGCCGTCGGCGGGACCATCGCCGCAGGCCTGTGGTACGTCCTCCGGCACGGCACGCAGGCGGTGGAGAACGCTCCGCAGAACGCGCGGCTCATGGTGCTGGTCTCGTCGCTGGCGATGTACGGCGTCGCGGAGGTGCTGGGCGCGCGGTTCGGCGCCTCCGAAGCCGGCATCGCGGCGGTCGCGACCGGCGGGTTCGTGCTCGGCAACACGGACATCCCCTATCGAGACACCATCGAGCAGTTCAAGGGCGACGTCTCGTTGCTGGTCATCGCGTTCGTGTTCATCACGCTCGCGTCGCTGCTCTCGCTGCGGGACCTGCTCTCGCTGGGCGTCGGCGGAATCGTCGCCGTCGTCGTCATCGCGGTCATCGTCCGGCCGCTGGGGGTGCTGCTCAGCACCGGCGGCGGCCGGCTGACGACCCCCGAACGGCTGTTCATCAGCGCGCTGGGTCCGCGGGGAATCATCCCGGCCAGCGTCGCGACCCTCTTCGCACTGGAACTCCAGGCGACGAACCAGACGGCGGCGACGACGCTCGTCGGCACCGTCTTCCTCGTCATCTTCGCCACCGTCGTGATTGAAGGCGGCCTGGCCCGTCACATCGCGCAGGCGCTCGACGTGATACCAATGCGTGCCATCATCATCGGCGGCGGCCGGGTCGGTCGCGAACTCGCACAGCGGCTCGAGGAGCGCGGCGAGGAGGTCGTCCTCATCGAGCGGGACGAGCAGGAATGCGAGCGGCTCAGGGAGAGGGGATTCACCGTCCACAAGGGCGACGGGACACGGCAGGAGGTGCTGGAGCGGGCCGGCGTCGGGAACGCTCGCATCGTCGCGGCGTCGACCCAGGACGACGACGTGAACCTCCTCATCGGGCAGCTCGCGAAGAACACGTACGACATCGAGACGGTCGTCGCCCGCGTGAACGAGCCGTCCAACCTCGACGCGTTCGAGGACCTGGACGTCGAGGCCATCTCCACCTCGATGTCGGTCGCGTGGTCGATGGACAACGTCATCGAACGGCCGGGCATCTCGAAGTGGATGACCGAACTCGACCGCGACGGCGACGTCCAGGAGGTCGAGGTCACCTCCGAGGACCACGCCGGGAAAACGGTCGCGACGCTGGGTGAGGAGCTCCCCGAGGGGTGCCACCTGGCGCTCATCAGTCGCGACGAGACCAACCGACTCCCCGAGGCCGACGACACCATCGAGCTGGGCGACCACCTGACGTTCATCGGCCGGCGGTCGGCCGTCCGGGAGGCCATCGACTACTGTACCAGCTGATGGCAGGTGAGCGCGGACGCAGTGCCTTGAGATTCGAACTCGACTGTTGAAAGATAATGGCGTGCTATGCAACATAATATGGCACATTCATCCTCTAATTGTGGCCGATATAGATTATATCACGGCTTCACGGTCGGGTCCGTCACCCGGCCGAGGAACAGCACGGCGTCGGTCGGCCGGTCGCGGATGCAGAACAGGAACGGCCGGTCGAGGGTGATGGACGGGTGGCCCGACACCTGGTCACCGAGACTCGCGGAGATGGCGACCGCGACGGTCCCCTCCTCGTCGACCGCGACGTAGGTGTCCTGCAGGACGTGGCTGAGATGGAGACCATCGGCGGCGCTCGGCGGGTCCGTCATCCCGCCGAAATCAGCGGCGGCGCGGTCGAACGCCGTCGTCATCCCCAGCCGCTTCAGCGGGCCGTTCAGCTCGAACTCGTTGGCGAAGGTGAACTTCGGCATCGTCACCGACGCCTTCCCGGGGTCGCGCTCGTCGAACTCGTCGAATCGTGACTGCAGCCACCCGCCGTCGATCGCTGCCTCCAGCTCTGCGAGCGACCGTTCGCGCTCCGGGACGACCAGCACCATGCTCAGGTCGCCGCCGACGTACGGGAGTTCGACGGCCCGGTAGCCGACGCCCGCCTCGGAGTCGTCGGGGTACTCCCGGAGGAGCGTGAACTGCCCCTCCTGGTGCATCAGCGGCACGTCGACGGTCGAGCCGCCCGGTCGGGTGAACTCGCCGCGCTCGGTGTCGTCGGGGTCGAACGACTGCTGCCAGTCGGCGCGCAGCGCGACGGCGTTGGTGAGCGCAAATCTGGTGAGCTCGGTGACGGCGTCCGGACCGAGGAGTTCGTCTACCCGGCCGTCCGAGGCGCGTTTCCCCCAGTCGTTGATGCGCCGGCGGGCGGCGTCCGGCGACGACTCGAAGTCCACCTCGCGGAGGTCAGCGCCGTAGTTCTCGGCCAGTGTCCCGCGGAACGCGTCGGCGAAGGGATAACCCGTCTGTCCCCAGAACGCGTTCGCCAGCCCCAGCGAGAACCGGTTGACGTTCCACAGCTGCGGGAACTCCCGGTGCTGAACACCCCGGCCGCGGCCGTCGAGGTCGTGCTGGAGGGCGCCGACGGCGGGATGCAGGCGGCCCTGCTCGAGCGGGAAGTGACACGTCTCGGCCATCCGGCGTTCGGTCTCGCCGCGGGCGCCCGCCCACGTCATCGCCAGCGCGCTCGACAGGCCGAGCGGGGAGACCATCGCGTTCGGCGCTCCGTCGGGGAGTTCCGAGAGGAGGTCCAGCCCGAAGGCGGTGCAGCCACGGGCGTACGCGTCGACGGCCTCGTCGCTGGTGTCCGGCCTGCCGTCGGGACCGCTCACCTCGGCGCCGCCGGCGCCACGGAAGGTGTCGACGCCGAGCACACTGGCGAGCCCCAGTCCCGCGAGGCCGACGGCGCGGCGGCGGGTCAGGTCGACATCCGGGTCGAGACGCTCGCGCATGGCCGGCCCGTCGGCACGAGCGGAGAAGAGCGCCCGCGTTTTGCACGGGTGTAACCGGTACGGCTCCCCCGTCCTATCGAACCCGCGTGTCCACCAGCTCGAACGGGTAGCCGTTGTCGTTGTCGTCGGCGTGCTCGTAGACGACGTGTGCGGTCGCCACGTCCTGGATGGCCAGTCCCGTGGAATCGAACAGCGTGACGCCGTCGCCGGGTTCGCGGCCGGGTTTCTCGCCGGTGACGATCTCGCCGAGTTCCCCGTAGAGGTCGTCGTCGCCCAGTAGCCCCTCGCCCCAGGGGACGTTTATCTCGCCCGAGTGGGTGCACTGCTCGTAGTCGTCGATGACGAGCTTGGCATCGAGCAGTGTCTCGTCCCCGTGTTCGTGCTTGCCGGGCGCGTCGGCGCCCATGGCGTTGACGTGGGTACGCTCACCCAGCGCCCCCCGCGGGACGATGGGCTCCTCGACGGGCGTCACCGTCGAGAGCACATCGCACGCCGCGGCCTCCTCGATACTCCCCCCGCGCACGTCGTACTCGTCCTCGTAGCGCTCGACGAAGGCGGCGACTGCCTCCTCGCGCACGTCCGCGACGACGACCTCCTCGATGTCGCGGACGCAGGCGATACCCTCCAGCTGGGTGTAGGACTGCACCCCGGCGCCGACGATGCCGAGCGAGGTGGCGTCCTCGATGGCGAGGTGGTCGGTGGCGACCGCGGCGGCCGCGCCCGTCCGGAGTCGGGTGAGGGTGGTCCCGTCCATCAGCCCGAGCGGGAAGGCGTTGCGCGGGTCCGAGTAGACCATCGTCCCGAGGACGGTGGGCAGGTCGTACTGCTCGACGTTGTCCGTGTGGACGTTGACCCACTTGATGCCGGCCGCGTCCCAGTCGCCCGCATCCATGTACGCCGGCATCGACCGGAAGTCCCCGTTGTACCGGGGGAGGTCGATGTAGCTCTTGGCGGGCATCTGCGTGTCGCCGCGCTGGTAGGCGCCGAAGGCCTCCTCGACGGCCCGAATCACGTCCGGCATCTGCGCGTTCTCGCGCACGTCGGACGGGTTCAGGAGGAGCGTCTGCATGGGCGGCAATTCTTGCTTCCCCCACTTCGCTGTTCCCCTCCCATCGTCGGGTCGGGAGCCGGCCGTGCTGGTCGGAGCCGGTTGGCCGACGGTCGGGTAGCCGTCGCGGCGGCCGCCGGAACCCGTATGCTCCGTGCGTCCGAACCACGGGACATGCATCGGCTCGGGGCCGTCGCGCTCGCCTGTCTGCTCGTTCTCGCGGGCTGCAGCGCGGTTCCCGGAGGCGGGACCGGGAGTGGGGACGGCGGCGCGAGCGACCGGACGGAGACGTTGACACCGGTTGCCGTTCCGGAGACGGCGACTCCGGTCGAGCGACTCGCGCCCGGGCTCACGGCCCGTGGGGTGACCGACCCGCTGACGCTGGCGAACGCGCACGCCAACGCGCTCGGGGACCGCTACCGCTTCCACTCGAACTGGACCGTTCGCTACCGGAACGGCTCCGTCCACGCCCGCGCCGACCAGACCACCGCCGCGGTGCCCGGGCGCTTCCGCTCGCGCATCACCGTCGCCGGTAACACCGGCTTCCTCACCAACGGCGCCACGACCACGGTGACCGTCTGGGCAAACGAGTCGGTCCTGTTCGAGCGGCTCGAGCGCGACGGGATGAGCAGCTACCGCTACCTCGGCCCGGAGACGTACAACGGCGGTGCCGGCTTCTACAGCACGCTCCGCCGGCCGATCCCCTGGCGCGACCACTACGCCGTCTTCGCGGGTGTGTCGACCCGCGTCGCCGACCGGACGGCCGGCGGCGACACAGCCCCGACGACGTACACCCTCGTCGGCGAGCGCCTGCGTGACCCCATGACCTTCGCCGCGGCGACTGGCGTCAGCGAGCCGCGGAACGTCTCGCTCCGGGCGACCGTGACCGAGCGCGGCGTCGTCCGTTCGCTCGACCTGTCGTACGAGGGGCGCCTGCGCGGCGGGGAGCCGGTCCGGGTCTCCCGCTCGGTCGTCTACCGCGAGCCGGTGGGCGACGTGTCGCGCCCGCCCTGGTACCGGGCGGCGCTGAACGGGAGCCGGAACAGCCGCGGGAACGTCCCGAACCCGCGACTGGCGGGGTGAACGTGCCGAGGGAACGAGAGCGCAGCTACCCGATGCGATGTATCGCATCCGCGCGAGCGACCGTAGGGAGCGAGGAGCGGCTTTTTTGGTGCAGATTTTTTGGCCGAGCGGTTCGCCGGCGGAGCCGGCGAACCCGAGGCGAAAAAAGGTGCGTTAGAAGAACTTGAACAGGTCGTCGCGCTTCGCCGCGTGGAGGTGGTGCCGGACGGCCTGGTTCAGGGGCTCGATGCGGCCCTGTTTCGCGACGATGGGGGCGATGGTCTCCTCCTCCCACTGCTGCCACGGTGGGTAGAGTCCGAAGCGGTCGGCGATGTCGTCGAGGCGCTCGTCGCGGTCGTCGACCTTGTCCATCTTGTTGACCGCCAGCACCGCGGGGATGTCGAGTTCCTGCAGGAACGAGAACAGCTCGACCGTGTGGGGGATCTCCTCGGGGCCGGAGTGGCGGTCGATGATGTCGACCGCGGCCTTCCCGTCGAGGACGACGACGCCGGCGAGTATCTGCTCGGCGTACTGCTCCAGATAGCGGACGATGTCGGTCTTGATGTTCTCGCGGCGCCCTTCGTCGACGCCCGCCATGAACCCGAAGCCGGGCAGGTCCGTCACGACGAAATCCTCCGAGGCCCAGTCGTAGTGGTTCGGCTCCCGCGTGACCCCCGGTTTCCCGCCGGTGTCGAACTTGTGGCCCGTTATCTCGCGCATCAGCGTGGACTTGCCCACGTTCGACCGCCCGAGGAGGGCCACCTCGGCGTCGCGGTCCGGGCGTGTCTCGAACATGTACAGAGGCAGTGGGCTTGTGGGGATAAGGCGTGCGGGTCGAGGTACGAGGCTGCGGCGCGTACCGGGAGAACTGTCCGCTCGCTCGAACCACAGCCTACATGCCACGGACCCACATACGGAGTCGCCAATGCCCGACGAGCCGGCCCACGAGATGCCCGAGGACGCGGCAGCGATGATCACCGAGTACCTGGAGAACCAGCACGAGTTCCTGTCGTGGCTCGGGTTCACCGTCGAGGAGTTCACCGCCGACCGGCTCGTCGGGCGCATCCCGTTCGACGAGAAACTCACCAATCCGACCGAGCCGCCGACGGTGCAGGGCGGCGTCGCCTCCACGCTCGTCGATACGACCGGCGGCATCGCGCTCCGGCCGTATCTGGCCGACCCCGTCAACGACGGCATCGCCACCATCAACCTCAACGTCAACTACCTCCGGCGGGCCGGCGGGGACCTCGTGGCGACCGCCGAACCCATCCGCGCCGGTGGGTCGGTCGGCGTCTCCTACATCGAGGTCGTCAGCGAGGTGCCCGGCGAGGGGCAGAAACCGGTCGCCGCGGGGACGGGCGCGTACCGGCTGTTCAACTCCGAGCGCGAGGACGGGGGCGAGGGCGAGTAGGTCACAGGCGCGTCGCGTACCTGACTCCGACGATCTGCCCCGCCGCGTACGACACCCGCTCGACCCGCTCGTAGCCCAACGACTCGTACAGCCCCTGTGCCGCGTACTGTTCCTCGCCCGTCTCCAGCACGACGCGCTCGGCACCGCGCTCGCGGGCGATATCCTCCAGCGCCCGGACGATGGCCCGGCCGTGTCCCAGTCCCTGCTGCGCGGGCAGCACGGCGACCCGCGTCATCTCGACCGCGGACAGGCCATCGTCCTGGCCTGGCTCGACCGGCCGGAGGCCGCCCACCGCGACCACCTCGCCGTCGGCCTCGCCGACGAGGAACGCGCCGTCGGCGTACGCCTCGGTCGGAGCGTCGAGGTCCGAGTGGTCCGCGGCCGCGAGGTAGGCATCCGCATCCCGCATCGCGCGCTCGTAGACGGCCCGGACCCGCCCCGCATCGGCGGAAGTGGCTCGACGGATGTGGCGGGCGTCGCTCATGCCGGGTCCCTGTTCCCGTAACGGTTTCAGAGCACCGGCTACCGGCAACGTAATGGCTGAACGCTCCAGATAGAGTGGATACGATATCGATAATGGAATCATATCTGCTTTTTGCCGTTTCGGATATCCGTTATGGACTTCTCGAATCTGACGAGTTCGTACTCGCCCTCCTGCAGCCGGCCGACCTCCTCGTACCCCCGCGACCGGTAGAGTTCGACCCCGGCGCGCTGGCGGGCCGCGGTGGTCAGCACGGCCCAGTCGAACCCCGCGTCGGCGGCGCGGTGCTCCAGTTCGTCAAGCACGGCGGCCCCGAGCCCGTGCCCCTGCACTTCGGGCGCGACGGCGATGCGGAACAGTTCGACGGCCGCGGCGGGGTCGGCCTCGCCGCCCGTGAACCCCTCGTGGCCGCCCGGCGGGAGGTCGCTCGCCGGGCGGAACCCACCCATCGCGACGATGCCTGACGGCGCCGCCCCGTCCGCCTCGCCGACGAGGAACTCTCCGCCGTCGAGGTACGTCGCCGGGATGGCGTCGAGGTCGTCGGTGCCGGGCACGTCGTCGGCGTCGGTGCCGGCGTCCCGAAGTGCCCGCTCGTGGAGGGCGTGGAGGTCGGCGGGGTCGTCGCGCGAGGGGTCGAAACGGCGGAGCCTGATGCGGTCGCTCCCTGCGGCACCTGCGTCGGTGCCGTCCGTCGGGTCCCGGGGCTCGGCGCCGTTCTCGCTCACGTGGACGACGGCGTTCGCCGGTGGCTTCAATCGTGGGGGGTCGACCGCGAGGACACGACGGCTCGTCACTGTGCTCCACCACCCATTTACCCGGCGGGGTGTTGCCGACGCACGATGAGGGGTGCCCCGTGATGAGACGCCCTGCCCCCGGACGGAACGGCGTCCGGCTCGTTCTGGTCCTCGTCGTCCTCGTGGCCGGCGCGCTGCTCGTCTCCAGCTGGCTGGCGACGCCGCCGGACGCCGCCGCAGTGGCGGCGAACGCGACCGACCGGTCGCTCGCCGAGCACGAGCCCGTCGCCGCCGACCGCGACGGCGCGACGGTCATCACGACCGACCCACCCGGCGGCAGCGACGGACGGGCCGCCATCCTCGCCTTTGCCGCCGACGGCCGGCCGCTGTACCACGACGACACGTACGGCAACTACTTCGACGTGGACCCGGACCCCCCGGGGTCGCGGACGGTGCTGTACGTCGCCGGGTCGCGGTACGAGACGTGTCCCGACCGCCTCGCGGCGCGGTCCGACCGGGCGTTCGAGGACGGCTGTGCCGAGGTCGTCGTCGAACGGACGAACCTGACGACGGGCCTGACCGAGCGCGTTCACACGGCCGTCACGGCGTGGGACATCTGGCACGACGTGGACCGGGTCGGCGAGCACCGGCTCCTCGTCGCCGATATCGCGCAGGACCGGGCGTTCGTCCTGAACACCCGGACCGGGGAGCGGGAGTGGACGTGGACCGCCGAAGGGGACATCGACCGTGACGCGGGCGGGCAGGCCGGCGACTGGACACATATCAACGACGTGGAGGCGCTTCCGGACGGCCGGGTCATGGCGAGCCTGCGCAACAACGACCGCGTGGTGTTCATCGACCCGGGCGATGGCGTCGACCGGAACTGGACGCTCGGCGCCGAGGACTCGTACGACGTGCTGTACGAACAGCACAACCCGGACTACATCCCCGCGGAGCAGGGTGGTCCGACCGTCCTCGTCGCGGACTCGGAGAACAACCGCGTCGTCGAGTACCAGCGGGCGGACGGCCGGTGGCACGAGTCCTGGGCGTGGAGCGACGGCCGACTCCGCTGGCCCCGCGACGCCGACCGGCTCCCTGGCGGCCACACGCTGGTGACCGACTCGCAGGGGAACCGGGTCCTCGAACTG
The DNA here is from genome assembly GCF_024298825.1 of Haloglomus salinum. Taxonomy (NCBI): domain Archaea; kingdom Methanobacteriati; phylum Methanobacteriota; class Halobacteria; order Halobacteriales; family Natronomonadaceae; genus Haloglomus; species Haloglomus salinum. The sequence goes on from NZ_CP101153.1 coordinate 2,001,499, forward strand.
GACGAGCGCGACCGGACCGTCTGGCAGGTGACCGTCTCGACGCCGTACGAGGCCGAGCGACTCGGCACCGGCGACGAGAGCGCGACCGGGCGGAGCAGGGTGGTGCTCCGGAACGGCACCGGAACGGTCGACGGCGCCGACCCACCACGAGAGTCGAAGACCGGGCTCGCGTGGCTCGTCGCCTTCCTCCGGGGCCCCGTCGTCAACGGGCTGCTCTACGTCGCTCCTGCCTGGATGACTGTCGCGGACCTCGCGGTCGCCGGGGTCGGCCTCGGCGCGCTGGGCACACTCGGGGCCCTGGAACTCCACTGGTCGCGGTTCGGCCCGGCGTGGCTCCGTCGGCGGTGGTGAGTATCCGGACGCCCGCCCGGGCTCACGCGAACGTCACGTCGTCCTGCTGTTCGACCTCGCCGAACAGCCAGTCAGCGTGTTCGAGCGCGTACTCGCGGTGGTCCTCCTCGATAGCGCCGATGGCGTCCTCGACGAGGACGGGCCGGTAGTCGCGCAGCCCCGCCGAGCCCGCGGTGTGGAGTACACAGACGTTCGCGAGGGTTCCGCAGACGGCGAGGTCATCGACGCCCCGCGCCGAGAGCCAGCCGTCCAGCTGCGTCTCGTGGAAGGCGTCGTACGTGTGCTTCTCGACGACGAGGTCATCGTCGCGAACGTCGAGTTCGTCGACGAGTTCGGCCTCCCAGGAGCCCGCCACGACGTGCTCGCCCCAGCGCTCGAACTCGTCGTAGTAGTGGTTCCCGTCGAACTGGCCCGGCGGGTGGACGTCGCGGGTGTAGACGACCTGCGCGCCCGCGTCGCGAGCGCGCTCGACGAGGTCGACGACGGGCTCGATGACGGCCTCGCTGCCGGGCGCGTACAGCGCGCCGTCGGGCTTGCAGAAGCCGTTCTGCATGTCCACGACGACGACCGCCGCCGAATCGCTGTCGAGTGTCGCTGGCATACGCGGCCGTTGGACCGCGCGGGAGAAAACCGTTGTCCGGGGTTCGGCCGTCGGCTCGCCGGCGTGGGCCCGTCGTCACGCATATCACGACACCCGCCGAAGCCGCCGTATGCGCATCGAGTACGACCGGGACACCTGCATCGGGATGTTCCAGTGCGTCGCGGAGTGGGACGCCTTCGAGAAGGACGAGAGCGCCGGAAAGGCCGTTCTCGCCGACGCCGAGCCGAGCGAGGACGACCCGGATGTCTTCGTCCGCGAGGTGCCCGAGGAGGCCGAACTGGATGCGAAGTTCGCCGCCCGGGCCTGCCCCGTCGAGGCCATCGAGGTGTACGACGACGAGGGGAACCGCATCGTCCCGTAGACCGCCTCGTTCCGCAGCCGGCTCCCGCAGACCACCTCCTCACCCGGCGGCCGCCAGCCGCGTTACCGGTGGACGGAGCGGGTGAGCGCGAAGACGAACAGTGCGATGCAGAACGCTCCCAGGAAGGCTTCCGACGCGGCCAGCGCCCGTACCTCGACGGGGGTCGGCGTCTTCGGCAACTCGCCGACGACGAAGGCCACGAACGACTGGAAGCTCAGCAACAGGTCGCCCGTCAGGGTCTCGGCCGCCCGGAAGAGCGCGAACACGCCCGCGTAGAGGACGACGACGGCCACCGAGAGGCCGACCGTTCGCTGCGGTCGCTCGCCGTAGCCGACTGTCAGGTCGAGTGCCAGGTTCGACAGGCCGCTCCCGAGGGCACGGAGGCGCGTCGCCGCGTCCTCGCCATCGCGGACGGTCCGCCACGCACTCCGGCGGCGGTTCCGCATCTCGCGCAGGAAGAACTCCGCACCGGCCGTGCTGTCGCCGACGGCCTCGGCCCCGTTCTTGGCCTTGAGGTACGTGTCCACGAGGTCGTTGACTCCCGGTCGCTCGACCGCCCCCGCGAACGAGTGGATATCCCAGCCTCCGGCGAGTGCCTCGGTGTGCCGCCCGAAGTCGAACCCGTCGAAGGTGGTGTTCACGAACCGGTAGGCGTCGAGTGACGTGACCGGTTCGAGGTCGTGCTGACGGAGCGTCACGGCCCCGACGGTCGCTCCCGTGAGGTCGTACAGCGTCGTGCCGGTCGCCGGCTGCCGGATGCGTCCCCCCTCGATGACCGCGTCGGACAGGTCGACGGGGCCGTCGCTCTCGGTGGCACCGAACCGGGCCCGGTCGCTCGCGACCAGCTCCGGCGCCCGGAGCCCCTCGTCGAACGTCGCGTCCGTGAACAGCACCTTCTCGCCGAAGGTCGCCTCGATCATCGCCGCCCGGCCTGCCCACTCGCCTCGGCTGAAGTCACACCGACCGCCGACCTCGAACTCTGACATGTCGGCGGTGTCGCGGAACGTCGCGCCCCGGAACGTGATATCATCGACGACGACGGTCTGGAGGAAATCCGCCGCCCCCCCGAACGTCGCACCGCGGAAGTCGGTCTTGCGCCCGCCCAGTGTCGCCCGCTTGAACGTCGCGTCGCCCGCGAACTCGCAGTCGGTGAACCGGCAGCGGTCGTGGAACGCGGCCTTCCAGAAGGTCGCCTCCCCCTCGATTCGTGCCCCCTCGAACAGGACGTCGTCGTGGAAGGTCGCGTCCGTGGCACTGAGCCGCCCCTCGATACGGGCGCCGTCGAACGAGAGGCGCCCGGTCGCCGTCGCGTCGTCGAGCACCACGGCGCCGCTGACCGCGAGCGACCGGGCGTCGACGCGCTGGAGGTCGGTCCCCCGTAGCCGGAGGGCCGCGACCCGGGCCCCGGTCAACTGGAGGGGTCGGCTCGTGGCCCCCTGCGTGAGGTCGACCGGTCCGTCGACGACCGCGTGGCGAAGGTCCACCGGGCGGGTGTCCGGTCCCTCGAGCCGCGTGTACGGGATGTCGAGCGCGTCGAGTCGGGCTCCGAGGTAGCTCCGGGGGCCGTCGTCGCTCGACAGGTCCGCGAGGAACCGGTCGGTCAACGCGGGCTTGGCGTCGTGGTCGTGCGGGAGATGCACGGCACAGCGCTCGTCCGCGACCGCCGACCGGGGACAGCGCTCGGGTGGGTCGGGTCCCGGCGCGGCCGCCATCCACGCCCGCCACCACGCCACCACGTCGGTCGTGGGGAGGACGTCCGTGCCCGCGGTGAGCACCCGCTCGATATCGACGGTGTCGATGTCGGGCGGTGACACGTCGAGCTCCGTGGCGAGGCTCTGCCGCCGGTCCGAGGGGTTGTCGACTGCCGGATGCCGTTCGAGGAGTTCCAGCACGGGTCGCCCGTCGAGGAACGCTGTCACCTGTGCTGTCCACTCCGACGACTGGAAGAATCGACACCTGCCCATCGTGTGGGAGTGCCAGCGCGCTGGCTGATAAATCTCGTCACCGAGACGAGTTCGCGATGCTCGCTGACGGTCGGAATCGGTCCGAATATGCCGCGAGAACGGGAATGCCGTCGGGACGTCGCTTACGCGATCTCGTCGTACTGCTCGGAGAGCTTCTCTGCCGCCTCGTCCATCAGGTCGGCCTCGTAGTCGTCGAGGTCCCACTCGACGACCTCCTCGATGCCGTTCGAGCCCAGGCGGACGGGGACGCCGAACGCGGTGTCCTCGTAGCCGTACTCACCGTCCAGCACGAGCGAGCCGGGCAGCACCTCGCCCGTGTCGCGGATGACGGCCTCGACCATGTGGGCAACGCCCGTCGCCGGGCCCCACTCGGTCGCGCCCTTGCGCGAGATGACGTCCATCGCGGACTCCTGCAGGTCGCCGAGGATCTCCTCCTTCTCGTCGTCGCTGAAGTCGGGGTCCGTGCCGTCGACGCGGACCTTCGAGAAGACCGGCACCTGCGCGTCGCCGTGCTCGCCCAGGATAGTGGCCTCCACGTTCTGGACGGGCGCGTCGAAGCGCTCGGAGAGGACGTAGCGGAAGCGCGCCGAGTCCAGGCGGCCGCCGAAGCCGATGACCTTGTGACGGTCGCGGTCACCCGACTCGTACAGGTGGCGGTTCAGCAGGTCCACCGGGTTCGAGGTGGTGATGGAGACGAAGTCGTCGTTGTACTCGGCCAGCGAGGAGCCGATGTCGTCCATGATGGGCGCGTTGTCGCCCGCGAGGTCGATGCGGGTCTGGCCCTCCTTGCGCGGGATGCCGGCCGTGATGACGACCACGTCCGAGCCCTCGGTCGCCTCGTAGCCACCCTGCCGGACCGTCGTGTTGGAGTCGTAGGCGATGCCGTGGTTGGTGTCGGCGGCCTGCCCGATGGTGGTCGCCTCCATGTCCGGGATGTCCACGAAGACGAGTTCGTCCGCGATGTCCCGAAGCGCGATGTTGTACCCCGCCGCCGCGCCGACCGTCCCGGCGGCGCCGATGACGCTCACTTTGGTCATGTGTCGTTCGTGTGTGGGTGGGCCTCACCCGTTAAGGATTGCTCTTTCCCGTTGTTCACTGACGAACGTGAGGAATCCGGGCGGGCGGTGCGGTGCTCACTCCAGCCGGTCCAGCACCGCGTCGGCGTCGTAGGCGAGCGAGAACTCCCGTGAGCGGCCCCGCCCCTCGACGTCGGCGTACTCGGCCTCGACGAGCCCCAGCTGTTCGAGCTTCTTGAGTATCTCCGAGTAGCGGGTGTAGCCCAGCCCCGTCTCGGCCTCGAACACCTCGTACACCTCGCCGGCCTGCTTGCCCTGGTTGTCGGCCAGCACCCGAAGGAGGTCCGCCTCGGAGTCGGAGAGCCCGCGGAGGTGCCGCGAGAGGTGGACGTGTTTGGCCTTCTCGTAGGCTGTCTCCACGTCCTCGCGCTCGACGGTCGTCGACCCGCGCATCTCGGCGGTCATCCCGGCGCGCCGGAGCAGGTCGATGCCCACGCGCAGGTCGCCCCCGGCGTCGGCCGTCAGCGCCGCGACGCGGTCGAGCACCTGTGGCCCGACCACGCCCTCGCGGAAGCCCTTGTCCACCCGTTCGCGGAGGATGTCGACGATTTCGGCCTCGTCGTAGGTCGGGAAGTAGACCTCCTCCGGGCGGAACACCGACTGGACCCGCGAGTCCAGCGAGTCGATGACGTCGAGGTCGAGGTCCGAGGAGACGACGACGACGCCGATCCTCGCCCCGGAGTGCTCCTCGTGGGCACGGATGAGCGAGTACAGCGTCTCGGAGGCCTCGGACTCGTAGAACAGGTAGTTCACGTCGTCCAGCGCGACCACCAGCACCTCGTCGTCCTCGACGAGCCGGTCCGTAATCTGGCTGAACAGCTTCTTGAACGAGATGCCCGAAGTGGGCGGCTCGTAGTCGAACATCCCCTCGAACAGCTGGGAGAACACCGAATAGCGCGTCGAGTTCACCTGGCAGTTCACGCGGACCGCGCGCACGTCGGGCATCCCCTGGAGTTCGTCGAACAGCTTCCAGACCGCCGTGGTCTTCCCGGTCCCCGGCGGCCCGCGCATCATCACGTTCAGCGGGCGCGAGCCACGCACGGCGGGACGGAGCGCGTACTTCAGCGTCTCCATCTGGCTGTCCCGGTGCTTGAACGTCTCCGGGAGGTAGTCGAACTCGAAGACGTGCTCGTCGCGGAAGACGGACTCGTCCCAGCCGAGCATGTCCTCGTCGCCCATAATTTCACTTTCACCACGGTCGGGCGGCCACTTCAACTAATCGGTGGCACGGAGTCCCCTTTCTCAAGGAGCGACCAACGGGAGCGAGTAGGGAGGAGCGCGTTCGTATCTGGACAAGACAATATTTTAAGTAGCCATACGTTCACATTGAAACTGTGGCAGACGACTACGTGCGTCGGACGGCAATCACTCGTCTCGAAGTCACGGACGAGCAACGCGACTTGCTCGAAGACACCATCTCCGAGTGGAAGCGTGGTTGCCAGATCGCCACCGACATGGCGTGGGGCACGTGCAACGCGAAAAGCGACGTACAGCCCCTCGCCTACGACGACGTGCGCGAACACACCGACCTCGGGAGTCAGCACGCGATTCTCGCCACCCACCAAGCCGCACAGGCCATCACCAGCTGTCTCGAACGCCGAGCCAACGGGAAGAAGGTCAGCAAACCGACGTTCACCGCACCCACAGTAAAATACGACACCCGGAGTATGACGCTGTTCGATGACGGCACAGTGTCTCTCTCCACCACGGAGAGCCGCGTCCGGTGTGAGCTTGCTCTGCCCGACGCCGACGATGGCTACCAACGGCAGTACTTGGACTCCGACAAGTGGAGCGTCACGGAAAGCACGCTCACCGCCCGTGGTGGCGATTACTTCCTGCACATCGGCTTCCGCCGACACAAGAGGGATACCGAACGGAACACCGCCGAGGACGGAACGGTCCTCGGGGTGGACCTCGGTATCGAGAACCTCGCCGTCACGAGTACCGCCTACTTCTTCAGCGGGCGGGAGTTGACCCACGAGCTCCGCGAGTTCGAGAAGGTACGCGCTGGACTCCAACAGACCGGCACTCGAAGCGCTCACCGGACGCTCGAACAGTCGAGTGGCCGTGAGCTACGATACGTCCGCGACGTCCTCCACCGGGCGTCGAACGCCATCGTAGACGAAGCTCTCCGGTACGAGTGCGACGTGATAGCGTTCGAGGACTTGACCCACATCCGCGACCAAACGGGAGCGTCGTGGGGTCACAAGTGGGCGTTCCGAACGCTCTACGAGCAAGTGGCGTACAAAGCCGAAGCGGAAGGCATCGCGGTAAAACAGGTGGGGTCGGCATACACCTCGAAACGGTGCGCGGAGTGCGGGTTCACGGCAGACGAGAACCGCCCGGCTCGTAATGACTTCCGATGCGTGGAATGCGAGTCGGAAGCGAACGCGGATTACAACGCCGCGAAGAACATCGGGATGCGGTATGTCCGTCGGGGCCAACAGTCGTCTCGGCGGACGGGCGACAGTCAACTCGCCCTGAAGTCTGGGACGCTGACGCCGAATGGCGGATTTACCGCCTACCCTCACGGGTCGGAGGTCGAGTCCACGGACAAGCTCCACCCGCAAAGTGCCGAAGGCGCTTAGCGTGGGGTAGTTGACGCTTCCCTCCGGCGTGTGACGCGGAGCACACGAAGAGGACCGTTTCCGGTCGAGAGGGGGCGGCCGCCCGAACCCGTCAGGTCCACCGAGAGGTACGCTCAAGCCCTTCGAGCGCCTCGCCCGCGTATGCACGCCGCGATACTCCTGTACGACGGGTTCGACGAGATGGACGCCGTCGGGCCGTTCGAGGTGTTCGCGAACGCCGCCCGCGCCGGGGCTGACTGCGAGGTCTCCCTCCGCGAGATCGACGACGCGGCGGTCGTGACCGCGAGCCACGGGCTCCGCGTCGAGCCCGACGGCCCGCTCCCACAGCTCGGCGGCGACGACCTGCTCGTCGTCCCGGGCGGGGGGTGGAACGACCGCGACCGGCCGGGGGCGTGGACCGAAGCCGAGCGTGGTGCCGTCCCCGACAGCATCGCTGCCATGCACGACGGCGGCGCCACCGTGGCGAGCGTCTGTACCGGCGGGATGCTCGCCGCGCGCGCCGGCATCCTCGACGGCCGACCGGCGGTCACGCACGCGAGCGCGCTCGACGACCTCCGCCAGTACGCCACCGTGGTCGACGCGCGCGTCGTCGACGACGGCGATGTCGTCACCGCGGGGGGTGTCACCTCCGGGCTGGACCTCGCCTTCCACCTCGTGGACCGCGAGTTCGGGTCCGAGGTGGCCCGGCAGGTGGCGACGGAGATGGAGTACACGCCACAGGGCGACGTGGTGCGGCCGTAGGTGTGTACTCGCGGTAAACACGTGGAGTGAGAGTACACACCGCACAAACGAGAGTGCGCACGGAGCGTTTATGCTCCCGGGGATGGGAACGGTTCGACGTGCGACTGACGAACTCGTTCATCGGGGTCCGCGGGGTCGGCGAGGCCACCGAGCGGCGGCTGTGGCAGCGAGGCGTGACGCGCTGGGCCGACTACGACCCGGCCGTGGCGCGGGACTGCCGCGGCGTCGGCGCGACGACGGCCGACCGCATCGAGGCGTTCGTCGACGAGGCACCCGAGCGACTGGACGACCGCGACGCTACCTTCTTCGACGAGCGCCTCCCCTCCAGCGAGCGCTGGCGGCTCTACGAGGACTTCCGCGACGAGGCCGCCTTCTTCGATATCGAGACGACCGGGCTGGACGAACACCGCGACGACGTGACCACTGTGAGCGTCCACCGCGACGGCGAAACGCGGACACTGGTCAACGGCGGCGGCACGGAGCCGCCCCACGAGCCGCTGACCCGGGAGCGACTCGCCGACGCGCTCGACGCGCCGCTGCTGGTGACGTTCAACGGCATCCGCTTCGACCAGCCGTTCCTCGAGACCTCGCTGGACTGGTCGACCGAGGCGGCCCACCTCGACCTGATGTACCCCTGCAAGCGCCTCGGCCTCGACGGGGGGCTCAAGCGCATCGAACAGGACGTCGGCATCGACCGCGACCGCCCGGACATCTCCGGCCGGGACGCGGTGCGGCTCTGGCGCGAGTACGAGCGCGGCGACGCGAGCAGCCTGGCGACCCTGGTATCGTACAACCGTGAGGACACGGTCAACCTCCGGCGGCTGATGGACCTGGTCGGCGAGCGGCTCCACGACGAGGTGTTCGTGGCGGCGCGTGATGGTGGGGAGTAGGGAGAAGGCACCTGTCTGTTCTAGCGGCAATCCGACTGCCGACGGCGACAAGCACCTGTTGAAAGCCCCCGCGGGCTCGACCGGAACAACACTCACGGCACAGTGGAACCTCTCTCCGGTATGGTTCCCGACACGGCCGAGAACACTCCCGCCAGCCTCCGCGAACGCCTGGAAGCGACGATGTGGGCGCGTCACGAGAACCCGTGGAGCGGCTGGACCCGGGTCCCCGCCGGCCCTGCGCTGCTGCTCGCGGTTCACCTGCGGAGCAAGCGCCTGCTCGCGGTCGTCCTGGGGTGGGTCGTCGTCAACCCGTTCCTGTTCTCCCCGCCGGACCCGGAGACAGAGAGCTGGATGACCCGCGGCGTGCGCGCCGAGCGGTGGTGGCTCGGCGAGGGCCGCGGGACGCTGGGGCTGGACTGGCCGAACGTCGTCAACCTCGCCGGCGCGCTGGCGTACGTCGTCGGGCTCGTGGCCGCACTCCGCCGACGGCCGCGAGCGACCGCCGTGGCAACCCTCCTCGCGTCCGGGCTGAAGCTCGCGTGGATAGCGGTCATCGCCCGACGATACGACCAGCGGGACGAATCTTCGAACGAAAATCCGGAATTCTCCGATTCGGCCCAGAGTATCGAGACTATCACAGAGTTATGTGAGTAACTGTCCAGGTTACTGCATCGTATCGCTCGCACCCAGCGTCCGCTGGCCCTGCGAGACGGCCACCCGCCCGGCGCGGTGGACCGCGACCAGCGCCGCGACCGCCGCGACGACGAGTAGGCCCGCGCGGGCCGTCGAGAGCAGGCCCAGCGAGACGATGAGCGTGGTCGCGCACGCCGGCGCGTGGCGGAGGTCCGTCGCGAGCATCGCGCCGGTCGTGAGCCCGACACTGAGGACCCCTGCGGCGGCGAGGCGGAGGCCAGCCAGCGACCCGGCGGCTGGCGGCGCCGCGACGCTCCCGGACCCGACCAGCAGGACGAAGCACGCCAGTCCCGCGACGACACCGATGGCGTGGCCGCCGAGCACCCGGCGCGGCTGGCTCTCGGACGCCGTCGGGCGGTCGGCCAGCACGTACGCCGTCGGGCCGAGGCTGGGGAACAGCGCCGGGAGGCCCGTGAGCCACGCGGCACCCCCGGAGACGAGGAGAAGCGCACCCGCTGCGAGGCCGGTCCGGAGCGTACGGGCGTCGATGCGGGACACGCCCGTGGCTCGGACGGTCCGTGGACAAAGGTCCGGGGATTTCGGCTCGGAACACTGGCCGGCCGTCCGGTTCTGGCGAGGAGGTCGCAGTATTCGCCGCCGGGAGATAGGCAGGCGGGGCAGGTGGCCCTCACACGGGATTCTATACATAAACGAGCCAGCAATCCACGGCACTCGACCCGCACGTTTTTCCGCGCGCTACCCCTGAATCGGGTATGCTCGACTACGTGGATCTGGAGGCGGACCTGACCGAGGAGGAGCGGATGGTCCGGGACACGGCGCGCGATTTCGTGGAGGACAACGTCAAGCCGGTCGTCGCGGACCACTGGATCGAGGGGACGTTCCCGAAGGACCTCATCCCGGAGATGGGCGAACTCGGCTTCTACGGTCCGAACCTCTCGGGCTACGGGCTGCCGGACCTCTCGGAGCGAGCCTACGGCATCCTGATGCAGGAGCTGGAGGCGGGCGACTCGGGGCTGCGGTCGATGGCGTCGGTGCAGGGGTCGCTCGTGATGTACCCCATCTACACGTACGGCAGCGAGGCCCAGAAGGACGAGTGGCTCGAGGCGATGGGGACCGGCGAGAAAATCGGCTGCTTCGGGCTGACCGAGCCTAACCACGGCTCGAACCCGTCTCGGATGGAGACCTACGCCGAGGCCGAGGACGACGGATACGTGCTGAACGGCACCAAGACCTGGATTACCAACTCCCCGCTCGCGGACGTGGCGCTCGTGTGGGCGCGCGACCGTTCGTCCCCGGACGACCCCGTTCGTGGGTTCCTCGTCGAGACGGACCGCGACGGCGTCGAGACGCCGAAAATCGACGAGAAGCTCTCGCTCCGGGCCTCGATTACCGGCCAGATCGAACTGTCGAACGTCTACGTCCCCGAGGCCAACGTCCTGCCCGACGTGCAGGGGATGAAGGGGCCGCTCTCCTGTCTCACGCAGGCGCGCTTCGGCATCGCGTGGGGCGCCATCGGCGCCGCCCGTGACTGTTTCGAGACCGCGCGGGAGTACGCCACCGACCGCGAGCAGTTCGGCAAGCCCATCGGCGGCTTCCAGATTCAGCAGGAGAAACTCGCCGAGATGGCCACGCAGATTACCACCGCCCAGTTGCTCGCCTACCGGCTCACCGAGCTGAAGGAGCGCGGTGACCTGCGCCCGGAGCAGGTCTCGATGGCCAAGCGCAACAACGTGCGGATGGCCCGGGACCAGTCCCGCATCGCCCGTGAGATGCTGGGCGGGAACGGCATCACGGCGGACTACTCGCCGATGCGCCACATGGCCAACCTCGAAACGGTCTACACCTACGAGGGCACCCACGACATCCACTCGCTCATCCTCGGCCACGACCTGACCGGCATCCCCGCATTCGAGTAGCGGTCTGTCGGCGCTCTCACTGCGGTTCCCGGCGCTCCGGTGGCGCCTCGGAGACGAACCGGCCCCACCAGGCCCGCCGGTCTGCCGCCGCGCGGTACAGTTTCTCCCGCACTGGCCCGTAGTCGGCCGTCTGGTTCAGGAACAGCCGCAGCTCCCGGGGCAGCACACCGAGCCGGCCGAGGACGGCCTCGATGGCCGCGCCACAGGACCACACCTCGTCCTCGGTCAGGAGGTGGGCACAGTCCTCGTAGTCGCCGGGGAGGCGCGCGCGTTCCTCGTCGGTGAGCGCCGCGAACCCGATGATGCCGAGGTCGGTGTGCTCGGCCGCGACGGCCGCCCACCACGAGCAGAAACCGCAGTCGTCGTCGTAGACGAACCAGGCCGGTCCGTCCCCGCTGGCGTCACGGATGTCGCTCATGCGTACTCGTACGGGCGCGAGTGGGGAGTGACTTCTGCCGAGTGCGGCGGCGACCGGCTGACGGCGAATCAGTCGAAGCGACCGGTCTCCGCGCCGCAGTCCTGGCAGACGGTGACGAGCGCGTCCTTGTCCTCGGTCGGCTGGACGGCCTGCTCGGTCCGCTCGCCGCAGTCCTCGCACTCGCGGAGGATGGTCGTCTCACCCATCTCGGCGGGCGCGCCGATGGCCAGCGCGACGACACGCTCGTCGGTCTCGTTGGTCCCCTGCTGCCACTCGCCCGGGGCGAACCGGACCGCCTCCCCCTGCGCCACACGGACCTCCCCGTCCTCGCTCGCGGATTCGGAGCCGCGTCGCGGCTCCCCTGCCTCGAACGTCGCGGTCCCCTCCAGCACGTAGAAGACCTCCTCCTGGCCCTCGTGCTGGTGGTAGCCGAAGGCGAAGCTCTCGCCCGGCGCGAGCTCGTAGTGGTTGATGGTGACGTCCTCGGCGCCGAGCGCGTTCGACAGCGGGCGTTTCGCGCTCGCCGGGCTCATCCACGAGTCCACGTCCTCGATGCGCACGTGTTCCATGGCCGGCCCGTCGCGGGTGGCGGACTAAAGCCTACTCCCCGTCGCTGTCGTCGGGTTCGTCGGCGCCGGCCGCAGGTCACTCGGCGCCGTCGCCCTCGCTCCCGGCCGCAGCGTGACCACCAGGGCCGTCCGCGTCCCAGTAGCCCACCGCGTCGGCCTCGCGGAAGAACGTTGGCGACGCGTCGCCCTCGCCACCCGGTGCCCGACCGACGAAGGTGCCGACGGTCCCGGACTCGGGGTAGACGGCCACGTCGGGCTCGTTCATCGTGGAGATGGCGAGGAAGCGCAGCGGTTCCGCCCCCGTGTTGACGAGCTGGTGGGCGCCGCGCTCGTCAGCGGGACAGGCCACGTAGTCGCCCGCTTCGACGGGGTGGCCGTCCTCGGTATCGTCCGCCTCGTCGGTCCGGAGCCGCCCCTCGCCGTCCAGCACGAAGAACGCCTCCTCGTTGCCCGTGTGGTAGTGGAGCGGCCACGAGCGGGCACCGGGCGGGAGTTCGTAGAGGCTCGTCCCGATGCGCTCGCCACCCGCCGCCGCGGCGAGTTGCTTCCGCCGGAAGTGGGTCGCCCCTTCCTCCGTCTCCGTCCACTCGAGGTCGTCGGCGTTCACGGGGTCCATGCGCCTGCCACCGGACGCCGGGGCCCTCAGCGTACCGGTCGCGCGTGCCGTGGTGACGGTGGCCACGGGTTTCTTTACAGCCGAGGAGCACGCGACGATATGCGACTGCTTCCCGCGCTGGTCGTCGTGCTCGGGATGGTGGGAGTGCTCGTGCTCGCGTCACCCGCGGCAGCGGTCGACGACGACCGTACCCTCTCGAACGCGACGCTCGCCTCCGGCGAGACGTACTGTGAGGGACAACGAGCCTTCTTCGGCGCACCCAACAGCAGCGCCAACGCCACCTACGAGGTCACGACCGAGGACCCGCCACCGATCGCGCCGCCGGAGAAGGAGGTCACCCTCGACGCGAACGCGACCGGAGTCGTCCCCACGAACGGTCTCGGGGGGGTCTACGTCCTCCGCAACGAGAGCGGGGCGCCGGTCGTGGTCGACGGGACGGGCTACCAGACCCGGACCGGCGATGCCTCGGACGCCGCCTGGGAGGTGCTCGACTGTACCTTCCGCGTCGTTCCCCGGCAGGGAATCGTCGATGTCGATGATGACGGCGGGACCGCATCGTTCACGGTCTCGGCCAGCGACGACGATGCGGTCTACGTCCGGTCAGAGCGCCTGAGCGTCGACACCCTCGCCGACCTGACCGGCGGCACCAGAACCGCGGATGGTGTCCGGGTCCCGGTCACGGACGGGCAGCTGACGATGGAGTTCCCCGCGACCTTCGCCTGTCGCGCCGACGAGTACGACTTCGTCGTCGAAGGTGTCTCGACCGGAGCGACGACGACCGATCGCGTCACGCTGGAGGCGACCACCGAAACCCGGGTCGTCCTCGACGGGTCACCCGTCACCATCGACTCTGGGGAGACTGTCGGCATCGGCGTGCTGACGCGATGCCATCCGAGCGCGACCGTCCGCATCGGCTCCGAGAACGCGCCGTTCCTCGCGAACGCGACGTTCACCACCACCCGCGAGAACGACTACGGTGAACTCCGGTTCGACACCGCGGCCGCGGGCTCGGCACCGCCCGCCGAACTGTTCGGGGCCACCACCGGCGCCACCTTCGCGAACGCGACTGTCGAACGCCGTCCCGATACCGATGCACTCCCGCCGGGCGAATACGACCTGACCGTGTACCAGAACGGCCACGAGCAGGATGTGGGCACGCTGCGGGTCCGGTCGACGGCGACCCCGACAGCCACACCGACCACGGTCACGGCGGCGACGGTGACGGCGACACCCACGAACGGGACGCCGGTTCCGACCGTGACCGACCCCCCGACGCCCACGCCGACTACCCCGACTGCGGGCCCGGAGCCGCCGACCGCCTCACCGACGCCGACACCCGTGGTCGACGGGACCCCCACCGCGACGCCGACCGACGGAACGCCGCCCGTGACGAGTAGTGATGGACAGCCCGGATTCGGTGTGGGGGTCGTGATTATCTCGGCAATGGTGGGACTCTACGCTAGAGTCGCGAGATAAATGGGGAATTCGGCGCTCCGACGCGAAAAACGCTCCCGTCAGTCGTGACGGAACGACCGCTGCCCCGTGAACGCCATCGCCATCCCGTGTTCGTCGGCGGCCTCGATGACGTCCTCGTCGTTGACGGAGCCGCCGGGCTGGATGACGGCCTCGATGCCCGCGTCGGCGGCCGCCTCGATGCCGTCCGGGAAGGGGAAGAAGGCGTCCGAGGCCATCACGGCGCCCTGGGCGTCCTTGCCCTCGGCGTGTTCCTCGGCCTTCATCGCCGCGAGGCGGACGGCGTCGACCCGGGAGACCTGGCCCATCCCGACGCCAACCGTCTCGGTGCCCTGCGCGAACAGGATGCCGTTGGACTTGACGTGCTTGAGCGTCTTCCAGGCGAACAGCATCGTCTCGACCTCCGCGTCGGTGGGCTGGCGCTCGGTGACGAACTCCAGGTCGTCGGCGCTCACGTCCTGCAGGTCCCGGTCCTGGACCAGTCGGCCGCCGACGAGGGGCTTCTCGGTGTGGCGCTCGCTCGTCTCGGAGAGGGTCGACTCGTCGCCCACGTCCAGCACGCGGAGGTTCTCCTTCTCGAACAGCACGTCGAGCGCGGCGTCGGTGTAGCCGGGCGCGACGACGACCTCCTTGAACGAGTCGATGATCTGCTCGGCCGTGGCCGCATCGCACTCCCGGTTCAGGGCGACGATGCCGCCGAACGCGCTCATCGGGTCCGTCGAGAGGGCGTCCGCGTACGCGTCCGCGAGCGTGTCCGCGGTCGCACAGCCGGCAGGGTTGGTGTGCTTGATGACGGCCGCGGCGGGCTCGTCGAACTCCTTGATGAGGTCGAGCGCGCCGTCGGCGTCGTTGTAGTTGTTGTACGAGAGGGCCTTCGCGCCCTCGTTCAGCTGCGGGGCGTCGACGACGTTGGCCTCCTCGCAGGTGGCGTCCGCGTACAGCGCGGCGGCCTGGTGGGGGTTCTCCCCGTAGCGGAGGTCGGCGACCCGGTCGTCGGCCGCGAGGCGCCGTCTCGGGAACGGCTCGCCGTCGTCGCGGGTGGCGGTGTCGCCGTCGACGCGGACGACGCCCTCGTCGTGGTCGACCTCGGCGCGGCCCTCGACGAACCACTCGACGGCGCGCGGGTAGGCGGCGAACTCCGCCTCGTACAGCACCCGCTCTTTCAGGTCGGCCGGCTCGTCGTCGTCGTAGACCGGCACGGGTTCCTGCGTGACGATGGGGCCGCCGTCGACCGTCTCGTCGACGACGTGGACGGTACAGCCAGTGACCGAGACGCCCGCGCCGAGCACCTGCTCGTGGGCGTCCATCCCCGGAAACGCCGGCAGGAGCGACGGGTGGACGTTGAGCGTCGTCGGCACCTCGTCGAGGAACGCCTCGGTGAGGATGCGCATGTAGCCGTCGAGGCAGACGAGGTCGAACTCGTAGCCCGCCAGCCGCTCACGGACGCGTGCCTCGTGTGCTTCGCGGGACTCGCCCTCCTCGCGGACGACGACCTCGGTCGGGATGCCACGCTCGGAGGCCGCCTCGAGGACGGGTGCGCCCTCCTCGTTGGCGAGGACGACGGCGAACTCGGCACCACCCGGTGCGCGGTCGGCGATGTGCAGCAGGTTGCGCCCACGGTTGGACGCCATTCCGGCCAGTTGCATATCCGAGTGGCGGGGTGGCCGGCCGTTAGTGGTTGCGGTCCAGCGGGTGCGAGAGGCTCGCTCGCACGGGCCACGCTCCCGTGGCTCTCGTGTTCGCGTCCGTGACAGCGCGGCCGCTCCTGCGGTGGGGTTCGAGAGGAGTCGACGGTGGTCGCAGCCTCAGACGTCGTCCGGCGTGTCGGCGTCGTCCTCGACGGCGCGCTTCATCGACTCGCGACGGGATTTCGCGTCACGCCCGGTACACTCCAGCAGGAAGTCGTTCTTCGCGGCGTTGGCGTCCCCCGCGGCGTCGACGTCGCCCGTCTCCATCAGGCTCTCGAGGTCGCGCTCGACGAAGTCGACCGCGAGCTTGTCCTTCTTGCCCGAGTAGGCGACGGCGCCCGCGACGACCTTCTCGAAGACGGGGTTGTCGGGGTCGCCGACGACGTACAGGTCGCTCCCGTTGAACTCCTCCGTGCCAGTGATGGGGCCGAAGTAGTCCTCGATGGTCCCCTCCAGGTCGGGGACACGCTCTTCGAGATACTCGCCCCGGCGCATCTTGTACTCCTCCATGGGCGCCGATTTGCGGAGCAGGGGTTTACCGATTTCGGCCTGCTGTCTCCCGCGGCGGCCCACGCGCCCCGGCGCAGCCGCTGACTCTGGTGGGTCGCCGTCAGGAGTGCGGTGGCGGTCGGGACGCTACTCGCTCGCTTCCAGATACCCGTGGACACACTCCGGGCAGGCGTCGCCCCGCCGGAACGACGACTCGGCGGGGATGGTGTGCCCACACTCCGGGCAGCGGTAGTGGCCCTCCGGGACCGTGAAGGAGGCGGTGGCTGCGGGCTCGGGCTCGATGTCGGGTGCCGGCTCGGCCGCCGTGTTGGGTGTCCCCCCCGCGTCACGGTCGTCGTCGAGAATCTCGGCCGATTCCGGCTTGTCGGCGTCGCTCGCATCCGTCTCGGGCTCGTCGGGCGCGTCGACCTCCTCGGCCTCGTCGTGGGTCAGCGGCTCCGGTTCCCAGGCCTCGCCGGCCTCGTCGCCCGGCCACTGACCGGGTGCGCGGTCGGACGCCGGCTCGTCGGTGAGTATCTCGGCGTCCTCGGTCACAGGGTCCGCTTCGTCGGCCGTCACGTCGGTCGCGTCGGCCGGTTCGGCGTCGAGGTCCACGTCTGCCGGGTCCGCCGGGTCCGATGCGTCGTCGGTCATCAACTCGACACCCTCGTCCTCGCCGGTGTCGGGTGCGACCGTCTCGGCCGCGCCGCCGGTGGCCGCCTCGACACCGCCGTCGTCGGCGTCGCCGGCCGACCCGCTCCGGTCGACGATGCTGCCGAAGCCGCCGGTGTCGGCGCTCTCGGTCGCGGCGCCGGTCGACGTCTCGCTGGCGGTGGTCGGTTCGCCGGTCCCGCTCGGCGCGTCGGTGCCGAGCTGGTCGGGTGACTCGAAGGCGTCGTTGTCCCCCGCGGCGGGTTCGTCGCCGGGGGTCCGGAGGGTCGTGTCGGTACTGACGCCGCCGTCGGCCGTGGCGCCCGCGGTGGAGACGACCTCCTTGTTGGTCGAGACGACGCGCGTCGCGTCACACTCCGTGCAACGCTCGACGTCCTTCACGACGGTGACGACCTCGCTCCCCTTGGATTCGCGCTCTCGGACCATCTCGCGCTCGTCGTACGAGTGCCCGAAGAGCGAACACTTCAGCCCCATTGTGCGAACGTGGCCCCGACGCGAATTTAAACGTACTGCAGGGTGTGACCCCCGACGTGCGGGCGTCAGTCACGCGTCAGACGCCGTGCCGCACCGCGGTTCTCGTCCGCGGCCGGGTCGGCAGGGCGGCTCCCCGCGACCCGCTCCGCGCGGATTTATGACCGCCGGCGTGCTACAGTCGGGTATGCAGGCGAAGCCCGAGTTCCGTGACCGGGACGAGGCCGAGGTCGCGGTGCTCGACGCGCTCGTCGACCGTCACGAGGACGGGATGACGGTGTTCGAGCTCCGGTCCGGGACGGAGCTGGACATCGACACCATCGAGGCGGCGCTCGGGGAGCTGAAGGGGGCCGGGCTCATCCGCGTCGAGGAGGAGGGGAGCCGGACGCGCATCTACCCCGACGAGCGGGTGGTGCCCGCCCCCGGCGAGGCCGAGGAGACCGACCCCTCGCTCGTCGACCGGCTCCTCGGCAGACTGCCGCTGTGAGCCATCGTCGATGCCACTGCCGACCGTACGCGGTCGCGCAGGTGTCTGACGTACGGCTGACTGCTCGCGACACGTCCCTCTGCCGTCTTGCGGTTTCTACTTCCGACGTAGTCCGACAGGGTATTTACTGCTCGCGCGTCTCGGAGGGGATATGATCGCACGCGTCGTTGCGGCGCTCCGGGGGAACCGCTCGGCCGGCTTCCACGAGTGCCGCCGCTGTGGCACGACCGTCGAGCCGTCGGCCTCCGGCTGCCCGGCCTGTGAGTCGACCGATATCGCTCGGTACGACCTCTGAGGCCGTCTTCCGGCTGTCTTCTCGTCCGTTCTGTCTCGCCAGCGACGGCCGGGTCCATGGCGTCGGAGTTATCCCCCGACGCCCGCAATCGGCGGGTATGACTGTCGTCGCGGAGGAACACGAGGCACACGGGGCGACCTTCCGCGAGCTCGCGGACGGCCGTCGTGCCGTGGAGGCGTATCACCGGCCCGAGCGAACGGCCACCGCCGTCCGGAACGGGGTCGGCGTCATCGAGATGGGCTACGGCGTCGTCGCCGTCACCGGGGAGGACCGCCACGAGTTCGTCGACGACGCGGTGTCGAACAGGGTCCCGGCCGCGGACGGCGAGGGCTGCTACGCGCTGTTGCTCGACCCACAGGGCGCCATCACGACGGACATGTACGTCTACAACGCCGGCGAGCAACTGCTGGTGTTCACGCCGCCGGCCCGCGCCGCGCCGCTGGTCGAGGACTGGTCGGAGAAGGTCTTCATCCAGGACGTCGAGGTGCGTGACGCCTCGTCCGATTTCGGCGTCTTCGGTGTCCACGGCCCCACCTCGACGGAGAAGGTCGCCTCCGTCCTCCACGGTGGGTCCGGGTCGCCGGACCCGCGCCTCTCCTTCGTCCGCGGGTCGCTGGGTGACGCCGGCGTCACCGTCGTCCGGACGGATGCCCCGCTCGGCGAGGAGGGGTACGAGGTCGTCTGCGCCGCAGACGCGGCGAACGAGGTGTTCAACACGCTCCTCACGCGGGGGCTGAACGCCGTCCCGTTCGGCTATCAGGTCTACGAGACGCTCGCGCTGGAGGCCGGAACGCCGCTGTTCGACACGGAGTTGGAGGGGCGCATCCCGAACGTCGCCGGCGTCAGGAACGCGCTCGACTTCGAGAAGGGCTGCTACGTCGGCCAGGAGGTCGTCTCGAAGGTGGAGAACCAGGGCCGGCCGTCCCAGTGGCTGGTCGGCCTGCTGCCCGAGGCGCTTCCGACGGCGGGTGCGGCCGTCTTCGACGGCGACAGCGCGGCCGGCGAGGTCACGCGCGCCGTCGAGTCACCGACGCTCGACCAGCCGGCGGCGATGGCCTACGTCGACTTCGGGCTGGCGTCGGACGACGTGACGGTCCGTGTCGACGGCGACGAGGTTCCGGCCGAGGTGGTGGAGCTGCCGCTCTACGAGGGCTCGGACCGGTCGGCGCGGGTTCCGGAGTACGTGAGTTAAAATCTGGCTCTAACGACCATTTCTCAATTAACTGGCGACTTTTCCGAAAATATGTCAATTCTACGTTTTAGTGTGGCTGACAACCGATTCCTACACCTGTAGAAAGCCCCCGCCCGCTCTCCCTGGGACCGCGGTGACAACCGCGATGAACCGTGTAGAAAGCCCCCGCCCGCTCGACCATCCGGGACTCGCTGCGCTCCTCACTCGCTGCGCTCCTCACTCGCTTCGCTCCTCACTCGCTGCGCTCCTCACTCGCTTCGCTCCTCACTCGCTGCGCTCCTCACTCGCTTCGCTCCTCACTCGCTGCGCTCCTCACTCGCTTCGCTCCTCACTCGCTGCGCTCCTCACTCGCTTCGCTCCTCACTCGCTGCGCTCCTCACTCGCTTCGCTCCTCACTCGCTGCGCTCCTCACTCGCTTCGCTCCTCACTCGCTGCGCTCCTCACTCGCTTCGCTCCTCACTCGCTGCGCTCCTCACTCGCTTCGCTCCTCACTCGCGCTGCGCTCCTCACTCGCTTCGCTCCTCACTCGCTGCGCTCCTCACTCGCTTCGCTCCTCACTCGCTGCGCTCCTCACTCGCTTCGCTCCTCACTCGCTGCGCTCCTCACTCGCTTCGCTCCTCACTCGCTGCGCTCCTCACGCCCTCCTCACTCGCTGCGCTCCTCACTCGCTGCGCTCCTCACTCGCTTCGCTCCTCACTCGCTGCGCGCTCCTCACTCGCTTCGCTCCTCACTGCCTCGCTTCGCTCCTCACTCGCTGCGCTCCTCACTCGCTTCGCTCCTCACTCGCTGCGCTCCTCACTCGCTTCGCTCCTCACTCGCTGCGCTCCTCACTCGCTTCGCTCCTCACTCGCTGCGCTCCTCACTCGCTTCGCTCCTCACTCGCTGCGCTCCTCACTCGCTTCGCTCCTCACTCGCTG
Organism: Haloglomus salinum; assembly: GCF_024298825.1. Classification (NCBI taxonomy): domain Archaea; kingdom Methanobacteriati; phylum Methanobacteriota; class Halobacteria; order Halobacteriales; family Natronomonadaceae; genus Haloglomus; species Haloglomus salinum. The sequence continues at coordinate 2,021,928 of NZ_CP101153.1, forward strand.
CGCTCCTCACTCGCTTCGCTCCTCACTCGCTGCGCTCCTCACTCGCTTCGCTCCTCACTCGCTGCGCTCCTCACTCGCTTCGCTCCTCACTCGCTGCGCTCCTCACTCGCTTCGCTCCTCACTCGCTGCGCTCCTCACTCGCTTCGCTCCTCACTCGCTGCGCTCCTCACTCGCTTCGCTCGTTGCGGTGCTTGCTTCGTCCGGGATGGGTCGAGCGAGCGGCCCCTTTCAGTCCTGCCCTGTTGCTTGTTGGGCCGAGCGTTCGCACGTGGTGGTTCCAGCAGGCCGCAGGGGCCCCAAACCTCCCCGCGCCGTCGCCGTGAGGCTTCGACACGCTCGCTCGCGCTCGCGGTCTCGGTCGATGAGGCGACGGCGCGCTTCCTGTCGGCGGAACCGGCCGGCCGACCAACCGCTCCCCGGCCGGGAGCGCGTGCCGAGGCCCTTGTGGCCGAGTGCCGCGCGACTCGGGGAAGGGCAGGGACGCCGCTCCGCCGAACAGACAACGATGGGTGGGACTGAAAGGGGCCGGCCGCTCGACCCGTCCCCGGCGAAGTAAGGACCGCAGGGCACCTCTGGCGCCCGAGGACCGCAGCGAGCCGCGGACGGTCGAGCGGTCGGGGGCTTTCAACACCTGGTGATTGCTGTTGTCGCAGTTGTGATTGACCGAGCGGTCGGGGGCTTTCAACACCTGGTGATTGCTGTTGTCGCAGTTGTGATTGACCGAGCGGTCGGGGGCGTTCAACACCTGGTGATTGCTGTTATCGCAGTTGTAATTGACCGAGCGGTCGGGGGCGTTCAACACCTGGTGGCAGTCGTTGAGACTATCGTCGCCTCCTGCTAGCCACCGATACCGTCAAGCCCCGTCCCCCTTACCCACGACGTATGCGCGACGAGGCGGCAATCCGCGATCGGATCGCCGAACTTGAGGCCGAGTACGACAGCCACGACCCGCCGTCCTCGGCGCTGGAGGACGAGGCCGAGGTGGCCATCCTCCGGGCCATCGAGGAACTGGAGTGGGTGCTCGAGGAGCACGACGCGGAGGGCGGGTTCACGACCTGACGCGCCGGCCGGGTGGTGGGTCCGGACGACTCCTGGCTCGTCAGGCGCCGGCGGTCTCGGCCGCCGAGTCGGGGCCCATGACTCCCGCGGCCTCCAGCAGGTCCTTGTACCGGTTGCGGATGGTGACTTCGGAGATATCGGCCACGTCGCCGACCTCGCTCTGGGTGAGCCCCTCGCTCGTGAGGAGCGAGCCGGCGTACAGCGCGGCCGCCGCGATGCCAACGGGTGACTTGCCCGAGAGGAGCTGTTCCTCGCTGGCGGTCTCGATGAGTTCGACGGCCTTGCGCTCGGTGGCGTCGCCGGCATCGAGCTCGCTCGCGAACCGGGGCAGGTACTCCGTCGGGTCCGCCGGCTCGATGGCGAGGTTCAGCTCCTTGACGATGTAGCGGTAGGCGCGTTTGAACTCCTCCTTGTCGACGCGGCAGACCCGCGCGACCTCGTCGAGGCTCCGCGGGACGTTCGCCTGCCGCGCGGCGGCGTAGACGGCCGCGGTCGCGATGCCCTCGATGGAGCGGCCGGGGAGCAGGTTCTCGTCGAGCGCGCGGCGGTAGATGACCGAGGCGGTCTCGCGGACGTTGTCCGGGAGGCCCAGGGCGCTAGCCATCCGGTCGATTTCCCCGAGGGCCTGCTTGAGGTTGCGCTCCTTGGAGTCGCGGGTGCGGAACCGCTCGTTCCAGGTGCGGAGGCGCTGCATCTTCTGGCGCTGCTTGCTGGACAGGCTGTTGCCGTAGGCGTCCTTGTCCTGCCAGCCGATGTTGGTCGAGAGCCCCTTGTCGTGCATCATGTTGGTCGTCGGGGCGCCGACGCGGCTCTTCTCGTCTTTCTCCTGGGCGTCGAACGCGCGCCACTCGGGGCCGCGGTCGATGCTATCCTCCTCGACGACGAGCCCACAGTCCTCGCAGACGGTCTCGCCGTGCTCCGTGTCGACGCTCAGGCTCCCGCCGCACTCCGGGCAGACGAGCGTCGCCTGTGTCTCCTCGTCCTCGACTGCCGGCTGTGTCTCCTCGGACGACCGCTCGGCACGCTGGGTGAGTCGAGTGTCGGACATGGATTCGTGGTGGTGGTGGCGTCGCGGGTCGGTCCGGCTGGCGGTGCCCGTTGCCGGTTCGACGCCGGTCGGCACGGGCCGCCGTTCGTACGCGAACGTAGGACCGTCCGCTCCCTCAGCGCTGTGCCGAACAGTTTGGCGTTTATTATGCCCACCCGTGGATGGGCCCCTGCACGGTATCCCCGCCCTGCTCGTCGGTGTGTGTCTCCGTCCCACGGTTTATTTCGCTGGGGCTCGTAGCCCCTCGTGTCATGTACGACCCGCAGGTCTACGGCCTGCTCGGGGCCGTCCTGCTGCTGCACCTCGGGACGCTCGTGTACGTCTACATCCGGCGGAACGGGGACGAGGGCTCGCCAGCCCCGGACCGGGACGGCGAGACCGTCGACCGGGGCACCGAGACCGCGGTCGACGCCGGCACGGAGGCCGACGAGACGGTGGTCTGTACGGAGTGTGGTGTCCGGAACGCGGCTGACTACCGCTTCTGCCGGGCCTGTGTCGCGGACCTCTCGGGAACGCCGGCCCAGGGTGGGAGCGAGGCGTTCTCGAACGCCGCCTGACCGTCCGTCCACATTGCCGGTGGACCGCAGCCAGCCGTCCGCCACGCGTGGCACCGGCCCGGTGTTTCCCGCCCACCTGCCCATTCGCCGAGTCATCTATCCACGTCCGTACGCTATGTGGTGGGTTCGAGTTCCGATTCTCGACTTTATATCTGCATATTGTTCTATCTGTTTCGGTGCTGTGGGTATACGTTCTTGATATTCAGTTCCAGCGGAACGCTTACGTGCGAGAGGCGACGACATCTCTGTGATGAGTGACCGGTCTCGAACGCGGACGTTCTTCGATGCTCTCACGTTCCCGGTGCGGCTGTTGAGCGCCGGGCTCGCCGAGGACGAGAACGCCCGCGTCCGTGTCGAGCAGGACGCGTACGTGCTCGAACTCGACCTGCCGGGATACGACACCGAGGCCTTCGATGTGTCGTGGGACGACGGCTATCTCTCGGTGACTGCGGGCACTGACGACCGCTCGTACGAGAACGAGTTCCACTTCCCCTCGGTCGTCCGCGCGGCCGACATCCGTGCGACCTACGACGCCGACGAGGGCCGACTGACCGTCACCCTGCCCGTCTACGGGCGCCGCCCGCCCGGTGGCGCCACCGCCGAGCAGGGGGCGGCCGACTGAACCACCGCCCCGCCGTCAGCCGTTCGTCCGGCACGGGGTTTCGCGCGCGTGCCGTCGCCCGTCGCCCACCGTTCAGCGTGGCTTCGGGACGTAGTCGGGGCCGACACGGAGGTCGAGCGCCTGCGGGCGGGCATACATCGTGACGTGGTCGTGCTCGGCGATCTCCCCGTCCCGCGAGAAGGTGATGGCCTCGTCGCTGGTCACCGTGACCTGTGCCGCCTGGAAGTGGTGGACCGAGTCGGTTCCCTCGCCGAGCAGCCGGTGGATGACCGCCTCGACCGCGAGGTTCCCCGCGGGGACGTCCTCGATGACCGCCACGTCGAACAGCCCGTCCTCCATGTCGGCCTGCCCCCCCTGCTCGACGAACCGGCGGGCGTTCCCGACGAGGACGGTCACTGCCGAGCCCTCCCAGCTGTCGCTCTTGCCGCCGCCGTGGAGGTCCAGACGGAGGTCGACCCCCTCGAACTCGACGGCCTGCTGGAGCCCGCTGACGACGAACGCCAGCGTGCCGAGGCGCTGCTTCAGCTCGCCCGAGGCCGAGGTACTGGCGTCGGCCGGGAAGCCGGCGATACAGGAGACGACGAACGGTTTCCCGTCGGCGAGTCCCACGTCGACCGACCGGACCTCGCCCTTGTCGGTGAGCTGGAGCCCGTGTTCGATGCTCCGGATGCCGACGGCGTTCGCCAGCAGGTTCGCCGTCCCCGCCGGGATGACGTTCAGCGTCACCTCGCCCAGGTGGTCGGCCTGTTCCAGTCCCCGGAGCACCTCGTTGATGGTCCCGTCGCCCCCGCAGACGGCGATCTCGCTGACGCCCTCCTCGCCAGCCTCCCGCCCCAGCGTCACTCCGTCACCCTCACCCTCCGTCTCCCACACCGCGAACCCCTTCCCGCGGGCCTTCTGACGCACGATCTCGGCGTGGTCGCCGGTCCCGCTGACGGGGTTCATGATGAGGGTGCGCGACCCGACCTGCATACGTTGGCGGTCGGCGTGCGGATACTTAGGGGGTGTGGAGACCGTCCCGCGCTACCGCCGGTGCACGGGCGAGACCCTCAGTTCATCCCTTCCGTCCCGATGTCGGGGTTCTCGCGGTAGAACTCCACGAGCGTCTCGGCGTAGTCCTCGAAGTCGGGGCACTCGATGCCCGACCCTTCGAGGTCCGCGACGGCGTTCGAGCAGTCGAAGGAGGCGGGCCAGGTCTGGTACTCCAGCCCGCCACTCTTCAGCAGCTCGGATTCGGGCTTCAGGCTCTCCAGCAGGCCCTTCACGATGCCCTTCGGGTACGGGACGACGAAGGTGCGGTCCTTGCCCGCCGCCTCCCCCAGAATCTTCACGAGTTCCGTCGTCGTCGGCGGGTCCGGGTCCGCGAGGTGGTACGTCTTCCCCTCGGACTCGTCGATGCCCGAGAGGTAGCCGATGGCGTCGACGATGTAATCGCGGGGGACGACGTTGAACTCGCCCTCGCTGGCACCCTTCGGCGCCGGGATGACGGCGTTGTCGCCCTGGTCGACGAGCCCCTCGACGAAGGCGTACATCCCGTCGTACTTCTGGGTCTCGCCGGTCTCGCTGTCGCCGACGGCGACGCCGGGGCGGTAGATGGTCGTGGGCACCTCGTCCATCCGCTCGCGGACCTGTACCTCGGCCATGTGCTTCGTGGACTCGTAGTAGTTGTAGAATGACTGGCCCTCCTGGAGCATGTCCTCGGTGAAGCGGCCCTCGTAGTCGCCCGCGACGACGACGCTGGAGACGTAGTGGAAGCGGTCGGCGTCGGCCGCGGCGGCGAACTCGGCCATGTGGGCGCTCCCGTCGATGTTGACGGCCTTGCCGGGCGCCCGATCCATCGTCAGGTCGTAGATGGCCGCGAGATGGTACACCACGTCGGTTTCGTCGACAAGCGCGTCGTAGTCGTCGACCGCGAGTTCGGGGTCCGTGATGTCGCCCTCGACGAGTTCGACCCGGGCCTCGGCGTCGGCATCGACGTCGTCGCCGATGTCGCTCACCCGGGTCTCGGCCTCCGGGCGGAACTTCGGCTGCACCAGGCAGGTCACCGTAGCATCCTCGTCGTGTCGTTCCAGCAGTACCTCGACAAGCGCCGAGCCCAGGAACCCCGGGAACCCGGTCAGGAACACGTCCGTCATGGCCCCGACCGGGCGGGCCGCCGACAAAGAGGTTGCCCCGTGTGTACAGGCCCCGCTTATATCGTTCCGCCCGGTGCGCCACGGGAACTCACTCCAGCAGGACCGTGAAACCCCACTCGCCGCCGCTCCCCTCACCGGGTGCCGAGCCGGCAGGGCCGACCTGGTAGCGGGTCCGGAACGTGTGCTCGCCCACCGGGAGGCAGGCGTCCGTCTCCGAGCTCGCGTACAGCGCCAGGTCGGCCGTCGCCGACGCGCCCGGCGCCAGTTCGAACGTGCGGTACTCCTCGGTGGTGACGATACCGTGGCGGAGCCGCCAGCAGTCCGGTTCGGCGTCCCACTCGCTCTCGACCGGGAGCAGGACGAGCCGCCCGGACTCGTCGTGGACGTACCGGAAACGCGCGGCACGCCCCTCACCAATCCGCACGGCGCCGTCGCCGGTGTTGGTGAGCGTCACGCGGAGCGCGGGTGGCGCCTCGGCGGTCGCGACGGGTGCTACGAGCGTCACGTCGGCCGCGAGCGGCGCGGCCGGTCCGTCGATACCGACCAGCGAGACGCCGGGGCCGCCGCTCCCGGCGGGTCGGGTGCCACCGGCTGCCCCGCCGTCACCGTCGGCACCGGCGAGGCCGCCGTCGGTGCCGGTGGGCGTGGGCGTCGGCTCGTCACCCGTGCCCGGGTCGCTGGCTCCGGTCGTACAGCCCGCGAGGAGTGCGAGCCCCGCGAGCCCACCGGCACGGAGGAGGGTTCGGCGGGTCGGACGGTCGGATGGCTCGATGTGCATACCCACCAGACGCGCGTTCACGGCATGAACTAGTCGATGCCTCAAACGCCCGTTTGCGGTACCGTGTGGCCTGCTGTCTCGTGTCCGAGTGTTCACGGTCGCCGCCGGCCGGGGGTTGATGACGCCGCCGGCCGCAGTGACGGGTATGTCCGACGCGCCCACGCCGCCCGACGACGAGCGCAACGTCCTGGGCGACCCGCTCGAACCGTGCAGTACGGACCCGATGACCGGCGCGTTGCGCGACGGCGAGTGCCACGCGCTCCTGCGCGACCCGGGCCGCCACGAGGTCTGTGCGGTGATGACCGAGGCGTTCCTCGAGTACAGCCGCGCCCAGGGCAACGACCTGGTGACCCCCCGCCCGGACCTGAACTTCCCCGGGCTGGAACCGGGCGACCGCTGGTGTGTCTGTGTGCCCCGGTGGCTGGAGGCCGCCGAGGCGGGTCAGGCTCCGCCGGTCGTCCTCGAAGCGACGAACGAGTCCGTGCTCGACATGATTCCACCGTCCCGGCTCGAGGCACACGCGCACGACGCGGACGCGCCAATCGACCTCGACTGAACGGGGACGGGGTACCGACCCCGATCACCGACCGCATCGTGGTCGGGGCCGATTCTCCCGCGCGCTTCCCCCGTAACTCTCCTTCGCCGCCACTGCCTGGCTCCGGATGCAATTCCTGCCCCGACCTGACGCTCGTCCAGTTCTGTCCCGTAACGGGCTCCAGATTCGGACGTTCGAGAATGCCCGAATCATTATATCCGTTCCAAGATTCCGTGCTCCGGAGATTCACGAGATGTTTTTTCCGCATATATAAACGATAACGCGTAAATACGTCTGTTCGGTCTGTTCTTAGCGTGAATAACTGATGTTCGAAAAGCTATTCTGCCGAAGGATAGACGAGCGTCGCATCGTCGTTCGTCCGGAGGTGTCCGGATGAGCGAGTGGGTGTCGACCACCTGTATGCGGTGTGCGGTCGGCTGTGGCCACCGACAGCGCGCCGTCGACGACGGCTACGGCATCGACACCGTCAGCGGCGATCCGATGCACCCGGTCAGCGAGGGGCTGGCCTGCCGGCGGGGGACTCGCGAGTCGGCCGACCCCGACGGGTCGTGGCTCACGCGACCGCTGGTCCGGCGCGACGGCGAACTGCTCCCGACAACGTGGGAGAACGCCCTCGACGAGGCCGCCGGGGCGATGCGGCGGGCGATGGCGAAGTCACCCGACGCGGTCGCGGTCCTGGGAAGCGGCCAGCAGACCAACGAAGCCGCCTACGCGCTCGGGAAGCTCGCCCGCGGTGGCATCGGGACCCGGTACTACGACGCGAACACCACACTCTGCATGGCGAGCGCCGTCACTGCCTACTACGACGCGTTCGGCAGCGACGCGCCGCCCTGCACGTACGACGACATCCCCGGTGCCGAGGCCCACGTCGTCTGGGGGGCTAACCCGGCCGTCGCACACCCGGTGCTGTTCAGGTGGATCCGCGAGTCAGCCGAGGGCGGCGAACTCCTCGTCGTCGACCCCGTCGCGACCGAGACCGCGGACCTCGCTGACCGCCACGTCGCCCTCGACCCGGGCGGCGACCTGGCGCTGGCACGGGCCGTCCTGGCGCGGGTCGTCGAGCGCGGTGACGTCGACGAGTCGTTCGTCGCGGACGCCACGACCGGGTTCGACGAACTGCGGGCGAAGCTCCCCGACGCCGACGCGGCCGCCGCCGAGGCGGGCGTCCCGATAGCCGACGTGGACGCGCTCGCGGACGCCTTCGGCCGCCAGACGCTGGTCTACTGGGGGATGGGCGTCAACCAGTCCGTCGACGGGACCGCCACCTCGGGGGCGCTCATCGACATCTGTCTCGCCACCGGCAACCTCGGCCCGGACACGGGCCCGTTCTCCCTGACCGGCCAGGCGAACTCGATGGGCACCCGCGTCTGCTCCTCGAAGGGCTCCTGGCCCGGCCACCGGGACTTCCAGGACCCGCACGAACGCGCGGCCGTCGCCGACTACTGGGACGTGGACCCGGGGCGCCTGCCCGACGACACCGGTCCCGGCCCGGTCGACACCATCGCGGCCGTCGAGGACGAGGTCGACGTCGTCTGGACGGTCGCCACCAACCCCGTCGCTGGCGTGCCCGACGCCGGCAACGTCGCCGACCGCCTCGACGAGTCCTTCCTCGTCGTCCAGGACGCGTTCCACTCCGAGACCGTCGAGTACGCCGACGTGGTGCTCCCTGCCGCCACGTGGGGCGAGTCCGCGGGGACCGTGATGAACATGGAACGGACGGTCTCCCGGGTCCGTGCGGCGACGGACACGCCGTCCGGCGTCAGGCAGGACATCGATATCGTCGCCGAGGTCGGGCAGCGGCTCTGTCCGGGCCTGCTGGGCGAGCCGCCGCTCGACCCCGAGGCCGTCTTCCGCGAGTTCTGCGACCTCACGGACGGAACGGACGCCGACTGCTCCGGGCTCTCCTACACCCGGCTGGAGGCCGAGACGGCTGTCCGGTGGCCGGCGCCCGAGCCGCGGGCGAGCGGCGGCTACCGGTACCACTCGGCAGCCGAGGGCGAGGACGACGACGCCACCGCCGACTGGTCGTTCCCGACACCCTCCGGGCGGGCGCGGTTCTCGACTGCGGTCGAGACCCACGACGCCGAACCGACCGACGAGGCGTACCCGCTCGTCCTGACGACGGGGCGTGAGGCTGACGGCTACAACACCGGCGTCAGGAGCCGCGACGGCACCGGACCGGGCGAGCCGACGGCGCCCGTCGCGCGGGTCGCGCCGACTACGATGTCCAGCGTCGCGCCCGACGGCGAGCGCGAGGTCACGCTCGCCTCGCGCCGGGGCACCGTGGACGTGACGCTCCACCCCGACGAGGCGGTCCCCGAGGGCCTGGTCTGGCTCTCTATCCACCATCCCGCGACGAACCGGCTGACGACGCCGGACCGTGACCCGCGTTCCGCGGAGCCGAACCTCAAGCAGTGCGCGGTGCGGGTCGAGGTCCGTCCCGACGAGTGCGAGGCCGACCTCGCCCAGCCGGACGACGACGCGCTGCCCGAGGACCGCGAGGCGCTCACGGAGGTGGCGGAATGACGCACAAGGTCGAGCAGCTCTGTCTGGCGACGCTCGGGTTCTTCTGGGCGTTCCTGATGTGGTTCTCGACGGCGGCGTTCTCGCCGAGCATCGGGGCCGCGTTCGACCTCACGACGGCCGAGCTCGCGCTGCTCGCGTCGTCGGCCATCTTCCTCGCGCCGCCGGGGCGCGTGCTGGCTGGCTGGGCGGCCGACCGCGTTGGCGCCCACAACGCCTTCGCGGTCATCCTCTCGGTCACGGGCCTGGTGAGCATCGCCTCCGCGTTCGTCGAGAGCTACGACGTGCTGTTCGTCATGCGGCTCGTCGTCGCGGCAGCGGGCATCAGCTTCGTCGTCGGCATCCAGCACGTCGCACAGTGGTTCGACGAGCACGAGATGGGCACCGCCGAGGGTCTCTACGCCGGGACCGGTAACGTCGGCGCCGGCGTCGGCGCGCTGGTGCTGCCCCGGCTGTACGGCGTCAACTTCGGCGACGCCTTCCTCCACCTGGGTATCGGCGCGGTCCTCATCGCGGTGCTGTACAAGTGGCGTGGTGAGCCCGCTCGCGACGCGAAGACGGCCCAGACCGCAGCCGACAACACCTCGCTGAAGGACACGCTGTACGTCTGGAGCCGGTACGCCGCCATCGCGCTGATGCTGGCGTACCTGATGTCGTTCGGGCTGGAGATCGCGATGAACTCCTGGCTCCCGAGCTACTACGCGCAGGGCTTCGAGACGGCTATCGCCGACCTCGGCTTCGAGAGCGTCGCCGCGGTCCAGACCGCTGCGGGGACGTTCGCGGCCGTCCAGTCGTTCAACGCCTCGCTCTGGCGGCCGTTCTCGGGGTACATGTCCGACCTCTGGCAGCGCAAGGGGTGGACTCCCTACCCCGTCCTGACAGACAGCCTCGACTACGCACCCCGGGTCCACTGGCTGCTGACCGCGCTGCTGTGCATCACGGCCATGATGGTGCTGCTGACCGTCGCGGGACTACTGGGGCTACTCCCGCTGTCGGTGATCGTACTCGCGGTGTTCGGCATCACCGTCAGCTTCGGGACCGGCGGCGTGTTCGCCATCGTCCCGCTCATCTTCCCGGACCGCCCGGGGACGGCGGCGGGGTTCATCGGCGGCATCTCCACGACCGGCGGCATCGTCATCCCGCTGGTCTACGGCTACGTCCCGAACATCCACACCGGCTACGCCGTGGTCGCGCTGGGCCTGTTCCTGCCCATCATCGGCTTCTTCGTCTGGGCGATGCGCCACGACGGGGGCCTGTCCAGTCACGGCATCGGGTCGCGGGAGCGCTGGCTCGGCGATGGTGGGGGCGCCGTCCCCGGAGGTGACGACTGATGGCGGGCCCGACACCCACCGGCGCCGGCGCCGGCGACGGAACGGCCGGTGACGGCGACGCCCCGGACCCGCACGCCGGCGGCGAGAACGTCGAGCACGACGACTGGTACCGCTGGGGCCGGGTCGTGCTGTACGCCGAGATGCTGCTGGCGGTGCTCGTCACGGTGTTCTCGCTGTACCTGGCGTTCACCGGCTCCGCGGGGTTCCTGACATGAGTGGGGACTCCTCCCCCGACGAGCGCCCCTGCGACGGCCGGCCCGAGCGGTCGGGGCTGCTCCTCGCTGGCGGCCGCTCGACCCGGTTCGGCGAGCCGGACAAGGCGCTCGCCGAGCTCACGGGCGCGCCGCTGGTCAGCCACACGGCGGCCGCGCTCGCGCCCGCCGTCGACGAACTCGTCGTCAACTGTCGCGCGGCTCAGCGCGACGAACTGGCGAGCGCCCTCGAAGGGCTCGACGACCGCCTGCCGGTCCGGTTCGCGGTCGACCCGGTACCCGACGAGGGGCCCGTCGCGGGCCTGCTGACGGGCCTCCGCGTGACGCGGGGCCGGCACGTCGCGGTTGCGGGCTGTGACCAGCCGTTCCTCCGGACCGCGACGGTCGCGGACCTGTTCGACCACGCGACGGGCGAGACGGGGTCCGGCGCCGAGACCGCGGCCGCTCCGACGGGCGCGGCACCGGTGGCTGACGGACGACGCCAGCCGCTCGGCGCAGTCTACCGGCAGGACCGGGCCCAGGAGGCAGCCATCCGGACGATGGCGGCCGGCTCGCAGGCACTCCGCGACGTGCTCGCGCGGGTCGACCCCGTGGCCGTGCCCGTCTCGCCGGCCGTCGTCCGGGATATCGACACGCAGCACGAACTCGATGAGGTATCGGGCGGACAGGCGTCGAGCAGTGCGGATAGCTCTAGTATGATGGGAATTACGCACGAGAACGCGGCATCGACGACGAACAGGCCTGCCAGTCACACCGAGCGACTCCCCGGCCGAGGTGAGCCCTGATGCCACACAAGAAGGAGGGCATCAAGGCGGACTGCTACGGTGACGAGGTCCGCGAGCAGCTGCTGGCGTTCGCCGAGAGCGGGGGCGTCGACGCCATCCCCGAGGACGAGCGCGAGGACTGGTTCACCCGGTTCAAGTTCTGGGGCGTCTTCCAGCAGCGGACCGGCCAGGAGGATTACTTCATGCTGCGGCTCACGGGCACCGACGGCGTCCTCGACCCGGGGCAGTTCCGCGCGCTGGCGGAGGTCGCCGACGAGTACGCCGACGGCCCGGTCGAGAACCCCGAGTTCGGGGACAGATGGCTCGACCTCACCACGCGCCAGTCCGTCCAGCTCCACTGGATCGAACTCGAAGACGTACCGGACGTCTGGGAGACACTCGAGGGCGCCGGCCTCTCGACCCGCTCTGCGGGCGGCGACACGATGCGCAACATCACCGGCAACCCCACCGCCGGGAAGGACGCCCGCGAGGTCATCGACACGAAGCCCATCCTGGAGGAGATCCAGGCGGAGATTCGCGACGACGACGACCTCGCGAACATGCCCCGCAAGTTCAACATCAGCGTCTCGGGCATCCCCGACGGTTCCGCGCAGGACGCCATCAACGATATCGGGCTCGAACCCGCGATGAAGGCCGTCGAGGGGGACTCCCGGGTCGGCTTCAACGTCCGTATCGGCGGCGGGCTCGGCGGTCACGAGCCCCGCGTCGCCCGGCCGCTGGACGTGTGGGTCCCGCCCGAGCGCGCGGTCGATCTGGTTCGTGGCTTCGTCGAACTCTACCACGACGAGGGGAACCGGACCAACCGGAACAAGAACCGCGCCCGGTTCTTCGTCGACGAGCGCGGTACCGACGCCATCCGCGAGCAGCTCCAGACCGAGTACGTCGACTGGGAACTCCGGACCGCGGGCGAGGACTGCCGCGAGTCCTACACGTACAACGCCGGCCACGGCGACCACGAGAGCGTCCCGGAGGGCCCCATCGACTACGTCGGCGTCCACGAGCAACACGACGGGCGCTACTTCGTGGGACTGAACGTCCCCGTCGGGCGCCTCCCCGCAGACGACGCCCGTGCGCTGGCGGACCTCGCGGAGGCGTACGGGAGCGGCGAGGTGCGGCTCACCCGGCGGCAGAACCCGCTCGTGATGGACATCCCCGAGGCCGACCTCGCGGCGTTCTTGGAGGAGCCGTTGCTCGAGGCGTACTCACCGGACCCCACCGTCTTCGAGCGCGGCGGCATGGCCTGCACGGGCACGGAGTTCTGCTCGCTCGCGCTCGCCGAGACCAAGGCACGGGAGGCCCGGATGCTCCGCTGGCTCGACCGGAACGTCGACCTGCCCGACGACGTGGACACCATCAAGCTGCACTTCTCGGGCTGTACCGCGGACTGTGGCCACGCCAACACCGCCGACATCGGCCTGCTCGGGATGCGCGGGCGCAAGGACGGCGAGATGGTCGAGGCGCTCGACATCGGCGTCGGCGGCGGGATGGGCGAGGACCCCTCCTTCGTCGACTGGGTCCGCCAGCGGGTTCCCGCCGACGAGGTGCCCGGCGCGCTCGCGACCCTGCTCAGCGCCTTCGCCGCCCACCGCGAGGACGGCCAGTCGTTCCGCGAGTGGGTCGACGCCACCGGGAGCGAGGCCATCACCGAACTCCTCGAACCCGAGGAGACCGATTACGTCGACCCGGCGCTCCACGACGCCAAGCAGTCCTGGTACCCGTTCGCCGACGAGTCGAGCCCCGACGATAGCCCGGCACCGGCCGACGACTGATGCCCGGGGACACACCTTCCGAGGGGGAGGATGCACCGACGGTCGCGCCGATGGACGCCGCGCCGGAGCTGTTCGGCGAGGCGGGCGAGCCACCATGGCCCGCGAACTGACCACCGCGGCCGCCGCAATCGACAGCCCTTCCCGGGCCCTGCCCCGAGTTCCTGTGTGTCGACGGACACCGCCGACGGGACGGACGCTCCCGCCACCGAGCCGACCGGGGGCGCCCACGATACTGCTCGCGGCTGGGGTCCGGTTGCGGCCATCGCCGGCTGGCAGACCGCTGCGAGCGCCTGCTACTACAGCCTCTTCGCCGCGACCGGCCTGCTGAAGCCGGCGTTCGACCTGTCCGGGGCGACCGTCGGGCTCTTCCTGACGGTCGGACTGCTGGGCTACACGCTGGCGCTGTTCCCGACCGGCGCGCTCGTCGACGGCTTCGGTGAGCGCCGCGTCATGCTCGCGGGGCTCGCCGGCCTGGCGGTCGCCGCCGTCGGCGTGAGCCTCGCGCCGACCTACGGTGCGTTGCTGGCGGCGGCCGCGCTGCTCGGGGCGGCGTACTCGACGGCGATGCCCGCGACGAACCGCGCCATCGGGGCGAGCGCGCCGCCCGGCCGCGCGAACCTCGCGATGGGGCTCAAGCAGGTCGGCGTCACCGCCGGGAGCGGGCTGGCATCGGGCGTCTTCGCCGCGGTCGCGGCGACGACCCTCGTCACCTGGGTCGCGGGCTTCCGTGCGGTCGCCGCGCTCGGGGTCCTCGCGGCCGCCGGCTTCGCGCTCGTGTACGACGGTCGCCCGGGCAGCGGGCGGCTCGCGACGCCGGACCTCCGTGGGCTCGGTGACAACCGCTCGTACGTCCTGCTCGTGGCTGCGGGCTTCTTCCTCGGTGCGGCCATCTTCGCCGCGCTGGGCTACGTCATCCTCTACGTCGACGAGGGTGTCGGCGCGACGGTCGCGCTCGGTGGGCTCGTGCTCGGTGCGACGCAGGTGACCGGCAGCGTCGGTCGGGTGCTGGCCGGCGACCTCGCGGACCGCCTGGGCGGCGCCTACGGTGCGGCGACCGTCACGCTCGGGCAGGCCGCCGCCGCGTTCGTGCTGTTCGGCGTCCTCGCCGCCGGGGTCGAGTCGGTGCTCGTCGCCGGGGCCGTCCTGCTCGGCATCGGTATCTCGGTGCTGGGCTCGACGGGCGTGTTCTACTCCTGCCTCGCCGGCCTCGTCGACGACGAGGACATCGGCGCGGCGACGGCCGCCGGACAGACCAGCATCAACGCCGGCGGGATGGTCGCACCGCCCGCCTTCGGCTTCCTCGCGGACACGGCGGGCTACGGGACGGCGTGGCTGCTCCCGACGGCGTGCATGCTCGCGGCGGTCGTACTGCTGGCGGGCGTGCGGCGGACGGCGTGAGGACGAAACATTTCTGTGCTTGCCTCGAACGCCGCCGGTATGGGACTCGTCTGTGGCGACTGTGGCGGTGACATTGCGGTTCCGGTAACGGACGACTACGTCGACGCGATGAGTGGAGGTTCGACAGTCGGCCAGTGTGTCGACTGCGGCGGCTACGTGCCGTTGACGGATGCGGCGGTGTGACTGGGGCCCGTAGAGCGGCTCACACCTCCAGTTCCTCGGCGGCAGCGGTCAACTCGGTCACGTGCTCGTTGTACGCGTCGACGAACTCGGCCACGTCCGGTGCGAGCTCCTTCAGGTCGGGGACGCTCGGCGGGCCGTACTGCGAGAGGAGGTAGATGCCGTCGTTGCCGCCCACCCGCAGGTACGACACCTGCGCGCCGTCGCGCTTGAGCTCCCAGCGCGAGCCGTTGACGCGCGCGGTGAACGTACCGTACTGGTCGCCCTCGTAGCGGTCGAGTTCGCCGACCATCGTCGTACAGACCTCGCGGATGCGCGCGAGGACGCGTTCGCGCTCGGCGACGATGTCGCTCGTGTCGGTCGGCTCCGGGAACTCGGTCGGGGCGTCGTCGAGCGCGCCCGCCAGGGAGTCGACCCAGGCGTCGAACGCGCGGACGAAGGCGGCGTAGTCGCGTGCGGCCAGCGCCAGCGCGTCCGGCTCGGGCGGCTGCTTGGTCGAGACAACGTACACCGGTTCCCCCGAGCGCGGCTCGAACAGGAGGAACTCCACGTCGCCGGCCTCGTACTTCAGGGTCCACTCCCCGGCGTCGGTGGTGAACGCGCGGCGGCCGTAGTCGCCACCCTGCACCCGAGCGAGCGCCCGCGCCAGCCCGCTCGCGTGGTCGCGGATGGCGCCGGCCACCTCGTCGCGTCGGTCGGCCACCGCCTCGGGGTCCGTCTCCAGCTCCGGCAGGTCGGTCACGGACGATGGTGGCGCGGCGGCGGCCTTAGGGTTCCGGTCGCTGTCTCGGGGCGCCACATAATCTGCCAGATTTCGTCAGTACGACGGGAATTATGGGGAAAAATACTCGACTTTTTGAGATATACTGGGGAGTGTAGAAGAAAAGGGTGGGGATGGCTACGGCTCGTCGAATGGGTGCGGAAGAACTGGGTTATGGGGTCGCCGTCACTCGTCCTCGTCGGCGTCCGCCGACTGCGGGGTGCCGTCCCCGCCGTCCGTGAGCAGCTCCACGTCTTCGGCGGGTTCCTCCTCGACGAACGAGGGGTCGTCCGTCTCTTCCTCCAGTTCCTCCTCGAACTCCTCGGCGACCTCGCTGGACCAGTCACGCGGTGTGTACCCGTGGCACATGGCGAGAGAGTGTAATGGTTCTACACGGTTAATCTCTGGGCCGGGAGCGTCCGGCCCGCTCCGGCGGCTGGGTCTCACCACGAACCCCACGGGATACGCTCCTGTCACGCGAACTCGCGGACCGTCTCGAAGTCGTCCGCCCGGAGCGCGTCCGCGAGCGCGGCCTCGTCCACGTCGGGCATCCGCTGAGGGTACTTCCGAGCGAAGTAGCCGACGATGTTGGTCACGTCGCGCGCGAGCAGTTCCTCGGCGTTCGCGTGGTCGGTCGGGACCGCCTGCGGCCAGTCGAAGACGGTGACGCCCTCCGACCCGACGAAGACGTTGTACTCGGACATGTCGGCGTGGACGAACCCCTCGCGGTACGCGCCGGCCATCTCGTCGAGCACGAGGTCGAGGACGGGCACGACCTGCTCGTCCTCGAGGCCCGCGCGCGACAACTCGACGCCGTCCATCTTCGCCATCACGATGGCGTGGCGGTTCTGGTCGACCGGCCGGGGCACGCGCACGTCGGGATACAGCGTCTCCAGGGCCTCGTACTCGCGCTCGGCGGCCTTCCGTGCGGTGTAGAACCAGGAGATGTGCTGCTTGTCGCTGGTGTAGTCGCGCTCCTTGTCCACTTCGCGGAAGTTGGTGTACCCCTCGCGGTGGTACTTCAGCGCGAGCGGCTGGAAGCTCCGGACCTCGTAGACGTCGGACTCCTTGCCCACGCCGAGCGGCCCACCAACGCCGTCGATGGTGTCGCGTTCGGCGAAGGTGTGCAGCGCCAGCGCGTCGTACCCCTCGAACGTGAGCCGGTAGCCGGTGTACTGGATGGTCTTGCGCTCGACGAGGCCGCGGCGCTCACAGCGGTCCAGCCGGTAGTCGACGTTCTCCGAATCGAGTCCCGAGAACTCCGGGAGCTTCCCCTCGGCGACCCAGCGCGAGAACCGCATCCCGTGCTCCAGGCCGGACAGCAGGTGGAAGTCCTCCGGCTCGAGTTCGGCCATCTCGCCGGCCACGTTCCGGACCATAGCGGCCGTAGCGCGCCGACGGGCAAAAGCAACTCCTCTCGGAACAGCGGTTCGGGTCGCCGATAAACCGGATTCGGCGATACGAAACCGGGCGCCGGTCGCTCGTCGCATGTCAGGTCGGAGCCGCGCCCCTCACGAGTCGGCCGAGTTCCCGAGCAACGGGCGGAGCAGCAGCCCCCGATAGTGCAACAGCTGGTAGATCGTCGAGAGCGCGAACAGGACGAGGAACCCGTTGGCCCAGGCGAGTGCCGGAACGGCCGAAACGACCGGGAACCCGCCGGCCGACAGGGTGACGAGCACCAGGGCGAGGGTCCCGAGAAGGCGGTAGTACTCCTCCCAGGTGATTCCGGTCCCGGAGATCGCCGCGAGATGGCGGCCGACGTGAGGCGCACCGCTGCACGGGACCACCTCCTTGCGGTCGCGGTCGTACTCCACGACGTCGTGCTCGGCCAGCGTGGGCAGGTGGGTCTGATGGAGCGAGATGTACACCGCCTCCCGGACGTCACGGGGTGGCGGTGTCTCGCCGGTCTCCCGTGCCGCGACCACCTCCGAGAGGGCCCGGACGGTGGTCGGCCCCCACGACGTTCCGAGGTGATGGAGTGTCGCTCGTCGCCGAGGATTGCGGAGGATGTGGTGGAGATCGTCGTCGCTCAGCGTCGGCCGACCGCGAAGCGAGAGCCTGGATTCGGTGTTGGTGGACATGGTGTTTCACACGGGAGCGCGCCGGGTGGGCCACGACCGTGGGGGGACCGGCCGGAGCCCACCGAGGGCGCGTTGGAGCCGTGCGGTGCAGGGGTGGTATGTATGAGCCGGATACCCCGGCGCCGAGGTACCGCTCGTCTGAACCTGGCCGCCGCATCACCGGCTGGGGAATACGTCCCGATTGTCTCGGATAACTGTCACTTAACCGTAGGGTCCTCCCTGTTCAGTCCGTGGTTAAAATCCTCGCGATAGCGTCTAATCCGGGGCTAGAACCCCGATAGGCTCGCGATAGGGGGTGTCAAAGCGACTCATAGGTAACCATCCCCCTCTGCAAGGGGTTCTCACCCGGTCGGGGTCCCCGCACGGGCCGGACCGGGGGAGAAACCATGTCCAACGAACGAATCCGCATCTCCCGGCGCAAAGCACTCGTCGGGCTCGGTTCGATCGGCCTCGCGTCCGCGGGCGCCGGTCTCGGCACGTATGCACAGTTCACAGACCAGGAGGAGCAGTCGGTCACCTTCACCGCAGGTGGCGTCGACGGCAAGCTCAGCTGGGGCGCCAGCTACAACAAGAATCAGGTGGCAGACGAGCTGACCAACGTCGAGGTCACCGACACCGCCGCGGGCGTCGCATTCAACCTGACGGACGTCAAGCCCGGCGATTACGGTTCCATCACGTTCGAGCTGGAGGTCACGAACAATCCGGCGTGGGTGTCCTCGTGTGTCGGCTACGCGAACGACATCGACGGCCGGACGTTCGAGCCGGAGGTCGAGGCCGACGACGACCTCGACGGCTCGGAGACTGACCCGGTCCAGAACCATCCCCACGGCGAACTGGCCGACAACCTGCTCATCATCCCGTTCTACTCGGACGGACCGAACACGTTCTTCGACGACAACGGCACGCCTGGCGAGCCGGACGGCGACTGGACGCCCGGCGATATGGGCGTCTACGGCAACGGGACCACCGCGGCGTTCTGGAACAGTCGCGAGGGAACGAACGACTTCGGTGACCTCCAGCCACGGACGCTCCACGACGTGGCAACGGGTGCGAGTTCGAAGAACACGATCCTCTGGAACGAGGACGACGGTCTCGTTGTCATCCCTGGCCCGGAGGACGCCTCGGTGGAGAGCGGTTGTGTGGTACTGGACGGGGACGCCGAGGACGACTCCAACACCTACGACGACGAGCGCGAGGCGTCGCCGCTGGAGCCCGACGACACGCTCAACTTCGGCTACGACTGGCACCTCCCCTACACGGCGGGGAACGCCCTGCAGGGCGACAGCGTGACGATGAAGCTCGGGTTCACGTTCAGCCAGGTCCGCCACTCCGACGCGCCGCAGTTCCAGAACAGCTACGATCCGGGGAACTACACGCCGAACGACGATTCGAGCTGATTCGCTCGCAGAACCGTGCTCACCGGGCGAGCTGCGCCGACTGCCGGCCATCCCCCGTCGACACTCGCGGGACCGTCCGGGCACGTCCTGACCTCGATCGATCCGCCGTTGGCGGCCAGGCGGTCTCCTACCGCCCCCCATCGACACAAATGCGCGGTGACGCCACGAACGCCTCCGTAACTACCATATGACCGACGACGACGCACCCCTTCGACGTGACGTACTGCTCGCGCTCAGCGCAACCGGCGCGGCCACCGCCGGCGCCGGCGTGGGGAGTCTCGCCGCCTTCGCGGACCGCGAGGGGACGGCCGCGTCGTTCCAGGCGGGGGGTGTCGACCTCGTGGTCCACTACAAGGGGAACGACGAGACGGTGACCGTCGACAGCGGCGGGGTCGGCGACGGCCCCGAGTTCACGCTCCCGGACCCGACGGAGTCGACGCCGACGGAGGCGAAGTTCTGCTTCGAACTGCAGGGGAACCCGGCGTACATCTGGCTCTGTCCCGGTATCGACCTCGACCTGTGTTCGGATGCCGACGCCGACGGGGACGGACCCCTCGACGAGGTCGGCGAGACGGTCGACGGGACGCTGGGCGAGCTAGCCGAGGCGCTGGACCTGTCGCTGGCGTACTGCGACGTGGACGCCTCGGAGCCGGAGACGATACCGACCGGCTCGCTCTGCGAGTTCCTCGGCCAGTACGCGGGCGGGTTCCCCCTCGACGGGAACGCCCGGCCGGCCCCGGCGCCGGGCTCCCAGGCGCCGTTCCAGCCGGACGCGCCCGGCTCGAACCCCTGTCTCTGCCTGAGCCTCTCGGTAACTGGCGACCTGCCGCTGGAGCTGGGCGCCGTCGACCTGGGGCTCAACCTCCGGTTCCACGCGGTCCAGGCCCGGCACAACGACGGCGAGACGGGACCCTGTGCGACGCTGGAGCCGCCGGAGCCGGCGCCCGACCCGACACCGACCCCGGAGCCCGCCAGCGGTATCAGCTTCGTCGCGTTCTGCAACTCTGCGGGGACCCTGAGCGAGGACGATGTCCTGTCGCTCGATGTCAGCCACGAGGGCGGAACGCCGGCGCTGACGTGGGCAACCGAGACCGATGTCGAGCACGTGGTCCTCAAGAGCGGGGTCGGCCCGGGCGGGGTCAAGGCGAATCCGGACCGCGGGATGGAGGTGTTCCACTACCCGGACGGGGCACGCAGTGGGACGGTCCGGGTCGGGAAGGGGGACTCGCTGGCCGATTCAGAGGAGTCGGCGCCCTGTCCCGAAGGCGAGACGGGTGTCAAGATAGACGACGACCAGTTCGACCAGTACCAATGACACGACCACACGTACGGCCGACGCCGGAGCGAACGCACACACGACCGGCCGCGGGGCACGACCCATGAGCGACCGGTCCGACACCGACGCGGCGAGGAGTGGGAGCAGCGACGCGACCGACGACGAGGCGACCGACGACGAGGCGACCGATGCGAGGCCGTGGCCGTCCGACCGCGGGTCGCTCCCGCTCCGGCGGCTGTTCGACGTCCTGCTCGTGGTGGCACTCGTGGCGGTGGTCGTCCCCTTTGCCGTCTACGCCGCCCCCTCGCTGGTCGGCGCGGATGAGAGCTACATCGTCCGGAGCGGCAGTATGGAGCCGGCCATCGGGACCGGCGACGTGGTGCTCGTAGAGCGGGCCACGCCCGCGGATATCGAGACCGGCGATGTCATCACGTTCGTGCCGGACGGCCAGCCCCCGCCAACCACCCACCGCGTCGTCGCGAAGACCGAGGAGGACGGAGTGGTCCGCTTCACCACCAAGGGTGACGCCAACGAGGCTCCCGACTCCGAGCCGGTCGTCGAGACCGAACTCGTCGGGGAGGTGACGCTGGTGCTGCCGTACATCGGCTACGTCGTCTCGTTCGCGAGCACCTCGACCGGGTTCTTCGTGCTCGTCGCCGCCCCGTTCGGCCTCCTCCTCGCGACCGAGGTGTGGGCGGTGTTCTGGGAGGACGACGATAGCGACAGTGGTGACGCCGGCAGCGCGCCGGAGCCGTCACCGGGCGCCTCGTCCGGAGCTGCCGGTGACGACGAGGCGGCCTACACGCTGTCCCCGACTGACATCCGGCTCTCGCTGGTCGTCCTCCTCGTGCTCACCGGCTACAGCAGTTTCGTGGCGATCCGCCGGCCGACGCCGTGGTCCATCGCGGTCGCGGTCGGCGCCTTCGGGACAGCGGTCTACCTGGCCGCGATGCGCTATGCTGCGGTGACCGAGACGGGCTCCGGCGGTCCCGCTGTGGCGACGCCGCCACCCACCCGTGAGGTGACCCCCTCCGGCAGCGACGGCGGCTACGGGTTCGAGGCACCTGGCGACGCGCTCGGGGTCAGAGTGCTCCCGGTGTCGCTCCTCGCCTCGATCGAACCCACCGCTCGCGAGGGGAACGGCCACCTGAAGCAGTCTCACGAGGCGGCGCCGGACCCGGACTCGTCGGATTCGGACCCGGCGGATGCGGACCCGCCGGACCTGGGCCCGTCGGACGGCTCGACCGAGGATGCGGCGGGGCCGACCGACACGGCGGAGTCAGGCGACGGCGCGGATGAGTCGGCGACCGACGACGACAGCCGGGGCGCCCTCGATACGCTCACCGAGTCGGTCGTGGTCCGGCCGGTCGTCCGATTCCTGTACGCGGTCGGCTACGTGGAGGTCGCCGCGGTCCGTGCCGTCCTCCGTGGTCTCGGGCTGCGGTCATCCGACGACGGGGGTGAGAGCTGAGATGTCTCTCCGTCGAGGGGTGCGGCTCGGCGTCACGCTCGGGCTCGCCGTCGTCGTGCTGTCGGGTGCCGGCGTTCCCCAGCCGACGGTCGGGGTGTTCCACGACGTCGAGGAGGCCGGCGTGTCCGTCTCGGTCTCCGTCTCGGATCCCCTTTCGACATCTGAGACCGGGGGACCGTCGCTGCAGAGCGCCGATACGACGACGCCCGTCCCGACGCCAACGGATAACACGTCGTCCACGCCCGTCACTCCGGAACCGCGCTCGACCGCGACACCGACGGCCGCCAACGATACGGCGACGACGCCGGCGGCTACCGGAACGTCGACCGCCACATCCACCGACACATCGACACCGACACCGACGGCTACCGATACACCGACGCCGTCGCCGACTGCTGAGTCCACTGCGACGTCGACAGCGGCGCCGACGGCCACTCCGGAACCGACCGCAGAACCGACTCCGGAACCGACCGCGACTGCCGAGCCCACCGATACGTCGACATCGCCGCCGCCCGAGGAGACCGCGACGGATACCTCCGGGTCCGAGTCCACGACGCCCACGTGATCGGCGGTGACCGGTGGGGCCACAAAATGGGCCGTGTGGTTTCGGGGCCATCTTCTTTGTCCCATGCTCACAATCGGGAAATCACTGACCCAGTATTCAGTGCGTGCTGGGGGGCACGCCAGGGGGGAACGCATGAGTGTCTCTACAGCCAGCAACGGCGGGGTATCAGAGGAGGAGCGTAGCGAGGACGAACCACTGTCGACCGGCGACATCTACTTCACGCTGAGCAACTGCCGCCGTCGGTTCCTCATCCAGTATCTCTCGCGACAGGAGTCGATGTCGGTCACGGAGCTGTCGCGGGTCATCGCGGCGTGGGAGAACGAGACGACGGTCGAGGAACTGTCGTACGACGAGCGAAAGACCGTCTACACCGCGCTCCTCCAGACACATCTCCCGAAGCTCGACGAGATGGGCGTCGTCGAGTACGATGCCTCGCGCAAGCACGTCAGGCTCACCGACCGGGCCGAGCAGCTCCGGCCGTATCTGGAGCTCGACCGGGAGGGGACGGACGGCGACGATGCGATCCCCTACGGGTTACTTGTCTGGGTGCTGCTCGGGGTCGCCGTGTCCGGGGTCCTGCTCGGCCGGTACTCCGTGGCCGGACTGGAGGGCGCACTGCTCACCGCGCTCTCGTTCGGTGTCGCCGCGGGCGTCTCGGTCGGCTTCGTGCTGGCCGCCACCGAGACCGTGAGCGAGTAGGGGTCACTCACTCCAGCCGGGCGGCCAGCGCGCCACAGAGGTCGTCCATCGCCCGGTCGGCAGCCGGCACGTCGCCCGTCAGCGAGCAGAACCCGTGGGAGAGGTCGGGCTCGTGGACGCGTTCGACCGGCACGGCCGCGCCTTCCAGCCGGTCCGCGTAGTCCCGCCCCTCGTCGCGGAGTGGGTCCACCCCGGCGGTCGCGACCACGGCGGGCGGCGCCCCGGCGAGCAGGCTGTCGTCCGCCCGTAACGGCGCCGCGAACGGGTTGTGTGCGTCGACCGGCGAGCGGAGGTACTGCTCCCAGAACCACGCGATGTCGGCGGCGGTCAGGAGCGGTCCGTCGCCGTGCTCCGTGTACGACGCGGGTGAGTCGTCCCGGTCGAGCATCGGGTAGCACAGCGCCTGCACCGCGACATCGGGGCCTCCCTCGACGGCCGCACGCAGCGCCACCGCGGCCGCGAGCCCGGCGCCCGCGGACGTGCCGGCGACCGCGAGCGGTCCGCCCCCGCCCAGCGTGTCGGCGTTCGCGGCTACCCACTCGGTCGCGCGGTAGGCGTCGTCGAGCGCCGCCGGGAACGGGTGCTCCGGGGCGAGCCGATAGTCGACCGAGATAACCAGCGCACCGGTCCGGGCGGCCAGCTCCCGGCAGATGTCGTCGGCGGAGTCGAGCGTTCCGAGCGTCCAGCCGCCACCGTGGCTGAAGACCACGGTCGGGCGATTCGGTATCGTGGTATCCGATTCATCGTCACCCGGTGGTGGCCCTTCCGGACGATACGCTCTGAGCGGGAGTTCGTCGCCAGCAGGTCCATCGATGGCGAAATCCCGGACTGCGGCCATCTCGGGGCCGTCGCCCGCCGAGAACAGGTCGTCCTCGAGCCGGCGGGCGCTCGGTACCGACAGGGTGTGCCACTCCGGGAGGCCCTGTGTCTGGAACTCGCGCACGACGCGTGCGCAGTCGGGGTCCAGTCCGTCGAGGTCGTCGGCCATGGGACGCCCTGCGCGGGCAGCGGCCAAACGTGCTGGGATGAGCCCAGTGTCGGTCGGCATCGGTGTCTCCCGGTCAGCGTGCCCCCCGCAAGTGTAGCATCCGCTCGCGAGCGAGTGCGAGGAACCCGCCGGGGCATCCCCGTGTCGGCCGCTCCCAGAACGAGGGCTCGCCGACGGCGGCCCACGGTCAGCACGCCGCGCGTTCTGCCGGGAGGGTAGCCAGAACCCGGCGCCCGACGAACAGCGCGGCGATGGCCCGGCGGCCGCGCTCGTCGGAACGGGCCGTCCGCCGACAGCCGGTCACGCTCCTCCGGACCGTTCGGCACGCCGACCTCCCCCGGGCTCGCCGGACGCCTCTTCCGCGTATATTCTGCACCGGGTATGTCTATAAAATTCGTATTTTCTGGCTAATTCACTCTGCATTTGGTGCTTTTAGCGGACTATCGACGAACTGAATCTGTAGCTGCTTTCTCGACTCCATCGCTCGTCCCTGGTCCCTCATCCAGTAAACCAGATATCACGATATCGAATCGCGGCTGGCGTCCCACGGTCGCGTGTCTCGGCGCCGTGGCTCCCGACTCGGTGGCGAATCGGCCAGCGAGAACAGGGCGGGCGTCAGTAGCCCGGCGACATCCGCATCGTCGAGATGCCGTCGGTGAGTTCGTCCCAGCGTTCGTCGATCTCGGCGGCGGTCCAGCCGCCCGCCTCGCCGACGTTCTTCGAGAGGCTCTGCTCGCGGTCGGGGTCCGAGACGACCGCCAGGTTCCCACCGGCGATGGCCAGCGTGACGCCGTTGACGTCCTCGGCGCCATCGCTGGCGAGGAAGACCGGCGCGGCCGGCACCAGCTGTGGCCCCATCGACTCCTCGTCGGCACCGGCCATCGCGGGCAGGTCCTCGGTCATCCGGGTCAGGGCGGTCGGCCACAGCGCGTTCACGCGGACGTCGTACTGGTAGAGTTCGCGGGCCGACGTTCGCATCAGACCCAGGATGCCGGCTTTCGCCGCGGAGTAGTTCGCCTGCCCCGGGTTCCCAGCTGCGACGCCACTGGAGACGCAGGTGAGCGAGCGCTGGCGGTCGAAGCCACCTTCGGCCTTGTAGCGCTCGCGCCAGTGGCTCGAAACCGCGCGAACCACCGAGAAGTGGCCCTTCAGGTGGACATCGATGACGGCGTCCCACTCGTCCTCGTCCATGTTGAACACCATCGAGTCCCGGAGGATGCCGGCGTAGTTGATGACGCCGTGGACGGCGCCGTACTCCTCGACGGTGTCCGCGACGAGCTGTTCGGTGTATTCCAGGTCGGTCACGTCGCCGAAGTGGGCCATCGCCTCGCCACCAGCGTCCTCGATGCGCTCCACGGTCTCCTGAGCGGGTTCGGCGTCGCTCCCCTCGCCGTCCACGTCGACGCCGAGGTCGTTGACGACGACCGTCGCGCCGTGCTCGGCCATCGCGACCGCGGTCTCCTCGCCCAGTCCACCGCCCGCGCCGCAGACGATCTGCACCGTGTCCTCGAGCATTGGCGGGGGGTCGGTGGGTGGGTACTTGTATCCGCAGTTTCGCACGACGGGTCGCCGCCGACGCACAAGAGGCATATCGCCCGCGCCGTACACCGAAGCAATGACCGAGACGCCGGGCGAGGACGGGCCCGACATCGACGCCGACCGGCTGACCCGTGAGTGGGCCGAACGACGGGACGCCGACGCCTGGAGCCTCGCCAACGCCTTCGACGCGCCGGGGACGTACCTGGAGGGGAACTCGCTGGGGCCTATCTCCGACCACGCCGAGGCCGCCGTCGGCGACCTGCTGGCGGAGTGGCGCGACCTCGCGGTCGAGGGGTGGAGCGACTCGGACTGGTTCGAGTGGGGCGAACGCCTCGGCACGCGAATCGCGCCGATGGTCGGCGCCCGCGACGACGAGGTCGTCTGCGCCAACAGCACGACGGTCAACCTCCACACGCTCGTCGGGACCTTCCTCCGCGAATCGGACGGCGCGGAAGTCCTGGTCAACGAGCTGGACTTCCCGAGCGACCACTACGCCGTCCGCGCCCAGCTGCGCGAGCGCGGGCTCGACCCTGATGACGGCCTCGTGCAGGTCGCGTCGCGCGACGGCCGCACCATCCGGGCCGCGGACGTCGAGGCCGCGCTCGAGGCCAATCCCGAGGTGGGCGTCGTCGTGATGCCCTCCGTGCTGTATCGTTCGGGCCAGCTGCTCGACATCCCGGCTATCACGGAGGCCGCGCACGCACACGACGCGCTCGTGGGCTTCGACTGCGCACATTCGGTCGGTGTCGTCCCCCACGAGTTCGCCGACGTCGGCGTCGACTTCGCGGTCTGGTGTGGCTACAAGTACCTCAACGGCGGTCCCGGCGCCGTGGCGGGCCTGTACGTCAACCGCCGGCATCACGGGACGACGCCGTCGCTCACGGGCTGGTGGGGTCACGACAAGGAGACGCAGTTCGAGATGAACGAGCGGTTCACGCCCGCTGACTCGGCCGGGGCGTGGCAGATCGGGACGCCGCCGCTCCTGGCGATGGCGCCGCTCCGGGGCGTGCTGGACCTGTTCGACGAGCACGACGTGACGGTCGCGGCCCTGCGCGAGCGCTCGCTCGCGCTGACCGATTACTGCATCGACCTCGCCGACGAGCGCCTGCCCGAGTGCGACGTGGCGGCGCCGCGGGCGCCCGACGAGCGCGGCGGGCACGTCGCCCTCGAACACCCGGAGGCCTACCGCATCGGCGAGGCGCTGCAGGCCCGTGACGTGGTGGTCGACGTCCGGCCGCCGGACGTGGTGCGGCTCTGTCCCGCCCCCACCCACGTCGGCTTCGCGGACGTGTTCGACGCTGTCGCGGCACTCCGGGCGGTGCTCGACGGCGAGGAGTACGAACAGTTCGACGCGCCCGACGGCGGCGTCACCTGAGTCACGCGCTCGCGCGGTCATCCGTGGACTGCGCGACCGTGTGTCGCTCCCGCGCGGGGTGCGCAGCTATTTGTCCGTCGACGGCCTGCGCGAAGGCATGGACAGAGCACCGCCCCGCGTCGCTGGCGTGGGGCTGACCCACTTCGGTGTCCACCCGGAGCGGACGGGCCGTGACCTGTTCGCCGAGGCAGCCGCGACCGCGTTCGAGGACGCGGGCGTGCCACGCGCCGACGTCGACGGGGTCTACTACGGCAACTTCATGGGCGAACTGACCGAGCACCAGGGCCACCAGGCACCGCTGATGGCCGAGGCCGCGGGACTCACCTGCCCGGCCACGCGCTACGAGAACGCGTGTGCGTCGTCGGGCGTCGCGGTCCGGGAAGCGGTCCGGACCGTGCGGAACGGCGAGGCCGACGTGTTGCTCGTCGGGGGTGCCGAGCGGATGAACAACGTCGGCACCGCCGGGTCGACGGAGGGACTGGCGGTCGCGGCCGACGACCTGTTCGAGGTCCGCGCCGGCGTCACCTTCCCCGGAGCGTACGCGCTGATGGCGCGGGCCTACTTCGACGAGTTCGGCGGCTCGCGCGAGGCCCTCGCGCATATCGCGGTGAAGAACCACGACAACGCGCTCGACAACGAGTTCGCGCAGTTCCGGCAGGCCATCGACGTCGAGACGGCGGTCGAGGCACCCCCCATCGCGGAGCCGCTCCACCTGTACGACTCCTGCCCCATCACGGACGGCGCGAGCGCGTTCCTCCTCGTGAGCGAGGCGTACGCCGCCGAGCACGACCTCGACGCGGCCGTCAGCGTGACGGGCACGGGCCAGGGCGGGGACCATCTCGCACTGCAGGACCGCGCGGACCTGGCGTTCACGCCCGCGACCGAGGCGGCCGCCGGCGAAGCGTTCGCCGACGCCGGCATCGAGCGCGACGCCGTCGCCTTCGCCGAGGTCCACGACTGCTTCACCATCGCGGAGGTGCTGGCGCTGGAGGGGCTGGGGTTCTACGACCGCGGCGCGGCCATCGACGCCGCGCGTGCGGGCGAGACGACCCGCGACGGCGACCTGCCGGTCAACCTCTCGGGCGGCCTGAAGGCGAAGGGGCATCCCGTCGGCGCGACCGGCGCCGCGCAGGTCGTGGAGGCCACGCGGCTCCTCCGTGGCGACCACCCCAACAGCGACGCCGTCGACGGCGACGTCGGCGTGACGCACAACGCCGGTGGGACCGTGGCGAGTGCCGTGGTCCACGTGCTGGAGGTGGACGCATGAGCGACGAGTACACCCCCGAGAACCCGGCGCCGGACGGCGAGTACGACGCGTGGCTGGATGCCGTCGCCGCCGACGAGGGCTACTACCTGGCGTGCGACGAGGGACACGGCTGGCTGCCGCCCCGCCGGGTCTGCCCGCGCTGTGGTGGGGACCTGCACGAGGAATCCCTCCCCGAGACGGGCGAGGTGGCGACGTTCACCGTCGTCCACGTCCCGACGCCGTCGTTCGCGGCCGAAGCGCCCTACGCGACGGTCGTCGCGGAGTTCGGCGCGGTCCGGCTGACCGGTGTCGCCCGGACGTTCGAGGGCCTCGCGGTCGGTGACACGGTCGCCCCCGCGGTCGGCGAGCGGGAGGAGGGGGACCGGCTCCTCCTCCTGGAACCGGTCTGAGCTACCGTCGGTCGGTCGCTCTCGTCCACTGACAGTCCGGGCAGTGCCGGAGTCCCTGGACGTTCGTCAGCTCGCCGTCGCAGTCCGGGCAGTGACGCGGCTGTGGTGTCTGCAGGACCATGTGTAGAGATAGCACTCCACACAGTTGAAGCTATGTCTGGTGGGTGCCCTCTCGGATATATGGCGAAGTAGCTTAATTATTGCATTATGAGCGTGTTATCTTTATAGAAATTTCATTAAACTGGAAATAGCGAAAAGGGGAACGCAACGGCGCCGATTCAGCAACAGAATCTGTGTGGTGCGCGGCGGCGCTCGGCGGATTTCGTATCGCGATATGTGATTTATCGGGCGTTTCCCGGCGTTCCCACCTGTCGGGACCGCAACCGGTAAGCCGGCGCCGTGTGCCGGGTTCTGGCATGGCACCCACCTCGTTGCTGGGCAGTCTGGCGACGCTGTTGTTCGGCGTCGTCTCGCTCGTGAAACCGGACGCCACGGCGAAGGTCACCAACCTGGAACCGGTCGATGCGGCCGGTCGCTCGGAGATAACCACCGTCTTCGGCGGCGTGTTCACCACGCTCGGCATCTTCGGGCTCGCGGGTGAGGAGCGCCCCGTCACGCTCGTCTGGCTCGGGGTCGTCCTCGCGCGCATCGCCTCCTTCCGCGACCAGGAGGCCGTCTCGGCCGACACCATCGTCGGGCTCCTCGTCGAGATCGGCATTCTGGGGCTGTTCCTCGCGCCCGAGGGCGACGACGACACGGCGGCGGTCGAGGTCGAGGTCCCCGGCGCGGACGGGGACGACTGACGCCCCTTCTCCGCTTCTCTCCGACCCTCCAGCACCCCACACTCAAGCCCTCGGCGGGCCACGCCCGCCCATGGACGTTTCCGAGGCCAGCGACGCGTGCGAGGCGGTGCTGGACGCGGTATCGACGGCGGTCATCGCCGACCGGACGGTGCTGGAGACGACGCTGCTGGGTGTCGTCTCGGGTGGGCACGTCCTGCTGGAGGACGTGCCCGGCACGGGGAAGACCCTGACCGCGCGCTCGCTGGCGACGGCGCTGGGGCTGGAGTTCTCGCGGGTCCAGTTCACCCCCGACCTGCTCCCCTCGGACGTGACCGGGACCCACGTCTACAACGAGCGCGACCGCGAGTTCGAGTTCCGGCCTGGCCCCGTCTTCGCCAACGTCGTGCTGGCCGACGAAATCAACCGCGCGCCGCCGAAGACGCAGGCCGCGCTGCTCGAAGCGATGGAGGAAGAGCAGGTCACCGCCGACGGGGAGACGCGCCCGCTCCCGGACCCCTTCTTCGTCATCGCCACGCAGAACCCCGTCGAGCAGGAGGGGACCTTCCCCCTGCCCGAGGCGCAGGTCGACCGCTTCGCCGTGAAGACGGCGCTCGGCTACCCGGACGAGGACGGCGAGGTCGAACTCCTGCGGCGGCGTTCGGACCGCCGGACCCGCTCGCCCGAAATCGAGTCCGTGTTCGACGAGGCGCGGGTGCGCGCGCTCCGCGAGAGCCCGGAGGACGTCGGCGTCGACGAGGACGTCCTCCGGTACGTCGCGCGCCTGGCACGGGCCACGCGCGAGGACCGCCGGGTCGCGATCGGTGTCTCCCCGCGTGGGACCCAGCGCCTGTTCGAACTCGCGCGCGCCCACGCGGTCCTCGTCGGCCGCGAGTTCGTCACCCCCGACGACGTGAAGCGGGTCGCGCCGTCGACGCTGACCCACCGCCTCGTCCTCACCCCCGACGCGCAGGTCGAGGACGCCGAGAAGGCCGACGTGGTCCGGGACGCGCTCGATTCGGTGACCGTTCCAACGGTGTGACGCGGTCGACAGCGTGCCGGCGTCCGCTCAGTCGTCGCGCTCCGCGGTGAGCGTCGCCGCCACGTCCGCGGCGGCCGTTCGGACGCGCTCGGGCGTGCGGTACTCGCGTCGCTCGGCCAGTGCGGTGACGAGGAGCAGGCCCGCCAGCGCGACCGCGGCGACGGCCTTCGAGTCGGTCGGGTCGGCCACGTCGAGCGCCTGGTGGAACCAGAAGAGGTTGACCAGCGGCGAGCCGTGGGCGCCCTTCAGCGTCTCGGCCGCCACCGGACTGACCCAGTGGACGTCGGGGACCATCGCCCAGCCGCCGCCGACTCCGGACAGCACCCGGGGATACCGGGCTCCCGGAACCAGGTAGGTGAGGACCAGCGCCGTCAGTGCCGCCCCGACGGCGAAGTGGGTGATGGCGAGCGACACGACTCCAGTTTGTCGGCTGCGGGTATCAGCGTTGGCCCCCCGTGGCCGCTTGTTTCTTGTGACCGCCACTCGTTGCCCCTGCGCATGGAGAAAGTGACCATCGATGAACTCGCGGCGGACAACAACCCCGGCGGCGGCGAGGACACCGCTCGTCGCGTGGGTGAAGCACTCGAGACGGCCGACGTGGGGCTGAGCCACTACCAGCTCGACGCTGGCCAGAACCTCTCGGGCGGCGTCCACACCCACATGGACCAGGAGGAGATATTCTACGTCCTCGACGGGACGGTCACCTTCCAGACGCTGGAGGGCGAGGTCGAGGTCGAGGGTGGCGAGGTCGTCCGGTTCGCGCCGGGGGACTTCCAGCAGGGCAAGAACGAGTCCGACCAGCCCGCGACACTGCTGGGTATCGGTGCCCCGAAGCCCTCGACCGACGTGCGGGTGCCCCAGCCGTGTAGCGCGTGTGGGGAGTCGGATACCCTGCGCTTCGTCCCGGGCGACGACGGGATGGTGCTGCAGTGTCCCGAATGTGGTGAGACCTTCGAGATGCCGGGGTAGGATGTAGATAAGTTATTTATCGGGGAAGTAATCTTTTTCTGTGCGCAATTATTCTAAAAATTCGGTGTTGTGTGGTTGGTTGGCTCTGGGGAGAGATGGGTGTCTACGAAGCCCTCGCGCTCTCGACCGCCCGCGGCTCGCTGCGGTCCTCGGCCTCACTACGTTCGGCCTGTGGTCCTTACGTCGCCGGGGACGGGTCGAGAGCGCTCGCCCTTCGAGTCCGCCAGGGCCTCTGTTTCGAGTCGAGCGACGCGTGTAGTGATTCCAGCCTAGCAGGGTGTCCCCACACCTCCCCGCGCCAGCGCCGATGGCCGCCGAACACGCTCGCTGCGCTCGCGGTTCGGCGCGGGTGGCGCTGGCGCGCTTCCTGTCCACGGAACCGGCCGGCCGTGCAACTGCTCTCGGGCCGGGAGCGCGTGGCGGAGCGAAAGCGGAGCCCGCGCGACCTGGGGAAGGGCAGGGCCGCTGCCCCGGCGCCACCTTCCACGTTCCTGGTGGACTCGAAGGGCGAGCGCGCTCAGCGGTCCCCCGGCGACGCAAGCACCGCAGCGCATGCCCGGAACGGCGGGTGAGCGTCAGCGAACCCGCCGCAGGCCCGGAACGAGAGGAGCGCAGCGAGCCGCGGGGCCCTGAGCGCGCGAGGGCTTCGTAGGTGGTTCTGTTGTCGGAGTCGCTGTAATCGTCCGAGCGCGAGGGCTTCGGAGGTGGTTCTGTTGTCGGAGTCGCTGTAATCGTCCGAGCGCGAGGGCTTCGTAGGTGGCTCCGTCGTCGCTGTCGCACTCACAGCCACCGCCACAACACACCAACCCCTGGCAGCCATTCGACACCGCTTTCCCACCACTCACACAGTACCCTGGTATGACCGACCGTTCCGCGCTGCACGCCGTCTCGCCCCTCGACGGCCGCTACGCGCGCTACACCGAACCCCTCGTCCCGTACGCGAGCGAGGTCGCGCTGATGCGGGCCCGCATCGAGGTCGAGGTGGAGTACCTCTGTGCCCTCGCGGACCTCGACGCCGTCCCGCTCACGCTGGACGAGGACAACCGTGACCTCCTCCGGGACCGCTACCGGCAGTTCAGCGAGACCGACGCGAAGGCCATCAAGCAACTCGAGACGGAGGGGTGGGCCGGCTACGACGCCACCAACCACGACGTGAAGGCCATCGAGTACTTCCTCCGGGAGCACACCGCCGACCGCATCCACCCGTGGATCCACTTCGGCCTCACCAGCGAGGACGTGAACAACCTCGCCCACCGGATTCTGCTGCAGCCCGCCGTCGAGGAGGTGCTCGTCCCCGCGCTGCGGGAGGTGCGCGACGCGCTCGCGGCCCTCGCGCGGGAGCACCGCGACCTGCCGATGCTCGCCCGGACCCACGGCCAGCCGGCCACGCCGACGACGTTCGGCAAGGAGATGGCTGTCTACGCCGCACGCCTCGGCCGAGCGCTCGGCCGCATCAAGGACGCCGCGGACGGGCTCTCCGGGAAGCTGGCGGGCGCCTCGGGCACCTACGCCGCCCACCACGCCGCCTACCCGGACGTCGACTGGCGCGCCTTCTCCGAGTCGTTCGTCCACTCGCTCGGCCTGGAGCACACGCCGCTCGCGACGCAGGTGAACCCGTGTGACGACCTCCAGACGCTGTTCGACGCGCTCCGCGGGGCCAACAACGTCGTGCTGGACCTCAACCTGGACTGCTGGCTCTACGTCAGCCAGCGCTACCTCGGGCAGGAGGCCGTCGAAGGGGAGACGGGCTCCTCGACGATGCCCCACAAGGTCAACCCCATCGACTTCGAGAACGGCGAGGGGAACTGCTCGAAGGCCAACTCCGACCTGGTCTTCCTCGGGGACTACGTGACGGACTCGCGGCTCCAGCGCGACCTCTCGGACTCGACGGTGAAGCGCAACATGGGCGCGGCGCTGGCCCACTGCCTCATCGGCTACCAGAAGACCACGCGCGGCCTCGAGAAGGTCGTCCCGCGCGAGGCGGTCATGCGCGAGGACCTCGAACGGAACCCGGAGGTCATCGGCGAGGCCGTCCAGACCATCCTCCGGCGCGAGGGCCGGGCCGACGCCTACGAGCAGGTGAAGGACCTCACGCGGGGCCAGCGTGCCTCGCTCGAGGACTTCCGCGACCTGTTCGACGGCCTCGACGTCGACGAGTCCGTGCGCGAGGAACTGCGCGCGCTCACGCCGGCCGGGTACGTCGGGCTGGGTGACGAGCTGGTGGACGACCTCGAGGACTGACCGCGTCGCGCTACCGCCGGCGGCGCGGTCGCCCGCGGTGACGGCGCGTGAGGAATTGTACCGCTGGACACGGGGAAAGATTATCGCCCGAGCGCGCCAATCTACGCCGTGTGTTCCCCCGATACTGCCACCGACAAGTCCAGGGCCTCAGCGCTGGCTGTGGTGGTCGGTGCGGCACTCCTCCTCGGGGGGGTCGTCGTGGCGGTGCTGTTCGGCGACCGGCTCCTGGCGCTGTCCGACCCCGACGTTCTGGCGACTATCGTCCGTGATGCGGGTCCGGCGGCGCCGGTCGTGTTCGTCCTCGTGCAGATCACACAGGTCGTCGTCGCACCCATCCCCTCCCCGGCGGTGGCGCTCCTGGGTGGGTTCCTGTTCGGTCCGGTCATCGGGTCACTGCTCTCGGTCGTGGGAGTCACGGTGGGGTCGGCGCTGGCGTTCTGGCTGGCCCGCCGGTTCGGGCGGGCGGCCGTCGAGCGGTTCGTCCCCGCGGGCGCCATCGTGCGTTTCGACGCGCTGACCGCCCGGCGTGGGCAGGTGGGGCTGTTCCTCGCGTTCCTCGTCCCCGGGTTCCCCGACGACGCGCTCTGTTTCGTCGGCGGGCTGACGGCTATCCCGCTCCGACGGCTGGTGGCCATCGCGGTCCTGGGCCGCACACCGACGATTCTCGCGCTGAGTCTCGTCGGCGCCGGCATCGCCGACGGTGACGCTGCGCTGGTCGTCGGCCTCGGCGGTACGGTGGTGGCGCTCTCGCTGCTGGGCTATCTCATGCGGCACCGGGTGTTCGGCGACCCGGGTGCCCCGGTGTCGTCGGTGACGGAGACGACCGAGTCGGGCATCGAGGCGAGCGACTCGCGGTAGTCGGCGGCGACCGTCAGCCGAACAGGAGCCGCCGCAGCACTGGCACCGGGTCACGCGTCCGCGGTTCGACGCGGACGTCCGCGACGACCCCCGCATGGTCCGAGGGCCAGAGCCGTACCTCGCCGTCCGGCGTGGTCGCCTCGATGCGGTCATCGGGGTCGGCGCCCGTCCGCCGGGCGGCCAGCGGCACCACCGGTCCCGCGCTCAGGACGTGGTCCACGCGGATGCCCAGCCGCGAGCGCTCGTTGCGCATGAGTTCCCCCTGACAGCAGGTCGGTCCCGGGTCGTCGGTCACCGCCGCCCACACGTCCTCGAGGCCGGCGTCCGTGAGCCGCTCGTACGCGGCCGACCGGTCGCCCTCGGGGGTGGTGTTCAGGTCGCCCGCCACGAGGACCGGGCCGTCACGCCGCTCGGCGAGGCCCGCCAGCTCCTCGGCCTGTGCCTCCCGGATGATGCGACTCGCCACCGCGAGGTGCGTCGTCACGAACGTGAACGGTGCCCCCTCTAGTTCGACCGTCGCGAGCGCGTACCCGCGCTTGACCGACACCCGGGTGCCGTCCTCCAGGGTCGCGCTGACGTTGAGTCCGTAGGTCCCGTCGTCGGTCCGCCGGACGGCGAGGTCGTCGCGAACGAGCACCACGTCCCGGTCCGTGAGACGGATGTCGAACCGCTCGTCGTCGGGTCCTTCGGCGGGGAACTCCTCGTCGAGGTTCTGGCTGACGGCGGCGACGCGGTAGCCGACATCGAAGTCGTATCGGTCGAGCTCCGACTCGAGCGCCGTCGTGAGGAGGTCGAGGAAGTCGTACACCTCCCGTCGGGCGTTGGGCTCGCTCCCACCGGCGTAGTCGTTCGGGCCGCGCCTGATGCGCGCGACCTCCTGCAGCCCGACGACCGCCGGCAGGTCGTCGGCGAGGCCGCTCGCGATGGCCGCCATCCGGGCGGGCGGTGCAGTCGAGCGGACCTGCTGGTAGCGCTCGTACACCTGTTCGGGGTCGATACGGAGCGTGTCGGTGTCGACGAAGCCGTACAGCCGGGCGCCCAGTCCGAGGTTCCGGGTCGCCACGCGGACGTGCTGTGGGAGGCGTGCCGACCAGTCCGCCGACGTATCGGGCTGTCGGCCCGAGGCGGCGGCCGCGCCGCTGGCCGCCGGGACGAAGCCGGCGACACCTGCTCCGGCGGCACGGAGTACCGACCGGCGACGTACCCCTCGTCTCTCGTCCGGTGACCCCACCATCTGTCCGCTGGTAGTCCCGTCGGTCGTATAATCACGGCGGCCAGCGGTGGCCAGCTGAGACTCCGGCTCGTGGCTCCCGTTCGTCCGACTCGTCGTCACCGCCATCGGCGGCTCCGGCTTCGCCCCGCTGCTGGCGTACAGCTACGGCTCCCGGAGCGGCCCCGCCACTCACGTGGAGTGCATGGGCCGACCGGCACCGCCGACCCGGGCCGCCGCTACGCCTCCCGGCGAGGGTAGGTCTGGCTCCCGCCGCTCGTGTTCCGCGCCACGAGCGTCGCCACCGCCGAGGTCCGGCCGTCCGCGACGCGCGTCGTCTCCTCGTAGTGCAGTACGGTCAGGTCCAGTGCCGCGCGGAGGAGGTCGTTCGACCGGAAGCGGTGGCGGTCGTCGCTCGGGCCGCGGTCGGCCTCGGGCGAGCGCAGGTGGTGCTCGTAGCAGAGGACGCCCCCGGGCGCCAGCGCCTCCTTCAGATCGGGGAGCAGCTCCAGCGCACGGTAGAAGCTCACCGACACCACGTCGTACGTCGACTCGGGGGCGCAGTAGGTGTCGAGGTCGGCCTGGATCCAGTCGACGTGGCCGTCGAGGTCGCGTTCGGCGGCCCGCTCGCGCGCCTCGGCCAGCGCGACGCCCGAGACGTCCACGGCGTCGACCTCGTAGCCCTGTGCCGCGAGGAACAGCGCGTTCCGGCCGGTGCCGGTGGCGACGTCGAACGCTCGCCCCTCGGGGAGGGCGTCGGCGAACTCGCGCAGCGGCCGCGAGGGCTCCTCGGGGAGCCGGAACGTCGCGTCCCGGTAGCGCTCGTCCCAGTAGGTCCGGTCGTCCATCGGCGACGGCTCCGTCCCGTACGGGCTTGAAAGGTCGGGGGCCCGTGGATTTATTCGCCGCCATCCCCGACCATCAGGTGATGGATGATCTCGACGCGCCGACCGGAGGACCGCCGGTTGCGGCGTTCTCGTCGGCGTTCCACGTCGAGGAGGTCCGCCAGGACGGGGACCGGCTGGTGTACGTGGGCGAGCCCCGCGTGGGCCAGCAGGCTCTCGAGCGCGAGGTGTGGCCGCTGTTCCGCGAGCACGGCTACGAGGTCCGGCTGACCACCGTCAAGGACAGCGAGACCGACCCCATCTCCGGGGTCGAACTCCACCAGAGCCGGCACGCCCTCGTCGCCGACCCGCGGAGCGTCGGCATCGACGGCATCCCGTGGACGAACGTCGTGATGTTGCTGCTGACGGTGCTGACGACGCTGTTCGCGGGAACAATCTGGTACTACGAGCCGCTGACCTCGCCGCTGGACCTGGTGACTGGCGACTCCTGGAAGTTCTCGCTCGCCGTCCTGTCGGTGCTGGGTATCCACGAACTCGGCCACTACGTCCTCTCGCGCTACCACGACGTGGACGCCTCCTTGCCGTACTTCATCCCCGTCCCGACGTTCATCGGGACGCTGGGTGCGGTCATCCGGATGAAAGGGCGCATCCCGGACCGCGACGCGCTGTTCGACATCGGCGTGGCCGGGCCGCTGGCGGGGCTGGTCGCGGCCATCGTCGTCTCGACGGTGGGGCTGCTGATGGACCCCATCAGCGTACCGGCCAGTGTGCAGAACAGCCCCGACGCCATCGTCATCGAGTTCGGCTACCCGCCGCTGCTCCACGGACTGTCGATGCTGACGGGCCAGCCGCTCACGTACAGCGACCCCGGCATGGCCGTCAACCCGGTCGTCTTCGGCGGCTGGATCGGGCTGTTCGTCACCTTCCTCAACCTCATCCCCGTCGGCCAGCTGGACGGCGGCCACATCGTCCGGGCGATGGCCGGCGAGAACGCCGAGCGTGTCGCCGCGTTCGTCCCGCTGTCGCTGTTCGCCCTGGCGGGCTACCTCTTCTTCGTCCAGGGGCTGGACATCCGCGACTCCGTGGCCATCTGGACGTTCTGGGGGTTCATCACCATCGGCCTGGCCTACGCGGGCCACGCGACCCCCATCTACGACGAGCCGCTCGACCGCAAGCGGATGGCCGTCGGCCTGCTCACGTTCGTCCTGGGCCTGCTCTGCTTCACGCCGGTGCCGTTCCAGTACGTCGGTGGCTTCTGAGCGCGGTCGCCGCCCCCCGATTCAGGTTCGCAGGTCCGTCGCCTCGTAGACGCCCGGCAGGTCCGTCTCATGGACCGTCGCGGTCACCTCGTCGCCCTCGTCGGCGCCGGTCTCGGAGACCAGCGTCGTCGCCTCGATGGGTCGTCGCGTGAAGAACGAGCGAACCCGTTCGAGCCACGACGGCTTCCCGCCCGCCCGGCAGACGAGGATGTAGCGTGACTCCGCCATCGACTGGAGTTCGTCCTCGATGTCGTAGTCGTCCAGTTCCTCTGGCGGGACGACGTGCAGCACCTCGCCGTCCAGCGTTCGGGTCATACCACGACCCAGGTGCTCGACGGATATGGACCTTTCCGGCTGCCGTTGCGCCGGGAGCCGGCCCGGGACGGTCGGCCGACTGGTCCGAGACGACCGGCCGACTCGAGTTGCGGCGGCTACTCGGGCACTCGTGCCACGAGCCCGCCGCCGTACGGCGTCGGTGGGTCGACGAGAGCCGCCTCGGTGAATCCGGCCGAGAGCGCGACACCGGGCAGCGCCTCCGGCTCGAACACTCTGACCGGCAGCGACGCCTCGGCGCGGGCTGTCTCGCCCGTCCGCCGGTCGGTCATCGTGAACTCGTAGTCGTAGCGGCCCGCCGCGCCGAGGTCGTCCGCGCCCCGGTCCTCGACGCGCGTGACGACCCGGCGCTCCACGCGGCACCGGTCCGTCTCGACCGTATCTTCGGTCACGTAGCCGTTCATCAGGCTGTCGGTCAGCATGAAGTCACAGACCAGCGTCCCACCGGAACGCAGGCTCTCGGCGGCACGCTCGAACGCTGTCCGCACGCCGTCTGGGGCGCCCGCGGGGAGGTGGGCCAGCGAGTTCCCGGTCACGGTGAAGAGGTCGAACGCGCCGGGCGCGACGACCGTTCGGAGGTCCGCGCGGACCAGCGCCGTGTCGGTCCGCCCGCCGGCCAGCCGGAGCATCGCCGCGCTGCGGTCGAGGCCGACCGCCCGGTCGTAGCGGTCGGCCAGGCGGGCGAGCAGTCGCCCGGTCCCACAGGCGCCGACGGCGACCGACCGCGCGCCCGCTGGTGCGCGGTCGGAGACGAACGTCGCGAGCGTGTCGTAGTCACAGCGCTCGGCGAAGAAGATATCGTACAGCGGGGCGAACGCGCCGTAGAGCTCGTTTCCGGTGTCGGCGTCGGCGACGGCGTCCATCACCTGTCGGACCGGGTCCATCGGCGATGGCGACGGCTGCCGGCGTGATAAACGCTCCGCGGGAACGAACGCGAGAACCGTCCGGGCGCTCCGGGGACGACTACTCGACGAGAACGGCGTTGATCTGCCCGTCCTGGCCGGGACGGGAGGTGACGCGGGCACGGCCCTCGCTCGTCTCGACGATGGCGCCCTTCGTGACGATGTTCCGTCGGACGTAGTTCGGGTTGGCGTCGTTCTCGGTGACGTCCTCGACCTCGGCGCTGACGGTGCCGTCGTCGGTGGCGACCGTCGCGCGGTTGGTCGTGATGGCGCGGACCTTGGTCGTGCCGCCGCGGGCGTCGACCGTCTTCAGGCGGGGTTCGCCGACGCGAGTCTCGGTCGGGGAGGTCCCCATCTGATGCTTTCGCTTCTTGTGGGTGCGGCGTCGCCGGCCACCGGTTCGCTTCGTCGTGGAGCGGCCCTGGAATTTCATACGGGGAACGAGGCCGGACGACTACTTGAATCGCACGATGCCGGCCGCGACACCCCGAGTCCGCGGTCTGCCGCGGCGGTCCG
This sequence comes from Haloglomus salinum, assembly GCF_024298825.1. Classification (NCBI taxonomy): domain Archaea; kingdom Methanobacteriati; phylum Methanobacteriota; class Halobacteria; order Halobacteriales; family Natronomonadaceae; genus Haloglomus; species Haloglomus salinum. Next base: position 2,061,642 of record NZ_CP101153.1, read on the forward strand.
TCGTTCCTGTGTGCCTTCCTTGCATAGGTTGCACCGTGCAGTAAATTTACGTGCCGTCGGGCAGCAGCGCCGGTCGTGCTGCTGGTGGTGACGTACTCGCGGGGGGCCCGGCGCGACCTGCGGAACGTCTGTCGCGCCCACGAGGAGACGGTCGTCCGGCGGTTCGGGCGGGCAGCGCTGTTCGCGGCGACCGAACACGGTGCCTTCCTCGCCTGCCGATTGCGCGAGAAGCATCCCGACGACGTGCAGGTCGAGCGGACCCGGCCGTTCAACGAGTTCACCGATGCCGACGCCGCGGTCCGGGAGGCTGCCGCGGCGTACGAGGCCCGCGACGAACCGAGCACGCCGTATCGCCGCTTCGCCGCCGGCACGGACCATCCCGACCCGGCGTCGCTGAAGGCGCGCGACCTCGACGACGACCGATGACATCGGCGGCGCCTGGGCTCCCCGACGCCCCCGACGCTCGCCCTCGAATCCGTGTCCGTCTCGGTGACCGCTCCGTCCGTGGCCGGGCCGTCGACCTCGCGGCCCGGTCCGAGGCGCCCGCAATCGCTCCTGCAGCCCTCGCTGCGGCCGTCCGCGACCCGGACGACGAGCGCGTCCGGTGTGCGTCGCCCGGACCACTCCACGAGCACGTCGGGCTGGTCGACGGCCGCGCGCTCCCCCGGCGACGGGCACTGGCGGCTGCGGCGCGGGCGCTCGGTTACCGGGCGTCGAACCGGGCCCGTATCGAGGCCCTCGAGGACCGCCTCGCCGACCACGACCCGCCTGCCGCCGACCTGCGTGCGGCCCGTGAACGGGTGGCCGAGGCGGGTGCCGATGTCGACCGCCAGCGCGAGCGCGTCGCGACGTACCAGGGCCGGGTCCAGGCGCTTCGGGAGGCCGGTGTCGATGCGAGCGATGCCGTGGCCGACCTCGAAGCGGCCGCGAGTGCCCTCTCGGAGGCCGAGACCGAGCACGCGGCCGCCGAGCAGGCGCTCGCCCGGGAGCGACAGCGGGCGCGCGAGGCCCGCGACGCCCGGGAGCGCCGGCTGGAACTGGAGGACCGGCTGGCGAACGCCCGGCGCGAGGCCCGGGCGGAACTCGCTGCCCGGGTCCGTGAGCGGGTGGACGCTGCCGTGGTCGCGACGCCCGATTCGTCCGCGACGACGTTCGACCGGGCCGACCCCGTCACGGCGCGGCTGGCACTGGCACGCGCCGTGACGCTCGACGCGCCGGTGGTCCTCGCCGCGCGGCGGTTCCCGGACGTGGGAGCCGCGAGCGACTGGCTGGATGCGCCCGCGATTCGGGTGTGACAGGCCTCCGGATAATGGCTGGAGTCGGAGCACACTCGCCCAAATATCGTAATATCTGCCTAAATTTCGACACAATGTGGTAGGTTCGGAATCACCGTGGATAAATCAATCGCGCTTGACGTGCATCGTGACTCGCCCATCGGCGGCCAGCTGTTCCTCGTCGCCGTCGCCGGTGGTCACCTCGACGCGGACGACGGCCATCGAGCCGCCAACCCGGAGCGCGGTCCCCTCGGCGGTGAGGTCGCCGTCCGCGGGCCGGAGGAAGGAGACGCTGAGGTCGGTCGAGGCGTGTGGCGTCGCGAGCGGGTCATCGAGCGTCGTCCGCAGTACCGCCCCGCCGAGGTGGTCGATGAGCGTCGATACCACGCCGCCCTGGATGGTGTCGCTCCCCGGGTTCGTCAGCTCGTCCTGATGGGGCAGGCTGGCCCGGACCCAGCCCTCCTCCTGGGCCTCGATGGTGATGCCGAGGCCGCGCAGGTGGTCGTGGTTCGCGACGAACTCGCGGTTGGCGTCGGTCATACCCCTCCCTGTTCCCGTCGGGCGATAAGCGTCGGGGACGGGGTGGCCCGGGGCACCGGCCGTAGCTTCACGTACCATGCCGGGACCACCGCCCCCATGCCGACGCTCGACTGCGACATCGACCGCCGCGGCGGGCTCACGCTCGTCGAGTGCAGGGTTCACAACGATACGCCCACCCGTTGCCGGATTCGGGTCGAGAACCGACTCGATGGGCCGGTTCGAGCGCCGCCCGCCGACACCCTCGGCCCATCGTGGACCGACGGGACGGCAGCCTGCACGCTCGCGCCCGGCGAGCGCGTCGCGCTGGGGTATGCCAGTCCCGCGCCGCCCCGCGAGCGGCCCGTCGCCGTGGACCACGAGGTCGTCGGGCGGGGCACGACTGACGGCGGGTCGATGTCCGGAGCACCGACCGTTCCGGCTCCACGCGCGCCGGACGAGGCCGATGAGGCGGACGAGGACGTACCGAGCGACGGCGCGGGCACCGACGGCGACGACCCGCTCCGAGCGGACGGGACCGGCGTCGCGTTGCCACCGGCGGTCGGGGCGTGGCTGTCGGCGCTGGAGCGGCGCGTCGAGGCGCTCGAAGATGGCCGTCGCCGCTGCTCGCCGGGGCACGCGACGGTCGTGGTCGACCGGGAGACGCTGTCGGCGCTGGCGCAGCGAGCGGGGGCGCTCGAAGGGCGGCTGGCGGCGGCGCGCGAGGACGCGTCGGACCCCGGGGCGTGAGAGTCCGGGTCGGTGGTCGGGTCGGCACTCGGGCCGTCAATCGGGCACTCGCCATCGCGTCGGCGCTCGACGGTGTCGTCCTCGATACAGGCGGGTGGGTGGCGGCCGACGCGGCGGGACGGGGCCCGGACGGGCGCGACGTGCTGGCGGGGCGGGCGACCGTGGTGGAGGCACTCCGGAACCGATGCGGTGTTCCGGTCGTTGGATGGGGTGGAGCGCTCACGCCCACCGAACGGGCGATACTCGCGCGGCGGGTCGAACACGAGGCCGGGGCGGTCGTGGTCGTCGCCTGAGCGTCAGTCGTCGGCGGGCACGGCGCCGCACCCCTCCGGAGTCTCGTCCTCGCCGTCCCACTCGTTCGCGTCAAGGTCACGCACGTCCCGGTAGGCCGTGCGGAGGGTCACCGGCGTCACATCCGCCACCTCGGCGGCCTCGCGCTGGGTGAGGTCGCACCCGTGCTCGCGGGCGGCAGCGTACAGGCAGCCGCCGGCGAAGCCGCTCGGGTTCCGGCCGTTCACGAGCCCGGCGTCCGCGCCCGCCTCCGCGAGGGTGCGGGCACGGCGCTCGACGGCGTTCGGGAGCTCGAGCTTCGAGGCGAACCGGGCGAGGTACTCCGAGGGGTCTATCGGTCCCGTCGGGAGCCCGAGCTCACGGTTGAGTGCGTCGTACGCGGCCGCGAGTTCGCCCGCGTCCGCCCGGGCGGTGTCGACGATCTCGGTCCGCGTCCGCGAGACCGACGCCGTCCGGCAGGTGGCGTACACCGCGGCGGCGGCGAACCCCTCGATGGAGCGTCCCTGCAACAGTCCGGCGTCCTGGGCGGACTCGAACAGGACGCAGGCGCGGTCGCGCACGCTCTCCGGGAGTTCGAGCTGGCTCACCAGCCGCCGGACCTCCGTGAACCCGTACACCTGGTTCCGGTCGGCCTTGCCGCCGACCGACGCGCGCTTGTGGTGTTTGCGCATCCGGGCGACGCGTCGGCGCTTGCGGCCCTTCAGGCGTGTCGACCGGCCGATCTCCGTGGAGAGGCCGCGGTCGTGTCGACTTCTCGTCAGCGGTGCCCCGGTCCGCCGCGGGTCCGTATCGTCGTCCGCGAAGCTCCGCCACTCCGGGCCGCGGTCCATCGCGTCCTCGGAGACCACCAGTCCGCACTCGCCACACACGGTCTCGGTTCCCTCGCTACGCAGTCGGCCGTCGCACTCGGGGCACGTGGTCGCCGTCGTGCTCATGTGCGAGGCTTCGGCGCGATTCCCCTTCAAGAAGGAGCGGGAACGCCGGATTCGACCGCGAGCGACCGTGAGTTACCTACCGGTGACCGGTAGGTAACTCGCGTCGGCGGACTCCATTCCTCGAGTGTGTGGACAAAATTTAACGGCGGTCGCCCGACAAGCCTCGGCCGTGACGCTCTCGGATATCGCCGCGGGGCTGGAGGTGACCGCCGAGCAGAAGGACCGCGGCGTCGCGGCTGTCGACGACACGGATGCGCCGCTGGCCGAGCGGCTTCGCGGGTTCGCGGACCGGCTCCCCTGCACGCCCGAGGCGGCGGCCACGCTGGCCACCGAGTACGCCGCGGGCGCGAGTATCGGCGACGCAGCCCGGGCGGCCGGCGTGGCACCCGTCACGGGCGCGAAGACGCTCCACCGGCTCGGTGAGCCCATCCAGCCGCTCGGCCCGACCGGGCGCGAAGTGGTCCGGGACTGGCTGGACGCGCGGCTCGCCCGGACGGAGGCGGTGGAACTCGCCGGCGGCGACGAGACCGACTTCGCGCTCGCGGCCTACGTCGAGACCCACGACCCGATTCCGGGCGCCCGTGACGCCGTGAGTGGCGCGCTCGCCGTCGAGACGGGCGATCCGCTGGCCGAGACGCACAGTGGGGCCAACGAGTTCCTGTAATCGACCCCCTCTCACGGGGCCGAACGGTTTTGTGCGTGCCACGCCACCGCTGCTCATGGATTTCAGCGAACCGGCCGAGGCGACACAGATCAAGAAGGCGCTGGACGACTTCATCGAGCAGGAAGTGGCGCCGCTGGAGGCCGAGCACCCGGAGTTCCTCGGCGAGGATTACCAGCGTCACATCGTCGACGAGGACCACTACCAGGTGCCCGAGTACCGCGAGGTGGTCGAGGAGATACGGCACAAATCCGTCGAGGCGGGCTTCTACGGGATGGATATGCCCGAGGAGGTGGGTGGCGGCGGCGTGGACCTCGTCACCTCGGCCATCGTCGCCGAGCATCTCGCGAACCGGCCGCCGGGGTTCCACTCGGCCATCACCGGCGGCGCGGGCGGCCCGACGAAGGTGCTGCTGGCCTGTACCGACGAGCAGCGCGAGGAGTACCTCGACCCGCTGATGGACGGCGAGATAACGACCTGCTTCGCGCTCACGGAACCGGACCACGGGTCGGACCCCCACTACATGGACACGACCGCCGAGAAGGACGGCGACGAGTGGGTCATCGACGGGGAGAAGTACTGGATCACGAACGCGCCCTACGCGGACTTCGCGATGGTGTTCGCGCGCACGTCCGGCGAGAAGGGAGAGTACGGCGGCATCACCTGCTTCCTCGTCGATTCCGACCAGTACGAGGTCGAGAAGGTCCACCGGACGATGGGCCTGACCCCGGGCGGACAGGCGCAGCTCCGGTTCGACGGCGCCCGTGTCGGCGAGGACGCCGTGCTGGGCGAGGTGGACAACGGGTTCGGGACCGCGATGAGCTGGATCGGCGGCGGCCGCATCAAGATCGCCGCCAACGCCGTCGGCACCGCACAGTTCCTCCTCGACACCGCCGTCGACTACGCCCGCGACCGCGAGACGTTCGGCAAGCCCATCGGCCACCGGCAGGGCGTCTCCTTCCAGCTGGCCGACCTCGCCACCGACGTCCAGCAGGTCCGCCAGCTCTACCGCTACGCCGCGTGGAAGATAGAGAACGGCGAGCGCGCGCGGATGGAGGAGTCGATGGCGAAACTCCGGGGCGCGGAACTCGCCAACCATGCCGCCGATGTCGCGATGCAGGTGTACGGCGGGGCCGGCTTCATGAAGGACGCCCCCATCGAGCGCGAGTACCGCACCGCGCGGGTGCTCCGCATCTTCGAGGGGACCGACGAGATACAGCGCCGGACCATCGCCCGGGAACTCATCTAGTCTCGACGGCTCGTCGCCGGGTGTGCGGTGCCGCGAGCCGACCACAGGGGCCGGTTCAGGCCCCGTCGTCCCCACGCCCGATGCGGACGGTCTCCTCACCGTTCACCTCGCGGACCTGCTGGGCGAACAGCGCGTTCGTCATCACGAGGTGGCCGAAGTAGGTCGCCGCGTAGTCCACCATCCCGAACGGGTGGAGGTTGGTCTGCTTCGCCGGCGGGAGCAGGCTCCCGACGACCTGGATGGTGCCGGCACCGAGTTCGAGCGTCCCGACGACGACCCGGCCGCCCGTCAGCCCGGCGACGGTGCCGCCGGCGCTTTCGAAGGCGGCCTGGTCGATGCTTGTCACGGGGGCCTCGTTCTCCGCGTAGCCCAGCGGCGCGATGTACCAGAGGTGGTCCTGGATTGGGTCCCGGCCGGTGACGAGCGGGTGGTCGGTGACGGTGTCGAGGCGGGCGACGTAGTTGTCCTCGGCCGTCGTGACATCGCCGTTCTCGATGGCGACGCCGTCCATCGCCCCGAGCAGGTCCAGCCCCGAATCCGTCAGAACGAGATTCCCGCCGTCGCTGACGAACGCTTCGAGGGCCGCGACGTAGTCGGCGTTCCCGATGCCGTCGTCGTGGCTTGCGACGACGTGGTCGTAGGCCGCGAGCGGATCCGTCTCGTCGCTCCGGGTCGGGTCCGCACCGAGCATCCGGGCGAAGTCCGGCCGGCCTCCCTGCCGCTCGGTCTCCTCGTCGTCGCCGGCGATGGCGCCCACGGGGAGCCCATCGACGTCACCGGTCGCGTCGTCGTCGAGGTCGCGGAAGTACTGGAGCGGGTCGACCTCGTAATCGCGCTGCTCGTAGCCGAGTTCCGCCGCCGGGTCGGGGGCGTCGACGCTCCCCTGCGTCGCGGCGAACTGCGTCTGCACGCTGCTCCCCGACGCCAGTTCGTCCGTGAACCGGAGCGTCCAGTCGCCGGCCTGCGGGTCGGTCACCTCCCACGTCGGGAGCGCACAGCAGGCCCCGCCGAGCGCACGGCCCTCCGTCGCGTCGAAGGTGCGAACGGTCGTCCCGTCGGGGGCGACCAGCTCGGCGCTCGCCACCGACTCGTGGACGTGCGGGGAGACCGCGAACCGGGTGGTCGCCGCCTCCACGGTGTACGTCTGGGTCGTGGTTCCGCCGGCCGGCAGGGTGGCCATCTCGGCCGTCGTCGCCGTGGGACTCGCTGTCGCGGCGCTGCTGGTGTTCCCGCTCCCGCTGTCGCTCCTGTCATCGCCCCCGTCACCGCCCTCGTCGTCGCCGACATCGAGGGCGTCCGAGGAGCGCACGAGGCTGTCCGTGTCGACGAACGCGATATCGCCGTCGGACTCGAAGCGACCGACCACGTCGCGGGTGGCGAACTCGACAGCACCGCGGATGGCGGCCTGGTAGCCGTCGACCTGCATCCCGACGCGAGCGGGGTCGTAGACGTTGCCGCCGACGGTGTTCGAGTAGGCCATCTCCATCGTCAGGCTGGGGACGTCCAACCCCCCGAGGCGTTCGGGGAACGACATCCACTCGTCGACGAAGCCCGTGCCGGAGTAGCCGATGGTCTCGACGGGCGTCCCGGCGTTGAACGCCTGCTCCGGGACGACGGAGAGCCCGGCGTAGCTGGGGTTCGTTCCGCCGGTCACCTCGGAGATGGTCCGCCCGGCCGTCTCCCACTCGGACAGGGCCGCGGTGATGTTCTTGCCGATGCGTTCGATGAGTTCGAAGCTGTTCTGCAGCGCTCCGGTGTCGGACTGGGAGGCGCCGTCGAGCGCGAGGACGAAGTCCTTCGAGGAGAGCATCCCGTGGAGGTCGATGGCGCTGACGAGGTTCTCGTAGGTCCGGCAGTGCTCGATGAACGCGAGCGTGTCCGGCACCGTGTCGGCCACGTAGTCCGGCGGGTCCGTCGTCCCGTCGAGGGTGCGGCCCTGCGGCTCGGCGATGGTGTGGGCCGGCGACACCCAGCCCGGATTGGGGTACTGGCGGTTGGTGTCGCCGCCGAGGTTGCCGCGCTCGTGGAGCGGCGCGTTCGGCACGCCGTTGCTCTCGTACTGCGGGCGGCGGGCGGCCCAGCCGTCCGGGTTGGTGAACGTGAAGACGAGCGCGTAGTCGTCGAGCAGGTCCTCGATTTCGGGCTCGTTGCCCGTCAGGAGCCGCTCGATGAACCGGGGGGCGGCCTCGCCGCCGGCCCGCTCGTTGCCGTGGATGGTGCAGTTGACGAGTACCTGGCGCTTCTCGCTGAACGCCGCGCGGTCCCCGACGTTCTCGGCCACCTCGACGACCATCACGTCGCGCGGGTCGCGCCGCGCCGTCAGGTCGTTGTACTTGCCGGCGCTCTGCCCGATGCCGAAGACGCGAATCCGGTCGGCGTGGTCGTCGGCGAGGTGCTCGAAGCCGGCGCCGACCTCCTCGATGTCGAGGTAGTCCACACAGCGAGCGGGGTCCGGAAAGACCCCCAGCGGGTAGTAGCCCAGCCGCCAGAACGGGTTGCCGCCGGGCGCGAAGTGGATGTCCGTCGCCGTCGGCAGGTCGGCCACCTGCTCGGCCTGCTCCGTCGTCAGCGCCGCATACGCCGCGGGCGCCGGCTCTGTCGTCGTCCGGGCGTCCGGCGCGATGCTCGCGATGGCCGACAGCGCGGCCGCGTCCGTGGCCTCGATGGCCGTCGGGACCGCGTAGTCCGCGGGCGTGTGGTTCTGGACGTACTGGTACTCGGCGTCGAACGCCTCGGCGCTGGCGTCGGCAGTCGCGTTGCCGGGCAGCGCGAGCGCCGCGCCGGTCGCCGCCGAGAGCTGTACGAACCGTCGACGGGAGATATCCGCGTCGGTGAACGAATGCTCGGACACGATGGGTCTGTCTGCGGGATATACCTGTTCCACGCAAAGGGTTCTGACAAACGTATCCAAATGTAGGCGAGAATACGGTACGTGATGGTCTCGTGGTTGTGCCGCTGTCTCACACCCATCGGTGATGCCCCCTCGGGCTGCGACCCGGCGCCCTCGGTCGCTACCCCGAGAGTCCGGGCACGTACTCGCCGAGGCCCCCGTCGTCATCGGGCTCGATGGCGACATCGAGCGTCGCTGCGAGAACCCTCGCGACGGCCGCCGCGAACGCGCCACCATCGCCGTAGGCCGGCGCCGCGTCGGGGGCCGTCGCCGCGCTCGCCGGCAGGGTCACGTCCGCCCGCTGGACGGTTCCCTCGGTGGTGCCGCCGCTCGCACCGGCGTTCGCCACCTCGCAGTCGGGAACTTCGCCGAGGTCGCGGAGTCGGTCGGCCGCCCGCGGGAGCGCGTCGGCGCCGCGTCTCGAATCCGGCGTCACCAGCGCGACCCGGTCGGCGGCCGTGACGGCCGCGACCGCCTGATTGGACGCCACCGGCGGCACGTCCAGCAGCACGGCGTCGAACCGGCTGGCGGCCGCGTCGAACAGTTCCTCCAGCCGCTGCGCCGCCTCGGGTGTCTTCGCCCGTGCTAGCCGCTCGAACGGCGCGTAGGCCGGCAGGCACGCGACCCGCCCGGGCGTGTCCAGCGGGAGCGTCACCAGCCCCGCGTCCAGCGACCGGCTCCCGGTCACGCAGGTCGTCACGTCGGGGTCGATACGCCCCGGGCAGTGGTTGGCCAGGCCCTGCGTGGCGTAGGCCGCATCCAGCACTGCCACGTCCCGTCCCTCGCTCGCCAGCGCCGCGGCACACTCGACGGTCAGCCTGGTCGTCCCTGCCCCGCCGACGGCACCCACCAGCGCCAGCGTTGTCGCGTCGTCGTCCCCCGCCGTTCGCCCCCAGCTCTCGCGCTCGGACATACCGCTCGTTGCCTCGTCATCGCTGATAAAATCTAGTGACTGATGGCGTGAGACAGATGCTCGGCTTCCCGGACGATGGACATCGTGTGCGCTGTCGCCCGTCCCCGGTCTGGGTCTCGACGGCCGATGCCGTCACTCCGGCGTTCCAACGACGAACGCGTCGGCGCTCGTTCCGGAGAGCGGGACCCAGTCCCCCTCGCGCCTGACGGCTGCGGGCCCCAGCGAGTACACCCCGGTCGCGGCCGGGCCGTCGGGGACCTCCACGAAGTACTCGAACGTCTCGCTGTCGGCGGTCGGCTGGAGGTAGACGTGCGTCACCCCGGCCTCGCTGTCCGTCTCCGTCCGCGCCACGTCCTTGCTGTCGGCCGCGAACACCGTCCACGACGCGGGGACTGTGTCCCGGACGGGGGCGGGCGGGTCGGCACTGACGGTCAGGGTCTGTCGGGCCGTCGCCCCGCCCTGATAGGCGGTGCCGTCCGTGGCGCGCTGCCCGGCGGCCGTCGGCTGCGCGCCGCGGCCCAGGCCGGCGCCCCAGGCCTCGACGGTCAGCGACGCGTCACCGCCGGTCTCGACGCGCAGCGGCGTCGGCGTCGGCGACTCCGTCCGGCCGGAGACGGTCCCCTGGTTGAGGACGAGTGCCAGCGACGACCCCGCGGGCACCACCGCGTCGAGCGGTTCGATGGGGAGCGACACCGACAGCGCCTCCCCGGGGACGACGGTGTCGGCTTCGGGACCGGGCTGGGCGTATCGGAGGTCGACCTGCCCCCACCCCAGCCGTTCGGGCGTCCCCTCCCCGTCGACGGTGAACAGGTGGGCGGTGAGGTGCGGGGCGCTGCTTGTGGGGGTCACGGTCAGCGACAGGGTCGGCGTCCCGGCCAGCCGGAACCGCTCGTCGACCGGGTCGGACCGGACGGTGACCGTCCCGCGGGCGCCGGGTTCGACCGTGCTGGTCTCGTCCTTGAACACGCGCCCGGTCGTTGTCTCCGGGTCCGGTGAGGTACGGAACTGCCCGTCGCTCCCGAGGTAGAGCGTGCGGGGCTCGGCCGGCGCCGGCGGCCACGACTCGGCCGTGTACCACTCCTTCGCCGAGTTCTGGACGTACACCTCGGGGACCGGGTCGTACGTCTCGTCGGGGTCGATGCCCTCGGCCTCGGGGAACTCGCCGACGTAGGACTCACCCTTCAGTTCGCTCTCGAACCAGGCCAGCAGGTAGTCCTGCCACTGCTCGTTGTAGTTGGGTTCGCCCTTCTCGCGGCCGTCGTCGGGGTAGCGGTGGCCGAACTGGCCGAAGTAGAGATGGGTCTTGATGCCCGCGGCCCGCAACTCGTCGACCCACGGGTAGACCTGCGAGGGGTCGACGTTCCAGTCCTGCAGGCCGTGGACCAGGAGGATGCTCCCCTCGTAGTTGCGCGCGACGCCCGGCTTGAGCACCCGCTCGGTCCAGTAGCCCGACGGGTCTCGTTCGCCCGTCGCGCCCGAGTAGACGCTCCACGCGGTCCCGGCGGCGTAGTTGTCCGGGCACTGCGCTCGCGAGAGGTACGTCGCCAGCCCCGTCCCGGAGGTGGGTGCGTGCTCGGCCAGCGAGATGGCGTAGTACAGCGCCGGCAACACGCCGTAGCCGCGGCTCTCGGGCGCCCCGCGCTTGTACATCAGCTCGAAGACGTCCGTCACCCCGGAGTAGGGGACGATGGTCGCGAGATAGGGGTTCCCGGCGCGGGCGGCCATCCACGGGGTCGTCCCGTCGTACGACCGGCCGATGATGCCGACGTTGCCGTTCGACCACTCGCGGGTCCCGAGGTGGGTCACCGCCTGGTTCACGTCGGCCTGTTCGGTCGCCCCGAACAGCTCCATACAGCCGCCCGACCCGCCGGTCCCGCGGACGGCGACCACCGCGACGGCGTACCCCTGCTGGACGAAGTTCTCGGTCAGGCGCTCGATGCGCACACAGTCCCGGATGGAGTCGGGCTTGCGGAGGTCGCTGACGTACGGCGTCGCCCGCAGGATGACCGGGTAGTCGCCGTCGGGCTGGTCGTCGCCCAGCGGCTCCGGCTTGATGTAGCCGAGCTGGATCTTCTCGCCGTCCGCCTCGCTGTCGAGTTCGACCACGCGCTCCTCGCCGAAGTCGTGGGTCGGCGCCCGGGAGACCCCCGTGTAGTCGCCGGTCTGGTCCTCGCCACAGTCGTAGCCCAGCGGGGCGACGGTCGGCCCTGGTAGGGGTTCGTCGGCGGGGGCGAGCGGTCCCTCGTCGGTCGCCTCGCGCCCGCTCGCCGCGCCGACGAACGGGAGCGCTGTCGCCGCCGCCCCTGCCCGGAGGAGTCCCCGTCGCGATACGTCCGTCCGCTCGGTTCCGTCGCCGTCCGCGTCCCGGCGTGTCATGACACGGCGTGCCGAACCCAACGACTAATAGATGCTCCTCCAGATTTGTATAAAATTAGCCGCTCTGGCCCGGAGATGGACGACGTATTACCAATTGACTGCTGGTTCAGTTACCGTTTCGGATGCGCTCGGCGATGTCGTCCAGCTCCTCCTCCGAGAGGTCCGGGCGCGCGCCGGCGACGGCGTGGATGGGGCCGCCGCCGTCGTCCTCGAAGCGCGGGACGATGTGGCCGTGGACGTGGGGCACCTCCTGACCGGCCTCGGGACCGTTGTTGAACGCGACCGTCGAGGCGGGCGCATCGGCCGCGTTCTCGACGACCGGGACGAGCGCGTTCAGCGTCCCGAGGACCTCGCCCGCAAGTCCGTCGCCGAGGTCGTTCAGCCGCTCGTGGTGGGTCTTCGGGATGACGAGCGTGTGTCCCGGCGCCAGCGGGTTCGCGTCGAGGAAGGCGAGCACGTCCTCGCTCTCGTAGACGGTCCGTGAGGGGATGTCGCCGGCCACGATGCTGCAGAAGATGCAGTCGTCGGTCATGGACGGCGGTGCGTCCGGGTCGCGCATGAAGCTTCGGGCGGTGGGCTCACTCCCCCTCGTCCACCTGTTCCTCCAGCGCCACGATGTACTGTTCCAGCTGCCGGATGTACTGCTGTGTCGTCTCGATACCCTCCCTGAGTTCCGTCACGTCCGCCTGCGTCTTTCCGGTCCGCGCTTCCGGTGACGGCAGCTCGGTACACAGCTCCGTGTGGGCCTCGCGAGCCGCCGCGGCCAGTTTGTCGACGATTGGCTGTAGCTCCCCGCCGTCGCTCCCCCCATCCCCCGATTCCATAGCGTGGCAATCACTCCGAATTATATTAAATCAACCGTCTATGGACTGTGAGTGGGGGGTGTGTCCGCCGCCGGAAGCCTTTGGTCGGTTCCCTGTGAAGCCGCGCGCCATGACCGACCGTTCAGGGACCGACGGCCCGGGGGCCCCGCTCGCGCCCGCCGTCGACGCGCACGTCCACCTGATGCCCGAGCGGCTGATGGCCGCCATCCGGGACTCGCTCAACGACGCGGCCGACTGGGAGTTCCCGCACGGGGCGAGCGCCGACGCCGTCGAGACCGAACTCCGGCGCCACGGCGTCACCCGCTACGTCGCGCTCCCGTATGCCCACCGCGCCGGTATCGCCCGCGAGTTGAACGACTGGCTCGTCGACACCGCCGCCGACCGCGAGATGTGCATCCCGTTCGCCACCGTCCACCCGGAGGACGACGTCCGCGCGGTCGTGCGCGACGCGTTCGAGGCAGGGGCGCGCGGCCTGAAGTTCCAGTGTCCCGTGCAGGAGGTGGCGCCCGATGACGAGCGACTGGCGCCGGCGTACGAACTCTGTGCCGAGTACGACCGGCCGGTGCTGTTCCACGCCGGCACCGCGCCGATGTTCGAGGACTCACCGTACGTCGGTGTCGACCGGTTCGAGTCGTTCGTGCGCTCGTACCCGGACGTGCGCGCGTGCGCCGCGCACATGGGCACGTTCGAGCACGAGGCGTTCGTCGCCCTCGCGCGCGAGCACGACCAGGTGTTCCTCGACACCTGCTTCGCGATGGCGACGGTCGTCGACGACTACGTCGACTTCGACCCCGCCGAGGTTCCGGACGCCGTCTTCGATGACCTCGCCGGGCAGGTGCTGTACGGGTCGGACTTCCCGAACATGCCCCACGACTACGCCCGGGAGTACGAGGGCCTGCTCGCGCGCGACCTCTCGGCCGGGGCGTTCGACGCGCTGTTCCGGGGGGCGGCCCGCCGGTTCCTCGGCGGCGAGGTCGACCTCCCGCCCGCCGACGCGCGGCCGGACACGCCGACCCCCGACGGCGAGTGAACGTCGGGGAACTCGCTTCGGGTTCCTCATCCGTATTCAACCTACTCGTCGCCCCAAATGGTACCCGGGTCGGTAGCGTTAGTGTACCGTCGGGACACAACCTCGGGTGCGAGCGGGGTCCCCGCACGCCCTCTCGCGTCGGCTCCATCAGGTGCGGGCACCACCGTCGGGGGTGGGACAGCGATGCGACACTCGCGTCGGTTCCGTCCCTGGAGCGGGGTGGGGGTGATGCACCTGCGCCGGCTCCCGGTCGGACGGGAGCGGCCCGCGGCGAACGTTTTTTTTCGGGCCCGCAGAACACCGATGGTGACCGGCATCCGGTCGATATCATGACAGACCTCGCGCTCTCTAGTCCGGCGTTCGACGACGGTGAACGGATTCCCGAGAAGCACGGCCACGACGCGGCGGACGTCTCGCCACCGCTGACGGTCGCGGGCGTCCCCGACGCTGCGGTGTCGCTCGCGCTCGTGATGGACGACCCCGACGCGGTCGAGCCGGCGGGGACGGTCTGGGACCACTGGCTCGTCTGGAACGTCCCGCCGGACACCGAGCTGCCGGAGGGGTGGGACCCGACGGCCGACGGTGCGAACGAGGGGACCAACGACTTCGGCGAGACGGGCTACGGCGGCCCCGCGCCGCCGGACCGCGAGCACACCTACCGCTTCCGACTGTTCGCGCTCGATACGACGCTCGACCTCCCCGAATCGGCCGACAAGGAGGACCTGAAGGTGGCCATGTCGGGCCACGTCATCGCCGAGGCACAACTCGAGGGGACGTACGCGCCGTAACGCGACAGTTCGACTCGCTCCCCCGCGCTCAGCCCGGCCGGTAACGCTCGCCGTCCCACCGCGCCACTCCGAGCACGACCGCCCAGTCGAGCAGGCGCTCGACGCGGTCGCGCCACACCTGCTCCGGGTCGGTGTGGCGCCGGCGCTCCCAGTTCGGGATGCGGTCGCGGAACTGCTCGAAGGCGGCGTCGGCGGTGAGCCCGTCGTCGGCGTCGGCCAGCGCCGCCAGGAGCTCCTCGGCGCCGAAGACGCGCTCGCGGAAGCGGTCGGCCAGCGTCGCGCGGCCCGCCTCGTCGGTCGGGTCCGGCGCCGCCCGGACACGGTGGTAGCCCCGGTCGGACTCGGCGACGAGTTCCAGCGCCCGCGCGAAGGTGAGCCACTCGCTGGCCAGGTCGCGTCCCCCGACGACGCCGGTGTTCACGACGCGCATACAGCAGTCGTCCTCGGACTTCGGGACGAGCGGGACGGCATCGCGTGCCCGCGAGAGCAGGTCCAGCGCCACGTCGGGCTCCTCGCGCACCTCGCCGGGAAGCGCGGGGACGACCTTGAACCGCATCACTCCAGGCCGAAGCTCTCGGCCAGCAGGGACTCCTCGGTCGCGCCGACCGCGTGCGTGGGGCCGCCCAGCACGTCGACGGTCACCTGCGCCGGGGCGAACACCTCCCGCGGGATGGCGCCGAGGTTCCAGTCGGCGTCCTCGAAGAACGCCTCGAACGGGGTGCCGTACTCCTCGGCCGCGGTCGAGGGCACCTCGTCGAACCGGTCGAAGTCGCGGTCGACGGTCAGGTGGACGCTCGCGCCGTACGCCAGCGCGTCGTTCGTCCGGGCCATCGCGGTGGCCTCGTCGCCCGCCACCGGCGCGACTGGTGCCCGTGCCGTCACCGTCAGCACGTCCAGCGGGTCGTAGTCGAGTTCCGAGAGGCGATACACGGCGAGTTCCCCGGCGCGAGCGGCCGTGGCGATGCTCCCCGCGATGGACCCCGTCCGGTAGGTGGGCAGGAAGACGCTCTCTGGTTCGACGTCCGCGAGGTCGGCGACCGACTCGGCGACGGCCTCACCGGGGAGCGTATCCGACTCGATGCAGAGGGTGGCGAAGTCGGCCTCGTCCTGGAAGCCGGTCTGTCGGAACTCCTCCTCCTCGGCCACGAGTGCGCGGGCGGGACCGCTCCCGAGACCGTCGTAGCCGTCGGGGAACTCGTCCCAGCCGGCCTTCTGCGAGCAGAGCAGCGCCAGCGCCGGGTGGTCGCAGGTCACCTCGACGTGCGGGACGGTCGCGCCCTCGACTGTGCCGGAGGCGTCGGCCTGCACCGTCGCGAGGCCGCCCGTGGCGATCTCCGCGAGCAGGAGGCCGGCCTCGATACCGCCGTACGCCTCCACGCCGAAGTCGAGGACGGTCGCCCCGTTGTCCAGTTCGTGGGTGTCGATGGCGAGTTCGTCCCGGAAGTCGATGGCCTCGTCGACCAGCTCGACGGCCATCACGTTGAGACTCTCCATGCGCGGGCGTTCGGCGGGTCCGGGCAAAGGGTTGTGGTTAGGGTCCCGACGCGCCGCTTAAGCCCACGCCGCCCCACATCCGACCGTGCGCGAGTACGCCTTCGAGCTGGCTCTCTGTGCCCACTACGAGTCCGAGACGGATGGGCTCCTCGCACGCCAGCTCGGCGCCTCCTGCCACGGCTCGCGCGTGATGGACGTGGTCGAACTGGAGCCGGGGCCGGGGTTCGACGGGCGCGTCTCGCTCTGCCCGGGGACGATTCCGGCGCCGGTCCTTGAATCCGACATCGGGCCCGGCACCGCGCGGGCCCCGCGGCGGGCGCTCGATGTCCACCCGGACCGCGTCGAGGGCATCGTCGACGCGGCGGTCGACGCGGGCTACCTCGAACGCGAGCGCCGGAACGGGCGCGAGATGGTGCGGGCGACGGGTCGCTACCCGGACGAGTGGCTCGGCTCGCTCCGCGGCATCGAGAACAAGCCCGACCTCGGGCGCCCCGGTGACCTCCAGGAGCAACTGCGGACCGACGTCTCGCTCGCGCTCCTGGACGAGGTGGTACTCGCGACGGCCTCGCACGTCACCGGGGCGCACCTGAACCGCATTCCCGAGGCCGTCGGCGTGTGGCGGTTCGACCCGGAGACGGGCGAGCGGGAGGTGGTGCGGGAGCCGACGCCACTCGACGACGAGTGGGGCGTCGAGCCGCTGGACGAACACCCGGGCCGGACCGAGGTCCGCGTGGTGTCGGCCGCCGAGAAACGCCGGGCGCGGCGCCGCCTCGCCGAGCGCGCCTTCGGGAAGGGCTGGCGGCCCGCCCCCGAGGCGTGGCCGGATTGTGCCCGCATCGCGGTCGGCGAGCGCGGGGGGACGGGCCCGGTGCCGGACTGCCCGTGGAAGGGCCGCATCGTCGACCCGGCCGCCGAGTGTGGCCCGGCGTGCGAGGGGTTCGTTTCGGGTGCAGCGCCCTCCGTCGACCCCGAGAGCGCCCGTGCTGACGCGACCGCCTGGGACCCCGACGCTGGCGAGCGCCGGCGGCAGACGGGGCTCGGCCGCTTCGTCGACCCGGAGTGAGTGGAGCCGAAGGCTCAAGCCGGAGCGCCGACCAGAGGGGGGCGTGCATCCCCGCCGCGCCGTCGTCGCGTCGCTGCTCGCGCTGGCCGTGCTCGCGGGCACGCTCGTCGTCCCGCTGGCCGGGGGGTCCGTTTCGGGTCCAGCCGACTCCGCGGCAGCGGTCCAGGCGAACACGACGGTCGACAACCCCTGCGTCGGGCGGATGGAGCGGGCGCCGAACGGGACCACCGTCGTCTCCATCCAGGGCATCGCGTTCGACGGGGCCCGGTACGTCAAGCGGCCCTCGCTGGTCGTCGGCTTCGGGCCACAGGGTGGGTTCGAGTACGCGTACAACGCCACCGCAAGGGGTCGGTTCTGGGCGTACGACGTGGACCCGTTCCCGTCGGGTGAGCTGTTGCTGACCTCGACGGAGCCCCGTGTCGCCATCGCGGAGACGCTCGACCCGGTCACCGGCGAGCGGACCAGTGTCCAGCGCTTCGCCCGCGACCCCAACGTGACCAGCGCGACCGATATCGACCGGCTGCCGAACGGGAATCTCCTCGTGGCTGACGCCACGCCCGGCAGCGAGGGGCTGCTCGTCTACGACCCACGGGCCGAGGAGCCGGTCTGGAACTGGACGTTCGCCGGGGACGGCGACTTCCCGCGTGCCGGCGGCGGTCCCTACCCCCGCGACTGGGTCCACGTCAACGACGTCGACCGGGTGGCGCGCGGCCAGTACCTGGTCTCGGCGCGCAACTTCGATACGGTGTTCGTGGTGAACCGCTCGACCGACGAGCTCTCGCTCCGCCTCGGCGCCGACGACGCCTTCCGGACGCTGGACACGCCCTCGAACCCGCAGCTCCTGCGCACCGCCGAGGGGCGGGCCGCGATACTCGTCGCCGACGGTCGCAACGACCGCGTCGTCGAGTACACGCGCACGCCCGGCGCGGCCGACCCGTCGAGTCCGGGCGGCGAGAACTGGACGCTGACCTGGGAGCTCGTCGGCGGCGGGCTGAACGAACCCCGCGACGCCGACCGGCTCCCCAACGGCAACACGCTCGTCATCGACCGCCGGGGGCACCGCGTGATGGAGGTCACGCCCGCGGGCCGCGTCGTCTGGGAGGTGTACGCCCCGTGGCAGCCCTACGACGCCGAGCGGGTCGCGCTGGGCGACGAGCCCGGCGGCCCCGCCGCCGCGTCGTTCGACGCGAACCGGACGGTGACGCTCTCGAACAGCGCCCGGGTCGACCAGGGGCAGGTGGCCGACTGCGCGACGGCGTTGCTGGAGTTCGCCCCGACCCGCGAAGAGCGACTACTGGGGGCGTTCGGCGTGAACGCCTCTGACTCGGACGATGGTGGTGTCACGCCCGGCGCGACCGGGCGCACGGGACTGCGAGCGCTCGCGTTCGGGGGCGCTGCGGTGGTGCTCGTGGCCGTCGGTGCGTTCTACGTGTTGCGGGAATAGGGAAGTGATATCTCTCGATAATCTGTTTTATAATCTAAAAGAGGTATATAAATAAAAACTGTGGCATTATACTTCGAAATCTGTTGAAAGCCTCCGTTGTCTGTTGTACCGAGCGTTCGCGCGCTTCCTGTTCGTGGAACCGGCCGGCCGTCCAACCGCTCTCCGGCCGGGCCGCGCGTGCCGAGCGCAAGCGAGGCCGCGCAACCCGGGGAAGGGCAGGGATACGCGCCCGTGGAACGGCCGACTCCTGGCGGACTCGAAGGGCGAGAGCACGGGGGCTTCGTAGGGGGTCGTCTTGCCGTCGAAGTCACTGGCGTCAGAGCGCGCGAAGGTGTCTCAGTGCCCGCCACCATCCCTCCAGCCCCGGCCGAACAGTCACCAACTGTCCCGTATCCCGTTCCGGGCCGCTTAACCCACCACCACCCACACCCCCACCCATGACCGACGACACGAACGAGCGCGACGACCTCGTCGCGGCCCTTCGCGCCGCGGACGCGGTGAAGTTCGGCGAGTTCGAGCTCTCGCACGGCGGCACGTCCGAGTACTACGTCGACAAGTACCTGTTCGAGACCAGTCCTGACTGTCTCGAACTCATCGCCGACGCCTTCGCCGCGCGCGTGGGCGAGACGAAACTCGCGGGCGTCGCGCTGGGCGCGGTCCCGCTCGTGGCCGCGACGAGCGTCGCCACCGGCAACCCGTACGTCATCGTCCGGAAGGCCGCCAAGGAGTACGGCACCGGCAACCGCATCGAGGGTCGCTTCGAGGCGGGCGAGGAGGTCGTCGTGCTGGAGGATATCGCCACGACGGGCCGGTCGGCCATCGACGCCGTCGAGGCGCTCCGCGAGGCCGGCGCGGTGGTCGACCGCGTGCTGGTCGTCGTGGACCGCGAGGAGGGGGCCCGCGAGAACCTCGCCGAACACGACATCGAACTCGAATCGCTGCTGACCGCGTCGGACCTGCTGGCCGACGCCGATATCGACGTCGACGCCGAGGACTGACGCGGGCCGAGCGCTCCCCGTCACCTGTCGACTTCGGCACTCGATTCCGCTGCTGGAAGCCGTTCGACCGCCGAACGCCAACGGAATCGGACGGATGGGTGGTCCGATGCAAAAACCGTTAAGTGCTACCTGTGCGCGTCGCCGGGCGTAATGGTACGCGAGACGCTGGCCGACTTCTTCGGCTTCGACGAGCACGACACCGACCTGCAGACGGAGGTGGTCGCCGGCATCACGACGTTCCTGACGATGAGCTACATCGTCGTCGTGAACCCGGCCATCCTCGCGCCCGCTATCGTGAACGGTCCCGGCCCCGACCTCGGCCTGTCGGTCCCCGAGGCACAGCAGATGCTCGCGGTCGTGACGCTGCTGGCGGCCGCGACGGCGACGCTGGTGATGGCGTTCTACGCCAACCGGCCGTTCGGGCAGGCACCCGGACTGGGACTGAACGCGTTCTTCGCGTTCACGGTCGTCCTCGGGCTGGGTGTCCCGTGGAACACGGCGCTCGCCGCCGTCGTCGTGGAGGGAATCATCTTCGTGTTGCTGACCGCCGTCGGCGCGCGTGAGGCCATCATCAGGCTGTTCCCACAGCCCGTGAAGCTGGCCGTCGGGGCCGGTATCGGCCTGTTCCTGGCCATCATCGGGCTCATCGAGATGCACGTCGTCGCGAACGACCCCGTGACGTTCGTCACGTTCAGCCCCGTCTTCGCCTCCGACCCCATCGCCATCCTGTCGGTGCTGGGGCTGTTCGTCACGCTCGCACTGTACGCCCGCGGGGTCCGCGGCTCCATCATCATCGGCGTCATCCTCACGTCGGTCGCCGGCTACGCCGCCTCGGCGGCGGGCTACTCCGGCCAGCCGGCCATGGCGGCCGCCGAGCAGGCCGGCGTCGCGCTGAAGTCGGGCATCCCGCTGGCGCCGAACGTTCCCATCGTCTACGACGCCGCGAGCTACGACATCACGCCGCTGGTCGGCGCGTTCGTCGACGGCTTCAGCGGGGTCGAGGGCTTCTCCTTCGCGCTGGTCGTGTTCACGTTCTTCTTCGTCGACTTCTTCGACACCGCCGGCACGCTGACCGGCGTCGGGCAGGCCGCCGGCTTCCTCGACGAGGACGGTAACCTCCCGGACATGGACAAGCCGCTGATGGCCGACGCCGTCGGCACCACCGTCGGCGGGATGATCGGCACCTCCACCGTCACCACGTACATCGAGTCCGCGACCGGCGTCGAGGAGGGCGGCCGCACCGGGATGACGGCGCTCGTCATCGGCGCCTTCTTCCTGCTGTCGCTCGCCGTGGTGCCGCTCGCCGCGGCGGTCCCCACGTACGCCTCCCACCTCGTGCTGGTCGTCGTGGGCATCATCATGCTCTCGAACGTCGCCGAGATCGCGTGGGACGACCTCTCCTTCGCGGTCCCGGCGGCGCTCACCATCTTCGTGATGCCGTTCACCTTCTCCATCGCGTACGGTATCGCGGCGGGCATCATCTCCTACCCGGTCGTCAAGGCCGCGCAGGGCGAAGCCAGCGATGTCTCGGCCGGCCAGTGGGCGCTCGCGGGCGCGTTCGTCGTCTACTTCTTCGTCCGGACCTCCGGCATCCTCTCGGGCAGCCTGTAGCCCGGCGCCCGGCCAACGTTCAGGGCGCTCCAGCCCCTCCGGACGCGTGATGCCGACCGCACCGGCACCGACGCCGCTCGCCGACCTGCTCGCCGCCGCCGGCCGCGACGCGCTGCCCGACGGCTGGACCGGCGGCGAGGCCACCCGTGATGCCGGCGTGCTCACGCGGCGCTTCGTGACCCACGACGGTGCTCGCGTCGTCTTCTACGCGCTTCGGGCCGACGGTACCGCCACCCTCGCCCGGGCGTCGTGGGACGACGTGGCCGGCGAGTACGTCGTCGGCCCGGACCGCACCGAGCGGGCCGATGCGGGGACGGACGCGGCGCTGTTCCGGGCGGCACTGGACCTGATGGCCGAGGCATGAACGACCCACCGTCCGGAGTGTCGCCCACCGCCCGAGTGTCGCGGTAGACGGCGCGTGCGTGTGCCTGCCGCTTCCCCTGGCCAGGTCGCTCGTTCTCACGTGGTGGGAACGAACGGCACGCCAACTTATCTACGAGGCCGACACATCGACAGGGGGAGACCGAAATGGTCGCAATTCGAAGTGAGGGGTTGACGAAGTACTACGGCGATGTCTGTGGCATCGAGGACCTCACCTTCGATGTCAACGAGGGCGAGATATTCGGGTTCCTCGGCCCGAACGGTGCCGGGAAGACGACGTTCATCCGGACACTGCTGGGGTTCCTCTCGCCGACCGCCGGCAGTGCCGAACTGCTCGGGTACGACATCACCGACGACCGCGCGCTCGTGACGGCCATGGAACAGGTCGGCTATCTCCCCAGCGAGCCCGGCCTCGACGATGGCGTCACCGGGCGTCGGCTCCTCGACCACTACGGAGCACTGCGCGGGGATACGCGGAGCGAGGAACTGCTGGAGCTGTTCACACCCCCACTCGACCGGAAGGTCGGGGAGTACTCGCGGGGCAACAAGCAGATGCTCGCCATCGTCATCGCGTTCATGCACGACCCGTCGCTCGTCCTGATGGACGAGCCGACTTCCGGGCTGGACCCGCTCAAGCAGGAGCGGTTCCACGAGTTCGTCCGGAGCGAGGTGGCCGCCGGCAAGACGATGTTCCTCTCCTCGCACGTTCTCAGCGAGGTGCAGAAGGTCTGTGACCGGGTGGGAATCATCCGCGAGGGGCGGCTCGTCGAACTCGAGACGGTCGAGGAACTGCTCTCCCGTGGCGGGAAGGTCGTTCGGGTCCGCGTCCGCGGCGAGGTCGGCCCCGAGGCGTTCACCATCGACAGTGTCCACGACCTGACTATCGGCGCCGGCGCGGACGAGGGGCTCGTCGGGCACAGCAGCGACTCGACGACGGCGTCGTTCACCTACACGGGCGACTACGACGCGCTCGTCGCGCACCTGGCCGGGTTCGAGATACTCGGCATCGATATCGAGGAGGCACCGCTGGAGGATGTGTTCCTGCAGTTCTACGGCGACGCGCCGGACAGCGACGGGACCGGGCCAGGGGCGGCTGCTGACGCCGAGCCCGGGACCGGGAGCGACTCCGGGGGGAGCGACTGATGTTCGAGGTGGCCCGCTACGAGGCCGAACGACGGCTCCTCGGCACGCTTGCCATCGCCGTGGGCCTCTCGGCGTTCGCCGGCCTGTTCCTCGCCATCGGGCCCTCGATCCTCGAGGAGGTCGACTTCGCCCAGTTCGTCGACGCGTATCCCGAATCGCTCCAGACGGCCTTCGGGCTGGAGGGGATGGGCTCGCTGGCCGGGTTCCTCGCGGCCGAACTGTACCAGTTCGGCTTCGTCATCCTGCTGGGGCTGTACTTCGCCTACCTCGGCGGTGGGGTCGTGGCTGGCGACATCGAGACCGAGCGGCTCGACCTGCTGCTGTCGACGCCCATCTCGCGGCCACGACTCCTGCTGGAGAAGTTCGCCGGACTGGTGCCCGCGATGGTACTCGTCAACGCCGTCGTGGCCACCGTCGTCTACGTCGGGGCCATCCTCGTCGACGAGCCCATCCCGCTGGTAGACGTCCTGATGGTCCACCTCCTCTCGTTGCCGTACCTGCTGGTGGCCGCGGCCGTCGGCCTGCTGTTCTCGGTCGTGTTCAGCCAGTCGTCGACGGCCCAGCGCGGCGCCATCGCCGTCGTGTTCGGCCTGTTCATGCTGGAGTCGCTCGTCACCGACACCGATTTCGGCGCGCTGGGGGCGTTTAGCCCATCCCGCTACTACGACCCGACCGCGGTACTGGTCGACTCGAGTTACGACCTGCTCGGCGCGTTCGTCCTCTGTGAGGCGGCGGCCCTGCTGGTCGTGCTCGCACTGCTGCGGTTCCAGGAGAGGGATATCTGATGCACACAACCCACCCGACACCGAATCGGCCACGACGCACCACCGGCCACCCGACGACCCGACGGAGGCGCCGATGACCCGCCGCTGGCTCGCGGTCGCGCTCGTCGTCCTCCTCGTGCTGCCCGGCACTGCGCTGGCATTCGTTCAGGGCGAACCCCGGCTCCGCGTCGGCCTCGCCGACGACACCGTCCACGCGGGCGAGGAGACGACCCTCTCCGTGACCGTCGCGAACGGGGCGGACCTGAAGTTCGCCTCGCGGTCGAATCCGGCGCTGAACGCGGAGGTGACCACGGCGCGTGCCGTCGCGGTCACCCTCGAGGATAGCGGCCCCGTCAGCGTCGAGACCGGCACACGATTGCTCGGCAGCCTCCCCGACGGAGGGAGCGCCACCCTCCCGTTCGAGGTCTCCATCCGCGAGTCGGCGGCCCCCGGTGTCTACGACGTTCCCGTGGAACTCCGGTACGCGTACACCGCCTCCATCTCCGATAGCGGGGCGGCCGACCGACGGACGGAGACGGTGACCCGGACGCTCCGGGTCCGGGTCGAGGAGGCCGCACGGTTCCGCGTTCGCGACGTCGAGTCGGTGGTCCGCCCGGGTGAGACCGGTCGGGTCAGCGTCCTGCTGGAGAACGTCGGGAGTGCGACCGCCCACGACGCGCAGTTCACCCTCTCCTCGCCCGACCCGGCACTCTCGCCGGGCACGGCCGGCACTGCCACCCGGTACGATGCCCGCTGGGCGCCCGGTGAGACGCGGCGGCTGAACTACACCGTCACGGCCGCGACCGACGCGCGCGCACAGTCGTACAACCTGGAACTGGCCCCCAGCTACCGCGACGCTGCCGGGGGGACCGTCTCCCAGCAGCCGCTCTCTGTCGGCGTCACGCCGTCGGCAGGCGGTCTGCTCTCGGTCGCCGAGGTCCGGAGCAGCGTCGTCACGGGGGGGTCCGGCCCAGTCACGGTGATGCTTCGGAACGACGGTGACCGGACGCTCCGCGACGCCACCGTCCGACTCTCCTCGGCTGGCGACCTCGCGGTCGGCGGTGGGGAATCAGCCAGCCGGTTCGTGGGGCGGTGGGGTCCGGGCGAGACTCGCTCTCTCACCTACGACCTCACCGCTGGGCCGGAGACGACCGCCGGGAGCTACCCGCTCGCCGCCACGGTGGCGTACACCGACTCCGAGGGGGCGGCCCTCACCAGCCGGCCGACGACCGTCGCGGTGACGGTACCCGCGCGGTCGGGCTTCACGGTCCAGTCGGTCAGCACCGACGCGACGGCCCCTGGCTCGGGGACCGTCTCGCTGACGCTCCGCAACGACGCCGGCCGCGCGGTCTCGGACGCGTCCGTCTCGCTCGCCACCACGGCGACCGGGCTCACGGTCGACGGCGGGCCGAGCGCCGAGCGGTTCGTGGGTCGGTGGGGCCCGGGCGAGACCCGTACCCTCACCTACGACCTCACTGCGGGCGAGGCGACGACAGGCGGAACGTACACGCTCACGACGGGTGTCGCGTACACGGTCGATGGGGGGCAGGTCACCACCCGTTCGGTCCCCGTCGGGGTGCGACTGGCCGAGCCCCCCGAGTTCGGCCTCACCGACCTCGGCGGCGACCTCTACGTCGGGGAGCGCGGCACCGTCCGCGGGACGGTCGTCAACGAGGGCAACCGGACCGCCCGGGACGCCGTGGTCGTCGTCGCCCCCCGCGCAACGGGTATCGCGCTCCCCGGTGGTCCAGTGAGCCTCGGCGACATCGGGCCGGGTGAGTCGGCCGGCTTCGAACTGGAGACCGACGTGGCTTCGACCGCGATGCCCGGCAGCCGGCCGTTCGCGCTCACCGTCGAGTACGGGACCAGCGACGGCACACGCCGGACGAGCGACGCGCTGACCTTCCGGCGCTCGGTCGCGCCGGACCGCGAGCCGTTGCAGGTCGAACCGGTGAACGCGACGTTCGCGCCGGACAGCTCCGGGGCGCTCGTCGTCCGCGTGACGAACACCGGCGACACCGCTCGCGAGGACGTACGCCTGCAGATCACGCCCGTCCCCCCGTTCACGAGCGTCGCGCCGTCGGCGTACGTCGCGAGGCTCCCGGCCGGCGAGACCGCCGAGGTGGCGTTCGAACTCTCCGTCGACGAGGACGCCGTCCCGAGCAGTCACGCCGTGGCGCTGAACGTCTCCAGCGAATCCGCGGACGACCGCCGTGCGACGGTTGACAGGCACCAGCTGCCGGTGGTCGTCGCATCCGAGCCGGCCGGGCCGGTCGACACCCCGTCGACCATCGCGGCCGTGCTACTGGGTCTCGCCGTCGCCGCGAGCACCGGCTACTGGTGGTTCCGGAGGCGATGAGGCCACTCGCCACCGTCCCGGTGGCCGCCTCCACTCCCCTGACGACCGGGTGGCTGAGACAGCCGGCCCGTAGCGGGCCCGGTCGGGTGAACGGGGTGGGGCTGGCTCTCCGCCGAGGGGGTCATCGGGGTGTCGCGGTAGGTCGGCCCCTGGCCAGCCGCGGACCCTGCTGGTGGCAATCGCTGGTCTCGGGGCTATCCTCGACGTGAACGGCCATTCTACGGGACCTGGGACTGTTAGTAGAGAATTACAAACAGTTTTACCGGTGCGACGAGTACCGCCCGGTACTGAATGAATGTTCGATGCACGAGTGGCGGTAGCCGGTCTCGGCTGGCGGCCGCCACCCGGACGGAGGGACGGAGATGAGAGGGCAACGCGGACTCGCGCTCCTGCTGGTCGGACTGTTGCTGGTCCCGGTCGGCGCGATGGGTGTCGGGGCGACCCCCGCGAAGGGGAGCCCGTCACTGTCGGTCTACGCGCCGAGCAACGAACTCACACCGGGACAGTCGGGCTCGCTGACGCTACAGATTGCCAACAGCGGCGAGGTCGCCTACGCCTCGCCCGGCACCTCCGGACAGGTCACGACCGCGCGCGCGGTCGCGGTCGAACTCCGGAGTAACGTCGAGGGCATCGACGTGAAGACCGGGCAACAGTCCGTCGGGAGCATCCAGAGCGGCGGGCTGGGCGTGGCCGACTTCCAGGTCGTGACCGCCGAGGACGTCTCGCCCGGGACGTACGAGCTGACCGCCGAGGTCGACTACGAGTACACCGAGATCGTCACCCAGAGCGGCGCCCAGCAGGAGGACGACGCCGAGAAGGAGTTCGACGTGACCGTCCGGGTCACCGACGACGCGCGGTTCGCCGTCGTCGATGTCGAGAGCGATGTGGCCGTCGGGCAGTCCGGCGACGTGAACGTCACCGTCGAGAACGTCGGCGCGTCGACCGCACGCGACGCCAGCGTCACGCTCCAGTCGACGAGTTCGAGCGTCGTCTTCGGCGGCGCCGCCAGCGCGACCCGCTATGCGGGCGGGTTCGCCCCCGGCGAGACGCGGACGTTCTCGTTCGAGGCCACGGTCGCGCCGGACACGCCGAGCGCTGACTACGCGCTCCAGGCGACCGTCGACTTCGAGGGGACCGACGGGGTCCCCGACACGGACGGTCCGTTCCGGGTCGGCGTCCGGCCGGGTGCCGAGCGGACGGTCGACATCCGGGCCGATGCGACCGACCTTGGCGTCGGAACCGAGGGGTCGGTGACGCTGCAGGTCACCAACGACGGTCCCGCGACACTTCACGACGCGACTATCGCCTTCCAGCCGGGTGGCGAGACGGTCGCCCCCGTCGAGGCCGAGCGGGTCGTCGGCACCCTCGACCCCGGCGCCTCGACGACCGTGGAGTACCCGCTCCGGGTGGCGGGAAGCGCCGAGCCCGGGCCCCGGCGGCTGACGTTCGCCGTCGACTACGAGAACGACGCCGGTGACGCCTACCGCACGGACCCGGTGGACCTGATTGCGGAGGTGGCGCCCGAGCAGTCGTTCTCGCTGACCGGCGTGGAGCACTCGCTGCGCGTCGGCGAGGAGGGTGAGCTTCGGGGCACGGTCGTCAACGAGGGTCCCGGCCCCGCCCGCGACGCGGTGTTGCGGCTGGAGGCTGGCGGCCAGTCGATCCTGCCACAGGAGACCGAGTACGCCGTCGGGAGCCTGGAGTCCGGCGCGAGCGCCGACTTCGCGTTCCCCATCGACGTCTCCGCGGGCGCCGCCGAGGGGCCCCGGCAGCTCTCGGTGACGGTCGCCTACGACACGGACGACGGGACGGCCGCGACGAGCGACTCGCTGAGCGCCCGGGCCGACGTGGCTCCCAGCCGCGACGTGTTCGTCATCGAAAGCGGTAACACGTCCATCGAGGCCGGCGAGAGCGGTACCGCCACCGTCTCGGTCACCAACAACCGGGACGTGGTGCTGCGGAACGTCAACGCCCAGGCGTTCGTCGACGACCCGCTGAGCGCCGACACCGAGGAGGCGTACATCCCGCGGCTGGCGCCCGGCGAGACCACCGAGATCGAGTTCGACCTGAGCGTCGCAAGCGGCGCGAGCGCCCGGCCGTACCCGCTGGAGATGGACTTCCAGTACGACGAGCCGGACGGCGACACGAAGCTTTCGGACACCTACCAGGCCACCGTCCGGGTGACCGAGTCGACCGGCGGCGGCGGGTTCCTCTCGACGTACGGGCTCCCGCTCGGGCTGGTCGGCCTGCTCGCCCTGGCCGGCGCCGGGTTCGTCTACACGAGGCAGTGAGCCGTGGTGTCGGTCGACTCACTGCTCGAACGGGCGGACTCGCTCATCGTGGACCGGCCGCGGGTCGTCATCGGCGCGTTCCTGGTGCTGACGCTGGTGATGGCCGGCGGGCTGGGGCAGACGGCGACGCAGAGCGGCACTGACCAGTTCATCGAGGGCAACGAGGCCCAGGAGGCCCTCGACGAGATCAACGAGGAGTTCGAGGGGACGACGTTCGCCACGGACACGGGCGGCACCACGCTCATCCAGCGGAGCGAGAACGTCCTCTCCCGGTCCGCGATGCTGCGGATGCTCGCGGTGCAGGAGCGCGCACAGGCCCGCGAGGACCTCCGCGTGGTCGGCACCGGGAGCGCCGCCTCCATCGTCGCCCAGACCATCGACCCGTCGGCCACGACGCTGGCGGCCCAGCAGCGCGTCATCGAGGACGCCTCCGCCGGACAGATAGACGACGCCGTCCGGCGGGCCGACGACACTCCCGGGTTCCGGTCGCTGCTCGGCGAGGACTACAACCCGACCGCCGCCTCGGCGGGCGCGACCATCGGCAGCCTCACCCACGAGGTGCCGTCGGGACTGTCCGGTTCGGCGGGCCAGGGCGGTTCCAGCCCGTTGACCAGTATCCAGCGCGACGTGGCCGACATCGCCGACGCGGTCGGCAGCGACATCACCGTGTTCGGCAGCGGCATCATCTCCGGCGAGCTGTCGGGCGTGGTCGGCGACTCGCTGGCCATCGTCGTCCCGGCGGCGTCGTTGCTCATCTTCGCCTTCCTCGTCTACGCCTACCGCGACCCGGTCGACCTGCTGCTCGGGGTCGTCTCGCTGGTGATGGCCATCGTCTGGACGTTCGGCTTCATGGGCTGGGCGGACATCCCGTTCGGGCAGATCCTCATCACGGTGCCGGTGTTGCTGCTGGCGGTCGGCATCGACTTCGGCATCCACGCAGTGAACCGCTACCGCGAGGAACGCGTCGAGGGCCGGGAGGCGAAGCCGTCGATGCGGACGACGACCGACCAGCTGCTGGTCGCCTTCTTCATCGTCACCGGGACGACGGTGCTGGGGTTCAGCGCGAACGGGCTGAGCGACCTGCCGCCCATCCGGGACTTCGGCATCGTCTCGGCGGTCGGCATCGTGTTCACCTTCCTCATCTTCGGGGTGTTCCTCCCGGCGGCGAAACTGTACGCCGACGAACTCCGGGAGTCGGTCGGGCTGCCGTCGTTCGGCCAGCAGCCCATCGGCAGCGAGGGGTCGGCCCTGAGCGGCGCGCTCGGGGCCGGCGTCACCGTCGCCCGCCGGGCGCCGAAACTGTTCCTGATTCTGACGCTGGTCGTGAGTTCGGGCGCTGCCGCCTATGGGACCGGGCTGGACACCTCGTTCTCGAACGAGGACTTCCTGCCGCCCGAGGAGATGCCCGACTACGTTGAGGGGCTCCCCGCGGGACTGGCCCCTGGGGAGTACACCGTCACGGAGACCATCAACTTCCTCGAGGACGAGTTCCAGTCCAGTGAGGGCGGAGGGACGGTGATCGTCTACGTCAGGGGGAACCTGCGCCAGGAGGACAGTCTGGAGCAACTCTACCGCGCGAACGAGGACCCGCCCGACATCATCGTCGCGGAGGACCGGCGCGCCGACGCCCAGTCACTGCTCGGCGTCATCGACAGCTACGCCGCTCGGGACCCCGAGTTCGCCGCGCTGGTCGAGCGGAACGACCTGAACGACAACGGCGTCCCGGACGACAACCTCGAGGACGTGTACGACGCCCTGACCGCGCCGGACTCGCCGGTCCGGGACCAGGCGCTCCGGTTCATCACGGAGGACTACTCCGCCACGCAGGTCCGCTACACCGTCGAGGCCGGCAACAGCGACGCCGCGGTGGTCGACGCGGGCGATGAGCTGGCGGGTCGGGTCCGCGAGGGTGGCGTGGCGACCGGGCAGACGGTCGTGTTCAAGGCGATCCAGGACACCATCCTGCTGTCGTCGCTGACCGGCCTGGCGGCCGCGCTGGTCGCCACGGCCCTGTTCCTGATGTTCATCTACTACGTCATCGAGGGACGCCCCTCGCTGGGACTGGCCAATCTGGTACCCATCCTCGTCGCCATCGCGCTGCTGGCGGGGTCGATGCGCTTCTTCGGCGTCCCGCTGAACGCGCTGACGGCGACCATCTTCTCCATCGCCGTCGGCGTGGGCATCGACTACTCCGCCCACATCGTCCACCGGTTCGCCGAGGAGTTCGACGAGACCGACGACCTGTACGGCTCACTGGACGCCACCGTCCAGGGGACCGGCGGCGCGCTGCTGGGCAGCATGCTCACCACCTCCTCGGGAACGGCGGTGCTGGTGCTGGCCATCACCCCGATCCTCGGTCAGTTCGGGCTGGTCATCGCGCTGAGCGTGTTCTTCTCGTTCCTCACCGCGGTGCTCGTCACCCCGCCGGTGATGGTCGTCTGGCACGAGGTGACGGTCGCATGAGCGACGACGCCCGGGCCGACGCCGACGACGAGGACGCGGTCGCGGCGCTGGAGCGACTCGGCCTCTCGAACTACGAGGCCCGGTCGTTCGTCGCCCTCCAGCGGCTCGGCACCGGTACCGCGCGCGATGTCCACGAGGAGACTGGCATCCCTCGCTCGCAGGTGTACGGCGCGGCCGACGAACTCGAGGAGCGGGGGCTGGTGAGCGTCCAGCAGTCCCGACCGAAACGGTACCGTCCCGTCGAACTCGAGGAGGCCCGCGAGCGACTCACCGCGGAGTTCGAGCGCGACCGCGAGGCCGCGTTCGACCACCTCGAACGGGTCCGCCGGGAGCCCGGTCCCAGCCAGGAGCGCCAGGAGGACGTCTGGACTATCACCGGCTCCGACGCCATCGACACCCGGATGACCGCGCTCACGGAGGAGGCCAAGCAACGGGTCGCCGTCGCGACCGACGAGGCCGCGTACCTCCCGGACGAGACGTTCGAGGCGTTGCGGCGCTTCCACGCCGACGGCGGCGAGGTCGTCGCCATCTCGCGGACGGCGGCCATCCGGGAGTCGTTCGAGGCCGAGGGGATGGTCGCCGTCGCTCCGCCGGAGCAGCTCGTCGACCCCGACAACGACCGGAGCGCACGGCTTGTCCTCGTCGACGAGGACGCGCTCCTGCTGAGCGTGCTGGCCGACGAGGAGATCGCCATCTGGAGCGAGCACACCACCTTCGCCCGCGTCTTCGGCGGCCTGCTCCGCCAGGGACTGCTCGGCGCGGCCGACGGGGACCCGGACGACGGAACCGGGGGGGCGTAGTCGCGTCGGGCCGCCGGGCTCGCCCTGGCGTCGCCCCCGGCCAGTGTCCGAGATCTGGCGCCCGATACGGAACTACACAGCCACGGCTCCCTGTCGGTGGGACGCGACCGCAGAACGGGCCGAACGGCCCAGGTGGAGGATGGGACGGACGCCGGGGTGTGCTAGAGGAACCCGCGGTCCTCGTTGTAGTCGAAGTAGCGCTGTGCGATGACGTCGGCCGTGCGGAGCGCGAGCGCCTGGCCGGAGTTCGTCGGGTTCGGCCCGCCGACGCCGTTGGCGAGCGCGGAGTGGTCCGCGACGAACAGGCGCTGGACATCGTGGGCTTCGGCACCCTGGTCCAGCACCGGGCCGATGCGCATCGAGGACTGCATGTGGAGCAGCAGCGGCGGCCACTCCGACCGGTGGACGTGCTTGGCCCCGGCGTTGCGATGGATGTTGGCCGCGATGCGTGCCAGCTCGTCGCGCCGCTCGTCGTCCTCGCGCCCGGGTTCGTACCGGACCTTCGGCACTGGACCGTGCTCGTCGGAGAAGGCGTCGTCCAGGGAGACCCCGTTCTCCTTGCGTGGCCGGTCGTCGGTGAGGACGAGCAGCGCCTTCGTGTTCTTGTAGTTCGACATCTTCCGCTTGAGCTCCTTGCCGACGACGTAGCCTCGGGTGTCCCAGGGCTCGCCCTCCGCGACGTTGTTCTCGAAGGAGTAGCCGGCCTCCGTGAACAGGTAGTCGGCGAAGGAGACGAGTCCCGGGGACATGCCGATGTCCTCGAGGCCGCCGACGCCGGGCTTGTCGAACCGGACCGCGGAGTTCTGCCCCTTGTACGGGTCCATGTGGCCGGCGTCGGTGATGTCCGCGACGGTGTCGTCGTCGTAGGTGCCGACGACCCAGTCGAACCAGTGGGTGGTCAGCCCCTTGCCGACCCAGCCGTTCGTGTTCGGCAGGCCGGAGTTGAGCCAGAGCCGCGGTGACTCGATGCAGCCGGCGGCGAGGACGACCGTGTCGGCCTCGATGGTCTCGGTCGTCCCGGACCAGGTGTCGCGGATGTCGACGCCGGTCGCCTCCAGGTCGCCCGCGGGACCGCTGTCCGTATTGATGTTTGTGACGAACGTGTTGGGACGGATGGCGACGTTGCCCTTCTCTGGGTCCTCGTTGGTGTCCAGCGCGATGGGAACGTAGCCGATGTTGCTGGATTTGCGGGCCTTGTCACGAACCGGCGCGTTGACCGGCGTCGAGGAGCCCTGGAAGTGGTCGGCCGCCAGCGTGTCCCCGCGGAAGCCGTCCTCGTAGTCGAACGTGCCGGTGTAGTCCGAGTCGAGTTCCTCGCCGTTCGTGGTCTGGCGCCCGGGCACCTCGACGGAGTTGGCCTGGGGCCGCCAGCCCGTCTCCGTGACGTTCTTGGTCTCGATGAGTGGGTACTCGCCGGCCTTCTCCTCGCTGGCGCCGTGGATGAACACCTCCTCCTTGCCCGTCATCGGGGCCTGCTGGGTGGAGGTGTTCTCCTCGTTCTCCTGGTAGTACGGCACCATGTCCGCGTAGTCGATGTCGCCCCAGTGGGGCTGGTCGTCGAACGCGGTCGGGTAGCCGCGGGGGTGGTTGCCGAAGTAGTGAGTGGTGGTGCCGCCGACGGCCGCGACCTGCCAGATGAACGCGTTCTGATGCAGGTTCCGGAACCACGGCGCGCGGCTGTGGTCCGGTGGGCCGACGCGAAGGTAGCCCGCGGTCGGGTCGTTCGCACCGTTCTCGAGGTGGGTGTACTGCGAGTCGAGCAGTTTCCCGTCGAGGTCGTCCGGGTCGTTGCTGATGGTGCCCCCCTCGTCGGCGTGGGGAGTGGGCCACTTCGTGTTCCCGTGGAACGGGCCGGCCTCGATCATCAGCACGTCCAGGCCGTGCTTGTCCGCCAGCGCCCAGGCCGCGGCGGGACCGTCCGCGCCCGCGCCGATGATGATGACGTCGGGGTCCTCGTGGGGGTTGCTCATAGCAGGTCACCTCCGAGGCCCTCGGCGGCGTCACCGTCGGTCACGCCCTCGGTCAGACCGTCGGTCAGGCCACCCGTCGGGCTCTCCTCGTCGTCCGCGTCGTCCGCGGTCGTCCCCGCCGACGCCTCGTCCGGCGGGCCGTTGCCGGGCGTGTCGTCCGGCGGGCCGCCGGCCCTGCCGGCGAGTTCGTCGTCCGAGAGGACGTCGTCGCCGACCAGGTCGCCCTGGTAGTCCGAGGGGTCGTCGTCGAACCCGCCGTCGACCGCGTGGAACCAGTCGGTCGCGTAGCCGTCCGCCGGCCCTGGGTAGCCCGTCTGCTGGTGGCTCTGGGCCTCGCCGACCGGCCGCTCCAGCTCGCGCTCCTGGGGCAGGTCCGTCTTCGTGTCGCCGTAGGCGGACCACTCCGTGTAGTAGCCGAAGCCGTGGAGGCCGTTACAGGCCATGATGACGTACTTCAGGATGCCGACCGTGGGCAGCATCGGCGAGAGTATCGAGTCCAGCCGGTCGATGACGTTCCCGTCGACGATGTCCCAGAGGACGCGCAGGCGGTCCTCGCGGGAGAGCTTCGTGAACGTCCCACCCGCGGGGAACTGCGTGTTGGGGGAGGGCGGGTCCTCGTTGCGCTGGCGGAGCAGGAACTCCGCCGCCGCGATGTCGAAGACGACCGGGAAGACCTCCGCGTACGGGTAGTTCTGCTTGACGCGATGGACGGTCTCGGTGCCGGCCTCGACGAGCAGTTCCACGTCGGCCGGGCCGCTCGCGTCCGGTGCAGCCGGCGCGTTCGGGATGCTGATGTCGAGCGTGTCGAGCGCGCCGAAGTCCGTGAGCTCGGCGAGCTCGCCGAGGTCGACTACGTCGGTCAGCTCCGAGAGTACGCCCTCGTCCACGAGGTCCAGCACCGCGTCCAGGTCGGTACCCGAGCCGGTCGTGTCGAGGGTGGTCTCGAACAGGTCGAGCGGCATCCGGTCCTCCTCGTCGAGCAGTCCGGCAGCCCCGGAGACCGAGTCGGTGACGTCCGAGACCGAGCCGGTCGGGGACCCGCCCAGCAGCCCGTCGAGGCGCCCCGACAGCCCTGACGTGCCGCTACTCGGTGCCTCGAGTGTTCCGTTCTTGGCGGGCGTCTGGAGCGTCTCCAGGCGGATCTCCTGGAAGTGGTTGAAGTCGTAGACGATGAACTTCTCCAGTTCGACGTCCAGTCCGCCGGCGACGTGTTCCTCCCCGAGCTCGTCGGCCAGCTCCGGCGTCCGTGGGACGATGGCGTCCACGATAGAGCGGTAGGTATCCAGCGTGTGTGGGTCCGTGGGAATCTCCTGCTGGAGGATCTCCCCGACGTCCTCGAGCTTCGTGTTGGACATCGAGAGGGCCGCGAACCCTCCCATCCCCTTCATCATGCCGCGGCGCGTCGTTGACGGTGTGTTTTTCTCGTTCATGTGGCCGGCTAGCTCCGTGCTCCTTGCTGGGGAACACTATGGATAGGGCTGCTGCAGGAAATACGCGTTCATTTAAGTAGCAATCTGAATGGGCGGTATCTCCCGTATTCGGTCGAAAAAGCCACTGAGGTTGGGTTTATTGAATGAGCCTCGCTGCAAAGGTGTCCGGTGATGCCGGACAGATTGAAGTGGGTGGGGGGTGATGAGGTGGGTATGGACGCCGGCGACGACTACCCAGTGGGCGCGGTCAAGGTGACCCACGACGTCATCGAACTGCTGGCCGAACGGGGCCCGACCGGGGTGACCGCCGTCGCGGAGGCGCTGGATATCCCGAAGAGCACCGCGTACGACCACCTCCGGACGCTGGCAGCGGTCGGTTACGCGGTCAACGAGGACGGGTCCTACCGTGCCAGCACCCGACTGTTCCACGCGGGTCGGCGGGCGCGTGACGACCACGAACTGTACGCTCACGGCCGGGACGAGGCACTCTCGCTCGACCGGAACACCGCGGAGGGGCGCCACGTCCAGCTCGTCGTGGTGGAACACGGGCGCGGGGCTATCCTGTTCGCCACGCGGTGGCAGCGCGAGCGCCGCTCGGCCCAGCCCGCCCGCGCCTACCCCATGCAGGTTCGGCTCCACTCCAATGCCCCTGGCAAGGCGATTCTGGCCGAGCTGCCCGACAAGCGGGTCGACGAGGTCCTCGCGGAGGGGCTTCCACCCGTCACCGACCGGACCGTGACCGACGAGCGTGACCTCCGTACGGAACTGGAGGCAGTCCGGAGCCAGGGGTACGCGACCGACGACGAGGAGCTCATCCGTGGAATGCGTGGGATCGCGGCCCCCATCGTGACCGAGCGGGGCGTCCGCGGCGCCGTGGCCGTCTACGGCTCCGGCGACCGGATGCCCGCTGACCCGGCCACGGAGCTGGCCGAACCCGTGCGGGGGGCCGCTCGGACCATCGAGGCGAACATCATCTTCGGTGGGGACTGACACCGGTTGTATCTCAGCCGACTGTCCGGTGATGCCGGACAGAACTGCACTGGTGCTCTGGTGCTCCGGTGCTCCCGGGCAAAATCGTCTGCCGATGTGGCCGTGCGGGCGCGCACGAATTTGGGAAAACCGTCTTTACCTCGTGGACGGAACCGGTATCGCATGAACTTCGCCAACTGCGTCGACCGCGCGGCCCGGAACGCCCCCGACGGGCGGGCGGTGGCGGACCCGGGCGCGTCCCTGACGTTCCGTGACCTGTCGCGTGCGAGCGACCGCGTCGCGAGTGCGCTCGACTCGCTCGGCATCGAGCCCGGCGACCGGGTGGCCGTCGCGGCGCCGAACGGGGTCGCCTTCGTCGCCACCCACCTCGGTATTCTCAAGCGGGGCGCGCTGTCGGTCCCGCTCAACCAGCGCTTCGACGAGCGACAGGCCGAGTACGTCCTGTCGGATGCTGACGCCGAACTCGTCGTGACCGCCGGCGACGACGCGACCGTCGGCGGCACCCGCCCGGTCTACACCTACGCCGACCTCCGCGACCGCGGGGAGCCGACCCACGAGACGGTCCCCCGGAAGGCCGACGACGAGGCCGAACTGCTCTACACCAGCGGCACCACGGGCGCCCCGAAGGGTGTGTTCCACACCCACGGAAACCTCGCCGCCAACGCCCGGGCGCTCGCCCACTACAAGAAGTGGAGCCGCGAGGACGTGGCGCTGACCGCCTGCCCATGCTTCCACGTCACCGGGCTCAACATCACGACGACGCCGTTCCTCGAACTGGAAGCGACCAACCACCTCCTCCCGGAGTGGGACCCCGAGACCGCGCTGACCGCCATCGAGCAGTACGAGGTGACCTACACCTTCCTCATCCCGACGATGGTGCTGGACCTGCTGGAGGCCGACACCGACGCGTACGACCTGTCGAGCCTGGAGACGGTCGGCGTCGGCGGGTCGCCGATGCCCGCAGAGCGTATCGACGAGGTCGAGGACGCGCTGGGCTGTGCACTGTTGCAGGGGTACGGGCTCACGGAGACCACGCCGCTGGCGGCGTTCACTCGCCCCGAGGAGGCCGGCCGGAAACCGGGGAGCGTCGGCCAGCCCGCCAGTGAGGTCGTCGACCTCCGCATCGAGGACCCCGATACGGGCGAGCCCGTCGAGCAGGGCGAGCGCGGCGAACTGCTGTGGGCCGGCGACACGGTGACGCCTCGCTACACCCGCGACCAGCTCACCGCCGACCGGTTCGTCCGGCGCCCCGCCGACGTGACGGCCACGAGCGACGACACCGGCCCCGACACGGCCACGGTCGGCGACGGCGGCACCGGGAGCCACCGGCGCTGGCTCCGCTCGGGCGACATCGGCTGGGTCGACGACGACGGCTTCCTCCACGTGGTCGACCGGCTCGCGGACATGTTCACGACCGGCTGTGGCGACGTCCACCCTCGCGAGATCGAGTCGGTCATCTACGGGCTTGACGCCGTCGAGTCGGTCGCGGTCGTCGACAGCCGGGACGACGTCCGTGGCACGACGGTCACGGCGGTCGTCCGAACGCGTGAGGGGGCCGACCTCGACGGCGCGACGGTCGTCCGGGCCTGCGAGCGCGAACTCGCCGACCACGAGGTGCCCGACCGCGTCGAGTTCGTGGACGACCTCCCCACGACCGCGACCGGGAAGGTCGACCGGCGGCGGCTTCGTGACCTTGTCAGATAACCCCAGCTTTACTTGCCGACAACCGTTGCGTGTTG
This sequence comes from Haloglomus salinum, assembly GCF_024298825.1. Classification (NCBI taxonomy): domain Archaea; kingdom Methanobacteriati; phylum Methanobacteriota; class Halobacteria; order Halobacteriales; family Natronomonadaceae; genus Haloglomus; species Haloglomus salinum. Next base: position 2,099,079 of record NZ_CP101153.1, read on the forward strand.
CGGTTTTCCCTCCTGGTTACGCCCGGAGATAATCAGTATCTATCCGGGCAGGTCCGGCTTAATGGCCTCGTTAAATCCGGCACGGTGGTAATTTTTAAGACCTCTAATTGGGTAACAGTAGCATAATGCTATTCGACCAGGTGGGGTGCGGACTGGGGTCCAGCGCGGCCGACGACGCCCGGGGTGGGAGTCGGGGACAGTCCGAGGTTATCGGCGCCATCCTGACCGTCGCAATCGTCGTCATACTCGGCGCGCTGGTTGGACAGTACGTGTTCGGACTCGATATCATCCAGGCCGGCGAGCAGAACGTCGGCCCGCAGATCAGTTTCGACACGACGGTGGAGAGCAATGACGACCTCACGATCGAGCACCAGAGCGGAAGCAGTGCTGAAACGAGTGAGCTGACCATCTCTTCCGACTCGGGGACGATTCTCGATAGTCAGCAACTCAAGAACAAGGTAGACGAGGAATGGACTGCCAGCGAGTCGATAACAATCTCCAACACGAACCCGAACCTGAAGCCGGGCGAGACCGTCCGCATCATCTGGGAATCCTCGACTACCGGCGACAGCACTGTCATCCTCAAGTACGAGTACACGCCCTGAGACCCAGATAGTCTACTCCCTGACCGCGTCCAGCCGCTCGCGCAGGTCCCCCAACTCGACCGGCCCCCACGTCTCGAGGTCGTAGCTCACGTCCAGCAGCCGTCCGACCAGCACCTCGTCCTCGTCCGCGACCGCCCGGGCCACCTCGCCGCGGAACCGCTCCTCGACGGCCCGTCCCAGCCGCTCGCGGTCGACCGCCCGCGACTCGATATCGAGGATGTGTGGCAGGTCGGCGGCGCCCTCCGGGAGCGTCGGGAAGGCCGACGGTCCCGGGACGAGGAGGGGCTCGGCGTCGGGCGTGTCACCCTCGTCGTCGCGCGGGTACTCGACCAGCGCGTACGCCCGGACGACCTGGTCGATGCGCTCCTCGGGCGGCGGTTCGACACCCCGGCGGAAGGCGAGTTCCTGCAGCGCCTCGGTCAGCTCCGTCCGCGTGAGTCCGCCGAACAGGTCGGCGACGCCTGCGGCCTCGTCCAGCGAGAGGTCGAGGCGCTCGTCCGCAGCGTCGCCCGAGCCGTCAGCCCCGTCTCCCTCGCCGTCGTCGCCGCTCATACGTGTTCCTCCGCGGCGGCATCGAGGTCGGCACGGACGGCCTCGGCGACCTCCGCCGTGGTCACCGGCGCCTCGTTCCACGGCGGGAGCCGGGTGTCCTCGCCGGGTGGCGCGATGCTGTCGGCGTACGATTCGACCTGCTCGCGCTCGCCGGCACGGTCGTACTCGAGCCCGTTGAACGCGGCGTCGGTGGCGTACGCGTCGACGAATCCGTCGGCCGCGTCGCGGTAGCGGGCCGGGAGCGTCTCGTAGTCGGGGGTCACCCCGCCGTCCTCGACGGCCCGCAGCAGCGCCGCCCCGACCTCGTCGGCCATCGTCGACAGCCCGGCCGGGCCCGACACCGCGCGGTGGTCGTGTTCGTGCAGGCCGAGGTCGACCTGGGCGCTGCCGTCGAGCCCTGCGGCGTGGAAGGCGTCGCCGAGCGTGCCCACCTCGAGGCCCCAGCCGCGCTGGACGTGCAGCGAGCGGATGACATCGCTCGTCGCGGCGAACTCCCCGGCCAGCGCGTACCGGAACGCGCCGAGGTAGTCGAGAACCGCGGCGTCGTGGCTATCGTTCAGTGCTCGGACGAGCGGCGCGTAGAACAACCGGAACAGCCGGCCGTACAGCCGCCGGTTCTCGACGCGGGCGTAGTACCCCTTCGAGAACTGGAACCCGTGGGCCAGCGGGAACAGGAGCCGCGGGACGTGCGCCCTGCTGTAGGTGGAGGCGTCGGCGTCGTGGACGGCCACGTAGTCGGATTCGGCGGCCCGGCCCAGCGCCAGCCACACGTCCCGGCCCTTCCCGCGGCGGCCGTTCAGCCCCTCGCTGGCCAGCAACTCGCCGAGGCGGGGGCCGTCGCACCAGAGCGTCTCGACGGTGAGGTCGAACGAGTCCAGCCACGCACGGACGGCGGGGACGCGCTCGGCCTCCGCACGAAGGGCGATGACGACCCGCTCGGGCGCCACGTCCTCCAGCGCCGTCATGACGCGCTCGGCGGCGAGGCTGGCGTGTTCGCGCTCGGTCATCGGCACGACCACGGCGGCGTCGTCGACGGGCGCGTCGGGGACGGGGTCCGTGAAATCGTGGAGCGTCGTCACCCGCTCCTGGACGTACTCCATGTACCGGGCTGTAGTGGCGGCGTGCGTATCAATCCCGCCACTCGATGTCGGCTTCAGGGGTGCGTGCACATCGTGCTGGCGCGTTCGTATGCTCGACCACGAACTCCGCTCGGGCGGGACTGAAAGGGGCCGCTGGCTCGACCCGTCCCGGACGACGCAAGCACTGGACCGGAGCGAGCGCAGCGAGCGGAGGGAAGCGCGCAGCGAGGCCCGGGCGGTCGAGCCAGCGGGGGCTTTCTACGTCCCCTGGGACTCGATAGTAGCCGACGGAATCCTGTTGAAAGCCCCCGGCCGCTCGGGGTCCCGCGGCTCGCTGCGCGCTTCCTGTTCCGGGCATGCGGTTCCCTCCCTGCGGTCGGTCACCGTTCCGGGCATGCAGTCCAGTGCTTACTTCGCCGGGGAACCGCCGAGCGGCCGGCCCCTTTCAGTCCCACCCGAGTCGGGTTCTCGCACAGTCGCTCTGCAGTCGAAACCGGGGTGTGTGCTACTCCTCCTCGGGCTGGAAGCCGATGCCGTCGGGCCACCCGGTCGGCGCAGCTGCGCTCGGCTCCGCGAACTCGCGCTTGAGGACCATCGGCGTCCGTTCGAGCGACAGGACGAGGTTGTCGTCCTGGTTGAACGCCCGGAGTTCGGTCGTGACGATGCCGGAGTGCTCGCGTGACTCCAGTTCCCGTTTCGAGAGCACCTCGCTCTCGGCGAAGATGGTGTCGCCGTGGTAGACGGGTGCGTGGTGGCGGACGTTGTCGTAGCCGAGGTTGGCCGTCGCGTTCGCGCTCACGTCGATGACGCTCATCCCGACGACGAGCGCGAACACGTACGTCCCGTCGACGAGGCGCTCGCCGAACTCAGTCTCCGCGGCGTAGGCCTCGTTGAAGTGCATCGGGTTGACGTTCATCGTCAGGTTCGTGAACCAGACGTTGTCCGTCTCGGTCACCGTCCGCCCGTAGGGGTGTTTGTAGACGTCGCCGACCGCGAAGTCCTCGTAGAAGCGGCCCTGCCAGCCCTCGACGAGACGGCGGTCGTGGTCGGCCTCGTCCTCGGTGTCGGTGTCGTCGGCCATACGCCGGCGTCTCACGGCCGTGACTAACCGGTTGTGGGCGCGCGATTACACAGGTGCCGGCCGCGTAGTCGAAATACTCGGGGGTATAGGTGATGGATATCCTCTTATGCCGAAAAATTGGCAAATATTCTCCGCACGTCGGGTACTCAGTCGATGTAGCCCAGCGCGTTCTCGATGCGGCCCAGTTCCGGGCCGGAGGTGTCCTGCCCGACGACGAAGCCGTTCTCGTTGGCGACCAGGCCGGAGCCGACGAGCGGCCCGCCGTAGTTGATGGTGCCGAGGTCGGCCGGCACGTCCAGCAGGTCCTCGAGGAAGTCCAGTTCCTCGTCGGTCGATTTCGGGTGGCAGAGGACGCCGCGGTTGGTGGCGACGGCCGCCGTACCAACCGTGCGGACGCCCGCGAGGTCGCCGCGCTCGACGGGCACGTCCAGCGTGTCCTCGACGGCCTGCACCGCCTTCCGCGAGAGGTCCGGATGGACGTAGGCGCCGTGGTCGTTACAGCAGACGACGTTGCCCGCGGCGTTCACCCGGCCGGGGAGTTCGCCGACGGGGAGGTCCGTGGCGTCCTCGATACGCTCGATCTCGCGCTCGTTGGCGCGGCTGCTGACGAGGATACCGTTGGCGTTGCCGGTGGCGAGCGCGCCGACGGTCGCCGAGCCGCCGACCGTCGTGGGGACGGCCGGCACCTCTAGTTCCTCGACGAACGACTCGCGGACCTCATCCTCGGCGTCGCGCCGAATCAACAGGCAGTCGTCGGTGGCGCGGCTGAAGACGCCGATGTACGACGAACCCCCGAATGCCGCCCGGAGCACGTTACGCGGTCTCTGCTTCGACGACGGCCTCGCCGTCCTCTTCGAAGCGTGCGGCGCGGACGCGGAGCTTGGACGGCGGCTTCTTGCGGCCGCGCGACCAGACCTCCTCGTTGATGGAGGGGTCGAGCCGGACGTCGTCCTCCTCGACCTTGAAGTGCTTCGCGAGGTGGCCGCGGATGATGCTCATCGCCTTGTCCGCGCGCTTGTGCTTGGCCGTGGCCTGCACGTCGCGCAGCGGCACCGTCACCACACGCTCCTCGAAATCACTCGCGCTCATTTACTCGTCCGTGTCGTTCCGCCGCCAGTTGCGGCGCTTGGGGTTGCGGGTGGTGTCGCGGTCCGTCTTCATGATGACCCACGCCGGGACCCGGCTGTTCTGCTTCTCGAGCTTGGCCAGCCGCTTCTTGGAGGCCTTCGACTTCTTACCCATGGTACGCCCACTTCCGACGCGGCGGTTAAATTCTTGTTCCTTTGGGCGCCCCACCCGGATAGCGATGTCCCGCCTGGATGGTGGCCGGTCCCACCCGGACGGCGACCGGTAGCCCGGTGCGTTCAGGCGACCTCTGTCCCCTCGACCTCGCCGGCGTCGTCCTCGTCGTCCCGCAGCCGGAACTTCTGGACCTTCCCGGACGGGTTCTTCGGCAGCTCGTCGACGAAGTAGTACGCTCGCGGGCGCTTGAAGTCCGCGAGGTCGTCGCTCTCGAGGCAGAACGCGTCCAGCGTCTCGGCATCGGTGTCGCCCACGACGTACGCGACGACGGCCTGTCCCCACTCCTCGTCGTCCTCGCCGACGACGGCCGCCTCGACAACCTCCTCGTGGCGGAACAGCACGTCCTCGACCTCCGCGGGGTAGACGTTCTCGCCACCCGAGACGATCATGTCGTCCTTGCGGTCGACCACGTAGAGGTAGCCGTCCTCGTCGCGGTAGCCCAGGTCGCCCGTGTAGTACCACTCGCGCCCCTCGTGCTCGCGGAGCGACTCGCGGGTCGCCTCCGGCCGGTTCCAGTACTCGCGCATCGTGCACGGCCCGGCGAACAGGATCTCGCCGATGGCACCCTGCTCGACGGTCGCGTCGGGATCGGCGTCCGGTTCGACGATGCGAACGCGGTGGTTGAGTGCGGGTAGCCCCGCCGACCCCTGCTTCGTCAGCTGTTCCTCGGGGCTCTGGAAGGAGCCACACGGCCCGATCTCGGTCATCCCGTACGCCTGCACGTAGTCCTCACAGAGGTGCTCCATGCAGGCGTCGAGCACCTCCTCGGGCATCGGTGCGGCCCCGTACAGCCCCAGTCGGAGCGAGGAGACGTCGTGGTCGGTCTCGGCCGCCGTGCGGGCGACCCCGTTCCACGCCGTCGGCGCCGCGAAGAACACCGACACCTCGTGCTCCTCGAAGGCATCGAGCACCTGCACCGGGTCGAACTCGTGGTGGATGACGCTGGTCGCGCCGCGCTGGACCCGCGGGAACAGGTTGGCGTGGAGTTCGGCGCAGTGGTACAGCGGGAGCGCCGACAGCCCCACGTCGTCGGTGGTCAGGTTCATCTCCGCGATGCAGAGCAGGTTGTGCTCCATCATGTCCCGGTGCTCGTGGACGACACCCTTCGGCCGGCCCGTCGTCCCCGACGTGTAGATGAACGCGTACGCGTCCGTCTCCTCGACCACGGTGTCCGGGCGCTCGGCGCTCGCACCGTCGAGCAGGTCGTAGAAGTCGTGGTCGTCCGCGGGCACGTCGTCGTCGACGTAGACGTACTCCTCGACGGTTTCGAGGTCGTCGCGGGCGCCGTCGACGGCGGTCTTCGTGTCCTCCTCGTACAGCAGGACCGTCGAGCCGGCGTCGTTGACGATGAACTCCACCTCGCCGGCCGGCAGCCGGTAGTTGAGCGGGTTGAACACGGCGCCCAGTTTCGCGCAGGCGTAGACGGCGAGGCAGATCTCCGAGCCGTTGAACAGCATCGTCGAGACCCGGTCGCCCTTCTCGACGCCGAGGTCGGCCAGCGCGTTCGCCAGCCGGTTGGCCTTCTCGTCGAACTCGGCGTAGGTCCAGTACTGGTCCTTCCGCGGGTAGACGATGGCGTCGCGTTCCGGGTGGAGCTCGGCACTTCGTTCGAGCGTGTCGGCTATCGTGGCGTGAGATGCCATATCTGTACAAGAGGTAGCCGTCACAAAACGGTATGGGGCGTCCCGGTTCCGTCGGGTGGATTCGACTGGCGACGTGCGCCCGGAGCGGTTGCTCTCGGCCGCGTGGCGTGTCAGCCCCGGTGTCAGTCCGCGAGGGCGCTGAACGTGGCGATGTCGCCCGACTCCTCCGACTGCGAGGCGTTCGAGAGGCGCACGGAAACCCCCTCGGGCCCCATCGTGACGACGACATCGTCGACGGCGCGGACGTACTCGCTGGCGTGCTTGCCGGAGCGTCGGATGCGGACGCGCTCCTCGACCAGCGATGCCTCCGTGAGGATGTCGAGTTTCCGGTAGGTCGTCGACGTCGGGAGGTCGCACGCCTCGGCGACCTCGCTCGCGGTCAGGGCGCTGTCGCCCGTCGCCTCGAGGATGGAACGGCAGTCCGGGTCCTCGAGCGCACCGAGAACCGTCTCGACAGCGTCGGCGTCCTCGAGGAGGGTTGCGTCGTTCTGGCGGCGGAGCGTCGGGGTGGCCATCTGGGAACCGTTCATACCAGTAGGTGAACGCGTATCGGGAGGAACCCGCACCCCCAGCAACGGGGTGGTTTATATACTCGGCGCGCAGAACCGGTCCGAGCCGCTCCCGGGGAGGCGGCGCGCGGGTCAGAGGACCTCCGAGAGGAGGTTCCGCTCGGCCGCCGCGAGGTGTTCGCTGAAGGTCGAGGGGTCGATGCCCATCGCCGTCGCGACCTCCCGGCCGTTCGCCTGCCGGGGGCGCTCGAAGTACCCCATCTCGTGGGCCGTCTCGAGCACCTCCAGTTGGCGGGCGGTGAGGCGACTCCGGTCGACGAGGACGCTGTCGGCCCGGTGGTCGTCGGTGGGGGCCCGGACGAACCGCTTGATGTCGACGCGGGAGAACCCCTCGCGGAGCGCGCCGATGGCGGTCTGGAGCGCGTCGTAGTCGCCGGCGTGGAAGACGAGGGTCAGTGTTGTCCCATCTGTGACGTACCGTGCGACCGGACACCCGAGCTGCCCGAGGCACTCACACGGACAGCTGCCCTCGTCACCGTGGCGGAACCGGTACCACCGCATCGAACCGTGGGTGAATACCGGCTCCATATCCGTCTCGGGCGCGTCCTCGCTCTCGACCGCGAACTCGGTAATGCAGCCGTCACAGGCTCCAGAACAGGCGGTTCGTGAGACCGAGTCGACGGTCGCGTCCGCCGCCGCCGCGACATCGGTCACCGGGCATCCGTCCGGTTCGGTGAACTCGACGGTGGCGCGGATGCCTCCGGTCATCTAGGTACGGGTATTCATGGCCCTCACACTTCAATGCAAAGGTGGCGCCGAACCGTGACTGTCTGGGGTGTCTGCTCGTCGTCGCTACGTCGTCTCGCCGTCGCGGTCGACCTCGATACGCCGACCGCTCAGTTCGTCCGGGTCGAGGCGGTAGAGCGCGATGTCGAGGTCCGGCTTCTCCTGCCCCCAGATCTCGAACAGCGGGCGCTTGGTCTCGCTGTACTGCTCGATGTGCTCGATGGTGAGGTCCTCGCGGGGAATCTCCCGGAGGCGCCCGGTGGCGACGACGCTCCGGTAGACGTCGCCGTCCTCCTCGTAGACGACCAGCCGCGACGAGGGCTCGGACGCGAGGAACCGGCCCTTCTCGCTCTCGGGCGTGGAGACGAGCCGGAGGTAGAACTGCCGCTCGTCGGCGTCGTAGCCGTAGGAGATGGGAATCGCGTACGGTTCGTCGTCGCGCGCGAGCGTGAGGACGCCGGTCTCGTGGCGGGCGAGGAGAGTGTCGGTCTCGTCGGGTGACATGGTGCTCTGTTCGTCCAGCGTCATTCGCTCCTACGTGTCCGGGGTACGGGGGCGGATAAATAAGTCTCGACGAGACGGGGCCGTCACTCGGTGAACGCCGCCGGGGACACGTCCGCGCTGCAGATGACACACCCGCGCTCGATGAGGGTCTCCCGCATCGGCCCGTTCACCTCCAGCCGCTCGCCACACTCCGGGCACCGGAAGATGAACTCCTGCTCCTCCTCGCAACTCATGCTACCTGGTACAAGGCGTGCCCATCATAAACCCGGTCCCATTGTTCTGAGTGTCTGAGAACCAGCCGCAGGTCGTGGGCACTCCCCGCTCCCCGGGGTCCCGCAGGACACTCAATCGTCGGCTGTGCCCGGTTCCGGGGCCACTGTCGGCTCCTCGACGCCCATCGACAGGCCCATCTCGATGTCGTAGCCGGCGTCCTCCGTGACGACGAAGCCGACGGCCCGGTAGAGGCTGACGGCCGGGCGGTTGCTGCGCTCGACCAGGAGCCAGACGTCGTGGACCCCGTGGGCGCGGCCGTGACTCAGCATCGCCTCCGTCAGGTTGGTCCCGATGCCGGCGCCCTGATACGCCCCGTCGAGGAAGATGGCGAACTCGTACGCGTCCTCGCCGTCGGGCACCAGCACCGCCTGTCCGACCAGTCGGTCGCCGTGCCACGCGAGGACGCAGTACCCGGCCAGCATGTGGTCCTGCCACTCGTCGATGCCCTCGGCGGTGACCGGCGGGATGCCCAGCGTCCGGTCGGACGGGTCGTAGTCGCGGTACAGCGCCACGAGTGCCGCCCGCTCGTCGGCCACCGGGCCATCGCCGTACGGCCGGATGTCTATCTGCCGGCCCTCGCCGTCCTCGATGGTCAGCGGCGGCTCCCGGACCCGGTAGCGCTCGCCGAGTGGCGGGAAGTGGCCTCGGTACACGCTCGGCTCCTCTCGGGGGAGTCTCGTAAACGTGCGGGACAGTGCCCCCGGCGCCCCCGCGGTTCGTCAGCGCCCCACGTCGCCGGCCCGCGCTCAGGTCCCCTCCAGCCGTGCCCGGACCTCACTCGCGGCGCGTTCGCCCGAGGCGACCGCGCCCTCCATGTAGCCGTACCCCTCGGTGGCGGTCTCCGTGCCGGCCCAGTGGAGCCGCCCGACCGGGTCGGCGCGGGCGTCGGCGTACCGCGAGAGGACGCCCGGCGGGAGCATCGCGGCGTAGCAGCCGTGGCTCCAGCGCCCGGCGTTCCAGACCTCGTCGGTGTAGCTGTTCGGCTCGCCCGCCCGGGGGCCGAAGAACGCCGCGAGCCGGTCCAGTACGACCTGTCGGCGCTCGGCTTCCGGTCGGTCGGCCCACTCGCGCGCCGCGTCGCCCAGTACGAACGCCACGAGCGCGCCCGTCTCCCCGTCGGGTGGCGAGTCGTCGAAGACGAGTCCGACGGTGTCGTCGTCAGCGACGACCTCGCCCGAGCGCTCGGGTCGCCAGAACGGGTCGTCGTACGTGGCGACGGCCTTGACGACGTGACCCATCGGCGCGCGCTGGCAGAAGCCGTCCCGCGTGACCGGGAGCGCGGGGTCGTAGTCGAGCCGTCCGGCTGCCGTCGGCGGCACCGCGACGACCGCGTAGTCGGCCTCGATGCGGGTGTCGGCCGTCCCGTCGTCGCCGGCGTCGGCGTGGACGGTCACGCCCGCGTCGTCGTGCTCGACGCGGCGGACGGGCGTCGCGGTGCGGACGTCGAGCGGTTCGGCCATCGCCACCGAGAGCTGCTGGGTCCCGCCGACGAGTCGGGTCTGCTGAGCCCCGTCCTCGACGGAGGCGAGCCGCTCGAACCCGCCGCCCGCGTGACAGTAGAACAGCAGGAACAGGAGGGAGAGCTCGTCGGGTTCGGCGGTGAAGATGGCCCGGACGGCAGCGTCGAACAGGCTCCGGGCGGCCTCGGTCCGGAACCGCTCGTCGCGCCAGGTCGCGACCGTCGTCGCGTCCCACTCGCGGGCGCGGTCGGCCGAGGCGGGGTCCTCGAGCGGCACCTGCCGGCACAGCTTCTCCAGCTTCCGGACGCCCAGCTCGAAGTCGACCGCCGCGAGCGGCGGCAACGACCGGAGCTCGTGGTCGAACTCCCGGACCTCGCCGGCGACCCGGAACTGGGTCGCCCCCGCGTCGTGCTGGGGGAACGTCTCGACGCCGAGCTCCGCGACGAGTGCGTGCATCCGGTGCTGGCCGGGCCCGATCCACTGCGCGCCCATGTCGAGCGCGTGGCCGTCGACCTCGCGGGTGAGCGTGCGACCGCCCACGCGGTCGCGGGCCTCCAGGACGGTCACGTCGGCACCCGCCTCGTCCAGTCGGCGAGCGGCCGTCACCCCCGCGAGGCCGGCCCCGACCACGACGGCGTCCGCGCTGTCGATGGTGGTCATGGCTCACCGGGTCGGGGGCCGATGGTTAGTACGTTCCGCCGTGTCCGACTCCAGTCGCTGCCGGACTGTAGAACGCGCCAAGCTGTGGAAGAATACACGCCATTGGCTGATATTAGTCGAATATATTTCGAAAAGGTGTAATAAAGTCAGAGAACTTTAATTTATTGAAATCTTTGGGGTCCTCCCCGTGGGCGTCGTCCGCACCAGCATCCTCGTCGATGGTCGGCATCGGGCCCCTCGTCGACAGCAGCCACGTCGAGTCGACAGCGACGGGACCGGTTCTCGACTCTCGAGAACCGTGCTAACGCTATATTCGGGCTCGTGACGTTCTCTCGAGCATGAACGTGACCGTCGACACGAACCGAGCGGTCGGACTGGGTATCGTCTTCGGGGCCGGTGTCGGCGCGACTGCCGGCACGCTCGGCGGGTCCGGGCCTGCAATGGGTGCCGCCTACGGCATCGCGGCGGGTATCCTCGTCGCGGCGCTCCTCGACCTGCTCGCGCGTCGGCTCGACAGTGATTCTCGGGCCGTCTTCGTCGCCGCGGGGCTCCTGGCCGGTGCAGTGGTCGGTGCCCCCCTCGGACTCGTCGTGACCTGGGCTGCGGATACCGGGCTCGCCGTCGGTCTGGCCGTGTGGACCGTCGGCGGCGCGGCACTCGGTCTCCTCGTCACGACCTCGCTCCTGACGGCTTCGGGACGCGAGGACGGGCCCGACGCCCACGGCCCCGACGACGATACATCCGGCCGACTCAGCGACGACTGAGGCTGCGTCGGTGTACACGACCGTGCGGTGCGGGCCGTGACGAACCGTGCGACAGCCGCGGTCTGCGAGCCGCTACACCCGTTCGAGGACCTCCTCTGCGAACCGCGTCAGCGCCCGCTCCGGGTCCGACTCGCCCGCCTCGCTCACGCCGACGAGGACGTGGTCGACGCCCATCGTTTCCAGTCGAGCGACGTAGTCCACGAACCACTCGCTGCCCGCGCGGAAGCCCTGGTGGACGGGTTCGGGGTCGGCAGTGGGGTCGTCGGCCAGTTCCGCCTGCATCGCCATCGCGAACGGCTTCTCGCCCGCGGCCGCGTGCCAGTCGTCGAGGTACGATTCCAGCGTATCCTCCGGCAGGTGGTAGAACAGCCAGCCGTCGCCGTTCGCGCCGAGCCACTCGACGGTCTGGCGGCAGTGGCCGGTCGGGAGCAGCGGCAGGGTATCGGTCGTCGGCTTCGGGACGAGGTCGAGCGTGCCGTCCAGTTCACCCCACCAGCCCTCGCGTTCGGGGAACTCGCCGCGCCAGAGCGCCCGCATCGTCGCCACGGACTCGCGGAAGCGCGCGCCGCGGTCCTCGGGGTCGACGTCGAACGCGTCGTACTCGGGGTCGCGGTCGCCGGTGGCGACGCCCAGCACCAGGCGGCCGTCCGAGAGCCGGTCGACGGACGCCGCGGCCTTCGCGACGTGGGCCGGGTGGCGGATGGGCAGGACGACGCTCGCGGTCCCGAGCGCCACGTCGTCGGTGTGGGCGGCGACGTGGCTCAGCCACGGGAAGGTGTCGTAGGTCTGGCCGGTGTCGCGGAAGCGCGGCCAGCGGAAGGGCACGTCGCGGGCCCACAGCGCGTCGAAGCCGACGGCCTCGGCGTGTGTCGCCAGCTCCAGCTCGCGCTCGACCGGCGGGCGTGACTGCCGGCTGTCGGTGAGTGGGAAGCCCGTCCCGACGGTGAGGCCGTCGCCGCCGAACAGTCGCTCGAAGCCGGCGTTGTCGTGGTCGTCCTCGGGACCTGTCACGCGCGGCGGTCGGGGCGCTTCGGGTATGGGCCCTCCGGTCGTCTCGGTCGACACCGTGTGGGTTGCTGGCGGGGGACACGGCTTTGGTCCGGCGGCCCATCAGCTGATGCATGGTCGACAGCCGCACCTACGCGTTCGAGGGAACCGAGCCCGACATCCACGAGGACGCCCACGTGAGCCGTGAGGCGACGCTGGTCGGTGACGTGACCGTCGATGCCGACGCGAGCGTGTGGCCGGGCGTCGTCCTCCGTGGCGACGTGGCCCCCGTCCGCGTCGGCCGGGCCGCCCACATCGGGGACAACGCCATCCTCCACGGCTCGGAGGTCAGCCGCGGCGTGATGGTCGGGCACGGCGCCGTCCTCAACGACACGTTCGTCGCGGCGGGCGCGATGGTCGGGTTCAACTCCACCGTCACCGACTCCACCATCGGCACGCGGAGCATCGTCGCCTCCGGCACCGTCGTCCCGGCGGACTACGAGGTGCCGCCGGAGTCGTTCGTCCGGGGGATGCCCGCCTCGGTCACGCCGCTCGAGGAGACGAGTATCGACCCCGACGAGGTATTCGAGGAGTACCACTCGGGGGCGTACACCGACCTCGCGGAGCGCCACGAGGAACTGTTCGAGCGTGGGTAGTCGCCCGCCGTGGCACGGGCCGCCGCAGGAATCTCGGGTCGCCGTTCAGCGGTGGTCGGGGACCAGCGGTGCGCCGAACGTCCGCTCCGGGAGCGACCGCTTGGCACCGCCGTCGGTCGCACGGCCGGTGTACTGACACGATTCGGTCGTGACTGTCGGCATCTCCGGGACGAGTGGGGCAGGGGCCATCTGTTCCATCGTGTCCCGTCCCACGACCTCCTGCCGAATAAAGGTAATGATTGATAATGCTGTTTAGTGGATGCGTAACCGCGTCCTCCCGGTCGGGGTGCCAGCGGCGACCACTACGGTGGCCGCTTCAGGCGGGTCGGTCGCCGTCGATGGCCTGCCGAGTGTCGAGTCGTGCTCGAATCCCCGGGGCCACCCGGTCCCGTCGGCACACGAGCAGTCCCCCGACCGCGAGCCCCCCGCCACAGAGGAGGGCGAGGTTCACGTCGGGGTTCCGCGCGGCCACCAGGTTCAGCGAGTAGGTGGTCGAGACGACCGGATGGAACGGGCTGATTCCCATCGGGGTCACCACGTCCCCGAGGAGGTGCGTCAGGCCGGCCACCACGCCGGCCACGAACGCGAGCGTCACAGTGGCTGTCCGCTCCGTCCCCCGTCGCCGGGTCCACAGCCCGGCGACGACCGCGAGTGCTGCACCGAGACCCAGCGCTGCCCACGCGGTGTGGGTGACCCCACGGTGCGGGATGCCTGCGAGGTAGATGTCGATATCGGGCGCCGTGGCGAGAACCACGGGAGCGCTCGCCGCGACGGTCCCTCGTCCCCCGCGGTAGCGGACAGCGAGGACTGCGCCAGCGAGGAGTCCGAGGCCGAGGTGTCCTGGCAGGTACATCCCAGTTCCAGCGTGCCCGGCTCCCTGCATAAGCATACGCTGAGCGGACAGGAAGCGTCCCCGGTTACCGGGCGGTGAGCGACACGGGGCACTGGCTGGTGTTCCGGTTCTCCGGTGTTCAAAAGGTTGGCGTGTGGCGGGGGGTGGGGGGAAAACCACACGCCGGGGATACACCCTGATGGGTGTACCTCTCTCTTGTACATACCCGCTTATATATCATGTGGATATAACCGGTCCTCGTCTCGGGTGGCACTGTCCCTAGGCGGGTCCCGTTCGTGCCGCACCACTGCTCGCCCCCGTCCGAGTGGCCCGGTCCCCGGTGTCCAGGTGGGTTTTTGTCCCCGGATGGTGCAACCAGGGGTAGACGGCGATGTTGGACCTCGCACTGGCACGGCAGGCGTACCTGGAACGGCTGGCCGAGCGCCCGGCCTGGAAGCGAGATCTCATCGACGACCTTGGGGACTCCCGGTCCACGGTCGACCGCGCCATCGAGGCGCTCACCGATGCGGGGCTCGTCGTGGAACGGGACGACGGGTTCGCCACGACGTACGCGGGTCGGGTCCTGCTCGACACGGTAACCGAGGCCACGGCCATCGCGGAGACCGCTGGGGCGGCGGCTGAACTGGCGGCGAACCTGCCGGCCGACGCGCCCCGGGACCACCGCTTCTTCGCCGGCGGCGAGGTCGTGAGCATGGACCGGTTCCCACCGGCGCAGGTCGTCGAACGCATCACCGAGTCGCTCGCCGCGGCCGACCGCGTCCGCGGGGCCGCCGTCGCCCCCAACAGCGAGCAGTTCATCGAGGTCCTCTACCAGCGGACCGTGGTCGAGGAGGAGCTACGGATGGAGCTGCTCCTCCCCGCGTCGCTGTTCCCCGCGCTCTTCGAGAGGTACGCAGACCGGCTCGCCGCCTCGCTGGAGAGCGAGTGGCTCACCTTCCGGGTCATCGACGACCCTCCCTACGCGCTCTATCTGATGACCGCCGACGGCGCGACGACGGCACAGCTCGTCGTCCACGGCCCTCACGACAACTTCCTCGGGTACGTCGAGAACGACAGCGAGGCTGCCGTGGAGTGGCTGGAGGGCCGCTATGCCGACTACCGCCGTCGGTCCCGGCCCCTCGGTGAGTTCGCTGCCGATCGACTGGAGTGGCCCAGTGGCGGTTGACGGTCTCCGCCATCGACTGGCGAACTCCGTCGGCCGATGAATCGAAGCCCGGGCCCGACGTAGACACTCGCGTAACGTCCGGTATCCGACTGGGGGGTCGGATTGCGATTCCGGGCGTTGCCCAAGGGACCGGGTAGGGGATGCGCCCGCTGTGGTCTGGGTTCCCCGGCCCCTGACCGCTGTCTCCGTCGAGTGGCGATACTCTGTGACCCCATCCCCGAATACCAGTTCGCAGATGCCGGAACAAGTCATATGTGAGAATTATATCTCAATTATACAGGGAATATTATTTCTAGTACGTGTTTCGAAGAATAAAGCTCCGTTTCGTTTTAAAAAGGCTCCAAAAGGTGGTAAATGGCCCAAATTAATTATATTTGGGTGCATTAAATGCTAAGAGGTCCTTATTTGGAGTGTTATCAACACGCCAAAATCTAGCTGTTGGACATATATCTTAGTAATATTGGGCATTTTATCAGAAAATTGCGCTACAATATTGGGGAAGCGAACAAAAATTTAAGATATCAATTTCTGGCGATATATTGTTTATTGGAAATATAGGGCATAAATGATATGTGGGCGCCACTTGGTACTTGTTATCTCCCTCGAATCCACCGGTCGGAAGAGGTTTCAGGAAGGGTCGCGGTAGGGTCAACAATCACCGATGTCTGATGCGAGGGAGGTCTGCGCCTGCAAGGTCGGCCGGGGTATCGAGCGCTACGGGCTCGACGGCCTCGACGCGGAGCTGGTACGCCGGCGTCGCGAGTCGGACGCGAGCCTGCGCGAGCTGGCCGACTACACCAACCGGCGGATTCTCGCGGCGGCGCTCGACGCGGCGTCGGTCGATCTGGACGACACCCTCTACGGGGCGGTCGACGACGAGGACGCCGTTGGGGTGCTGTACGAGACGCTCGCGGACGACGAGACGCCGACCGAGCGGGTGGCTCGGGTCCGGACCCGACTGGTCCAGAACGGCGTCGATATCGAGGCCATCCAGTCCGACTGGGTGACGCATACCACGGTCCGGTCGCATCTCCGGGAGTGTCTGGAGGTCGACACCTCCCGGGAGGCGTCGATTACTCCCGACGACGGCCGTGACACCATCGAGTGGGCCCGGAACCGCTGTGCGAACATCGTCGGGGAGACACTCGAACGACTGCGGCGAGCCGACCTGCTCTCGACGGGGCCGCTGGAGACGTCGGTCACCGTCCAGGTTACCTGCTCGGACTGCGGGGCGACCTATCGGCCGGGGCAACTCCTCTCGGCGCGTGCGTGCGATTGTGGCGGCGAATCGGCCGATTGACAGCCGTTCAGCGCCGTTCTCTCCACATCTCACGACTGCCGGCGGTCGATTCGCCGGCGGAAGGATTGATTACCGGGGCCGTGGATGTGGGGGTAGAACCAATGACTGACGGGTCACAGACAGATACCGGAACGGTCACCGGCGATGCCGCACTGACCGCCTCGAACATCGGTGGTATCGACAGGGCTCAGGTGGAGTTCTCCCCGGGCGTGACCGTCCTCACCGGCTACAACGCGACCAACCGGACATCGCTTCTTCGCGCGGTGAACGGCGTGCTCGGGGGGACCGAAGCGACCCTGAAGAGTAGCGCCGACGAGGGGGAGGTCTCGCTGACCATCGGCGACGAGACCTACACCCGGTCGTACCGCCGGACGGGGTCGGGCGTCGCCACCAGCGGGGAGCCGTTCACCGATTCCGAGACACTGGTCGACCTCTTCGTCTCCCTGTTCGAGGACAACGAGGTTCGGCGGACGGTCGCCCGGGGTGAGGACCTTCACGACGTGGTGATGCGGCCGGTCGACACGGCGGCCATCGAGCGACGTATCCGCGAGCTACAGACCGAGCGTGAAGAGCTGAAACGCGAGCAGGAGCGCGTGGCCGAGCGGCGCAACGAGCTTCCGGAGCTGGAGCAGCGCCGAGGCGAGATCGACGAGCGTATCGAGGCCATCGACGAGCGCATCGCCGACCTCCGTGCGACCGTCGCCGAGTTCGAGGAGGATGCCGAGGCCGCGGAGGACGCCAACGAGATTGTCGACGAGCTCGACAGCCGGCGGCAGGAGCTGAGCGAGACCGAGGACGAGATCGAGCTGGTCGAGTCGGAGCTGTCAGCCCTCGAGACCGAACTCGAGGAGCTCAGGGAGGAGCGGGCGGCGCTGCCCGAGGAGTCGGAGACAGACCGGAGCGACCTGGAGCAGACGCTGACCGGCCTCCGGCAGGAGAAACGGGAACTCGACGCCGAGATATCCAGTCTGACCACCATCCTTGAGTTCAACCGGGAGATCCTCGCCGACGAGGACCACCAGCTCCCCTCCATCGAGGCCGAGGACGAGGACGTAACGGCGGCGCTCGCGCCCGAACCCGAGCAGGACGTGGTCTGCTGGACCTGCGGGAGCCGCGTCGAGCGAGGCGCCATCGACGACCGGCTCGCGGAGCTGGAATCCATCGTCGAGAGCCGGCGGAGCGACCGCGAGGGGGTCGACCAGCGGATCGGCGAGGTCGAGGACCGGATCCAGCAGCTGGAGCAGCATCGCCAGCGAAGCTCCAGTATCGAGCACGACATCGAGCGGACCGAGGAGAAGATCGACCAGCGCGAGCAGCGCCTCGAACAGCTCGAGTCGACGGCGGCGACGCTCCGCGAGGCTATCCAGGAGCTGGAGGTGGAAGCGGCCGAGACGGAGGCACTCAGGGAGAACGACCTGCTGGAGACGTACGAGGAGCTGAGCGAACTGCAGTACGAGCGCGGCCAGCTCGAGCAGGAGCGCGGCGGCATCGACGAGGAGATCGCCGATATCAGTGACCTCCCCGACCCGGCCGACCTGTCGGACCAGGTCGACGAGCTGAGTCGGCAACTGGAGCAGCAGCGTTCACACATCACGGACCTCGAGACCGCCGTCGTCGAGGAGTTCAACGAACGGATGGACGATATCCTGGGTATCCTCCAGTTCAGCAACATCGCCCGCGTATGGATCGAGCGCAAGGGCGGGGCCAGCGACAGCCGTGGGTCGGAGACGACGTTCGATCTCCACGTCATCCGCGAGGACGAGGAGGGAACCGTGTACGAGGACGTCATCGACCATCTGAGCGAGAGCGAGAGCGAGGTCATCGGACTGGTCGTCGCCCTGTCCGGCTACCTCGCACACGACGTCCACGAGACGGTCCCGTTCATCACGCTCGACTCGCTCGAGGCTATCGACGCCGAACGCATCGCCGATCTCGTATCGTACTTCGCCGACTTCTCGTCGTATCTGCTCGTCGCCCTCCTCCCGGAGGACGCCGACGCGCTGCCCGACGTCCACGACCGCATCCCCCCCACCGAGTTCCGCGCAACCGAATGAGCCGTCTGTCCGGCCCCGGGTCCGCGCGACGGCGCCCCAAGAGCTTTCCAATAGTATGGATGTAAAGGAGTGATTTACAGCCACATGGATGTAAAACTCGGTCCCTGACTCCGAGGCTGGGCCACACGAACACGGCCCTTGGGCGGTCGGCCACCGCGAAGACCCAGCGTGTATCGAGCCCTCCTCACGATCTGACTGCTGGATATCCGTGGAATCCCGAAGTTTTCTGATGCCTGTAAGTGGGGCTCTCTGGGGCTCTCAGTCCGATTCTGGTCTTCTGTTCGGCTTTGTGAAATCTCCGCGCGGGCGAGTCACGTCTCAGGCGCCCCTGATTCGCGATTGCCGAACAGAGCCCGTTCGATGAACGAGGTCTCTCCGAATGGAATTCGTTATATGCATATATTCTAGATACAGGGAAAAGTAAATTAATCGCTATATTCGACATACATGAATATTTCTGGGTGGTATTCTCTAGTGGTATCTTATCGGAACTTCGGTACGTCGAACCGGATCCTCGCGTGTCCCAGCTCAACCGGAATCACGACATAATACCCCGGGTTTACCCACCCCACGGGCGGGTGGGCCCCGTTCGGTTGTCACAAATCGTATGCCACCACGAATACATAACTACGATTATGGATTTGGTGGTGGCTGTCAACGTTTGCCACAGCACGGGTCCATCTATAAGACGGGCCATTCACGATGCTCACAAGTGCCAGAACCGGTCATGAGTGGTTATTTATTAAATAACCGAAATTATGATAACGTGTCCCCCGCTCCTCGTTGTCATGGCACTCAGCGAGCCCGGACGGATGGTGAAGTCAGCTCGAACCGCGTTCGAGATCATCGAGTACATCCACGAGCAGGATGGCGCGGAACTGGGTGAACTGGCCGACCGGCTGGACCTCGCGAAGAGCACGATCCACGGGTACCTGGCGACGCTGGAGTCACTGGAGTATCTGGTCAACGAGGGCGGACGCTACCACCTGAGTCTCAAGTTCTTCTACCATGGAACCGCGGCCTGCAACTCCGTCCCGATCGCCGGCCTCGCCGACGAGACGCTCCGCTCGCTGGCCGAGGAGACCTCACTGGTCGCCTGGCTCGTCGTCGAAGAGCACGGGCGGGCGGTCTACCTCGACCGCGTTGTCAGCGACGACGCCGTCCGGACGTACGGGCGGGTAAGCAAACGGACCCATCTCCACCGTCCGGCCTCGGGCAAGGCCATCCTCGCGCATCTCCCCGACAGCAGGGTTCGGAACATCGTGGACAGCTATGGGCTTCCGGGCCGGACCGAACACACCATCACGGACGAGGAAGCGCTGTTCGAAGAGCTGGCGGGAATCCGTCAGCGCGGGTACGCCATCAGCGAGCACGAGGTCGCACTCGGCGTCCAGTCGGTCGCCGCGCCGATTCACCACCGCGGTGAGGTTCTCGGGGCGGTCAGCGTCTCCGGGATGTCGAACCAGGTCGACGACGAGTACTTCCAGTCGGAGCTCCCGGATGTCGTGGCGCTCGCCGCGGCCGATATCGCCGACCGGTACGCCGAGCGCCACGGCTGACCCCCGGCTTCCGGCGTAGTTGCGGATGGTTCAGGTGAAGCGGGTTGTTAAACCGCCCGTATGTTACGGCATCACGCTTAGTGTGGGGGTGAGACACATGCTGGCACATCCGCTCGAAGGACAGCGGATTGATCAGTCAGACATGCACCGGAAAACGCTCATCCTCTGTGTGGCGCTCGGCATGCTCGCCGTCGTGGCGGTCGCTGGGTCCACCAGCGCGCTGTACGCGGGCGCCAGTCAGACCTCGATGGAACTGCAGGAACAGAACTACGACGGGTCCAACGAGCCGGACAACCCGGACTGTCCGGACCCGAGCCAGTACTCGGAGTACAGCGAGTACGGGCACGACTGTGCCGTACCGAACGATCCGAACCCCAACGATCACCCCCTGATGTTCGGGGACGACTTCACCGAGGTCAAGTGGAACTCTCACTGGTTCTTCTACGGCCCGGGGCAGCACGAACCCGGCTACCAGGGTGCGAGCTACGCCTTCCGCTCCTGGCCGGTGAAGGAGGACGTCGACATGGAGTACTTCGAGTATGTGGCCATCTACGCGCCGTGGGGCCGGTTCGGGGGGAACTCCGCCGGCGAGTGTACGGTCGCCGACACCCAGGCGGCCGGCATCGACCGCGGTAACGACGGAGCCAGCGAGTACCACTCCACCACCGGTGGTGGTGACGACAGCCTGGTGAGTGCGATCCAGAACTCGAAGGTCAACGCAACGTACGGCTACTTCCAGTTCGCTGGGCCCGACAGCTTCGGTGACCGCAACATCCCACTGAACAGCAGCGATGCCTTCGTCGCCGCGCTCGGTGACTGCTGGGCGAACCCGAAGGAGGAGGGCTGGTACCGGATGACCATCTGGTTCAACGGGACCGCCTACGACGGGAGCGATGTCGAATGGAAGGGGTACAACCACTGGCAGTACTTCTGCAGCGACTGTCAGAACCGACAGGACGCCATCGAGAAGTTCGGTCCGCCGGGCACGAACCCGGACAACCCCTGGAAGGACACCACGGTATCGACCGCGTCGACAGCAACCGCGACCGCGACACCGACACCGACCGTGACGCCCACACCGACGGCCTCCGGGTCCGATAGTACGTCCACCCCATCCCCCACGCCAGGGTCCGGGAACGAGCAGACCGCGACGGCCACTCCACCACCGACGGCGACACCGACTCCAACGGCGACGGACACGCCGACTCCAACGGCGACGGACACCGCGACGGAGACGGCGTCGCCGACGCCAGCCGACCAGAGTGGCGCGAACACGCCGACGGAGACGGCGACAGCGACCAGTGGTGGTGGCTCGAACGACGCCCAGCAGACTCCGGATGAAGGGTCACCGACCGCCCAGAGCGGCCCCGGGTTCGGGTTCGTCGTCGCGCTGCTGGGGACGCTCGTGGCCGCTCTGCTGGTTGTGAGACGGTCGTAACACCTGCTGCACCGCTCCCCCCGAACATTCTTATCCGAACACGTCCCGTGCCAACGTATGCCACGACGAGCTGACGACGACTCGTGTGCGGTCTGTGGCGACGAACTCCCGGAGGACCCGCCGGATGTCACGCTCCCGACCAGGTTCGCCCCTCGGATGACGCCGCTTGCCGGTCCGGGGATCCGTCGGGTCGAGTTCTGCAGCGAGCGTCACCGACGGGACTGGCTCGACGCCCGCCGGGGCGAATGGCCCGATACCGACGATGAGTCCGATATAGATAATTAAATACCCGGTGATTGCCCGCAGAATCGTTTTATGCACTGTTCTGGTTACCGCTACCCATGCCGCGAGACAGCGGTGACACCAGAGACGGAACCGTCGACCGTCGCGATCTACTGCGATCTGCCATCGCCGGGGCGACGACAGTTGGCATCGCCGGTTGTCGGAGCCTCGATGCGGCGGGTCCGGCGGGCACCGGAAACGAGACGGGTCCGGGAACCGAGGTACCGAACGACCTGTTCAAGGGTGAAACGCTCAAGATCGGCGGGATGTGGCCCCTCCCCGACGACTACACCATCGGGCGCGACGCACAGCGTGGTGCGGCACTGGCCGTGAAGGAGCACAACCAGTCATCGAACGGCGTGCTGGGTGCCGACCTCAAACTCCTCAATCGGAGCACCGACATCTCGCCCGCTGCCTCACGGCAGAACACACGGGAGCTCTGTCTGGACGAGGAGGTCGACGTGCTCAATGGCGGCTTCCTCGGACAGTCGTACAAGCTGATGATGGAGCCCATCGCGAGCACGCAGACGCTCTCGTACTTCTCGTGTGGGGCGTCGGTGCCCGTGGTCGAGAAGATCGCCAGCAACTACGAGCGCCACAAGTACAACTTCCGGTCCATCGGGAACATGGCCCAGGCCCGCGACGCGGAGCTCAACTTCCTCGAGACCGCGGCCGACCGGATGGG
Organism: Haloglomus salinum; assembly: GCF_024298825.1. Classification (NCBI taxonomy): domain Archaea; kingdom Methanobacteriati; phylum Methanobacteriota; class Halobacteria; order Halobacteriales; family Natronomonadaceae; genus Haloglomus; species Haloglomus salinum. Next base: position 2,121,276 of record NZ_CP101153.1, read on the forward strand.
CTGGGACCGCATCGCCGTCTTCACGGAGAACCTGGAGGTGTACGATGCGGTCGCGGACCCCCTGGTCCAGGGCATCCGTGACCGGGGAATCGCGGAGGTCCCCATCGCGAAGCGGACCTCGCAGTCCATCATCGACTGGAAGCCGCTGTTCGACCAGGCCGAGGAGGCCAACTGTGACCTCGTCTGTGCGAACCTGGTCCTCACCGGGATGACCGCAGCCCGGCAGTGGGGGACCTCCGAGCGCCCGTTCGACTTCGGTGGCATCCACCTGCTCGCGATGGCGCCGGACTTCTGGGAGGCCGTCGGTCGGGTCTCGCCCGGCCTCTGGACGCTGAACATGGGGGCCTTCGACAGCCAGCAGACCCCCCAGATGTCGACGATGCAGGACCGGTTCAAACAGGAGTACGGCTACAGGACCAGCGCCTACTCCTGTTTCTGTGCGTACGATGCGGTCAACAACTGGGTGGAGGCGGTGAAGGCGACCGGTTCCACCGACCCGGAGGACCTCATCCCGTACCTGAAACAGCGGACCTGGAACGGGAGCATCCTGAAACCGACCCTCGAGTACTACGATGAAGACGCCCAGTACCCGCACGACATCAAGTGGAGCGCACCGGATATCGAGACGTGGAACGAGCTGGGGTTCCCGCCCGTGATACAGTGGCAGGGCGAGAAGAATGGGGAGGCTCGCATGGAGACCATCGCCCCCAAGCGGGCGGCGGGCGGCGAGTACAAGATCAAGAAGACGCCGTGGCTCCGCTAGGAGGTGGACAGGAATGGTCAACATCACCAACATACTGATAAGCGGAATCGCGATCAGCTCGCTGTACGCGCTCGTAGCTATCGGCTTCACCCTCATCTTCGGCGTCGGCGGGGTATTCAACCTCGCCCACGGGGCTTTGCTCGCGCTCGGGGGGTTCACCTCCTACTTCATCTCCTTCCGGTACGGGCTCTCCCCGATACTGGGCCTCGTCGGCGCGGTCGTCGTGACGGGGCTCGTCGGCGGCGTTCTCTACCTGCAGGTGATCGAGCCCGTCGAGGACAACACCGTGGCGGTGCTGATACTGACACTGCTCGCGGGCTTCCTCATCCAGTTCGGCTTCGGCATCTTCGTCACCAAGCAGACGATCTCCATCCCGCAGATCGCTCCCGGGTCGGTCAGCATCGCCGGGACGAGTATCCAGAACAACACGATCTTCGTCTTCGTCTCGGCCGTCGTCCTCATGGCTGGGCTGTTCGTGCTCGTGGAGCGGACCGACATCGGGAAGGCGATCATCGCAATGAGCATGAGCGAGAAGGGTGCCTCGCTCGTCGGCATCGACCAGCGCCGGATGAAGCTCTACACCTGGGTGCTGGCGGCCATGTTCGCCGGGTTCGCTGGCGTCCTGCTGACCTCGTACCAGACGGGACAGTGGAACATGGGCCTGCAGCCCCTCCTGCTGTCGTTCACCATCGTCATTCTCGGCGGGCTGGGGTCGATCAAGGGGAGCATCATCGCCGCCTACCTCATCGGCTTCGTCGAGACCATCACGACATCGGTGGTCAGCTCCCAGCTGACCGGGGTCGTTCCGCTCTCCCTGCTGATCGTGATTCTGCTCGTGCGGCCACAGGGACTGTTCGGGCGGGGGGTGGATACAGATGTCTGACAGCTTCCTGCGGGGGCTCCCGCGCCGGTACTACCTCGGCCTGGTGTTCCTCGTCGCCCTCGGGCTCTCGCCCGTCGTCACGACGCAGACCCAGCTGATCACCATCATCGGTATCCTCTACCTGATGATGTTCGCGATGACCTGGGACGTCGCCTCGGGCTACACCGGCCAGCTCAACCTCGGACACGCCGCGTTCATCGCGGTTGGGGGCTACACGACCGCGATCCTCAACATCACGCACGGGGTCTCACCGCTGGTCAGTATCCCCGTCGCGATGGTGCTGTCCGGGCTTGCCGGACTCGCCATCGGCATTCCCGCGCTCCGTATCCGCGGTGCGTACCTCGCCCTCGTCACGCTCGTCATCCCGACGATATTCTTCCAGATCGTCATCCTGTTCGACGGTGTGTTCAAGGGTTCGTTCGGCTTCAAGAGTCCGCCGACGAGTCTCGCCGGCACCGGCGGGAGCACTGGTGCCCTCGTCACCGTGAACCGCTCGGCGATGGCCACCATCATCGACTTCTACATCTCGTATGCGGTGCTGCTGGTGCTGTTCCTTGTGCTGTTCGCCTACACCCGGAGCGACTCCGGGCGGATCCTCTCGGCCATCCGAGAGGACGAGGACGCGGTCGTCGCCGCCGGAATCGCCCCGGCCAAGCACAAGGTGTTCGCCTTCGTCCTCAGCGCGATGACCGCCGGCCTCGCCGGCGCGCTGTTCGTCCACTCCACCGCCGGCTTCCCGCACCCCGACCAGCTGCTCGCCGACACGCTGAGCCTGAACATCGTCATCGTCAGCGTGCTCGGCGGCCTCGGAACCATCGTCGGGCCGATGGTGGGTGCGCTCCTGTTCGGTGGGCTCCAGTTCGTCGCCGGGGAGTTCGATGTCGCGCTCCCGATGCTGGAGCAGACGTTGAGCGATGTCATCCCGGTCGTGCTGTTCGTCCTCGGCATGGTCGTGGTGTACTACCGGCCCGAGGGGCTGGTGCCGGCGCTGCTCCAGCGGAGCGAGCCGGAGCTAGAGGACCCCGCGAGACGCCCGTCGGAGACAGCCGCAGACGGCGGAACGACCCCGGTCGAACAGGTTGCGGAGAAACAGGCGGAATCGCTCCCGAAGAGCGGCCAGACACAGGACAATGAGTACTGACACACCCGAGCGGTCGACCGGCGGGCCTGGGTCACGAACAGCACGCGATTCGGACGACGGGATGCTCGTCGTCGACAACCTGCGCAAGGAGTTCGGTGGGCTGGTCGCGGTCGATGACCTCTCCTTCACCGTGCAGGAGCAGGAGATACTGGGGTTCATCGGCCCGAACGGTGCCGGGAAGTCGACCACGTTCGACTGCATCATGGGCGCCCACAAACCGACCAGTGGCACCGTCCGGTACCGGGGAGAGGACGTGACGGGGTACCCGGGTGATGCGATGATCAAGCGAGGGATGGCCCGGACGTTCCAGGATTTCGCCCCGCTCGATGACCGGACGGTCGTCGAGAACGTCGCGCTCTCGTTGATGCCCGACCGGCTCGTCTCCACCTCCGGGTTCCAGCAGGAGACGGAAGAGATCGCTGCCGAGATCTGTCGCCGGGTCGGGCTCGGGAACCGGCTCCGGTCGACTCCCGGTGAGCTCCCCCACGCCGGGCTGCTCCGGCTGGAACTGGCGCGTGCAATCGCGACCGACCCCGACCTGGTGCTGGTCGACGAGCCGTTCGCCGGCCTCTCGAGTCAGGAGGTCGCGGAGATCTCCGAGCTGCTCGAGTCGCTGCGCTGGCGGGGCATGACGTTCATCGTCGTCGACCACAACATGCGCGGGCTGCTGGATCTCATCGACCGGGCTATCGTCATCCAGTTCGGGTCGAAGATCGCCGAGGGCCCCCCAGAGACGATTACCGACGACGAGGTCGTCCAGAAGGCCTACCTCGGGGAGGGGATGTGAGTCCCGTGTCGTTGCTCGCAATCGCCAGCTCTGTCGTTGCCAGGGCTCCGGGCAGGGGTAGATTGATTACGATCCGTGATACACAGGATGGTGTGTTACCACATGTCACCTGATACGGAGGAACTGAGAGCTGCGGTCGTGGGTGCACTGTTCGGTGGAATCACGCTGGGCGTCGTCATCCAGTTCACCACGCCCATGATGCCTGCGATGGGGCGGGTGTACATGGTCGACCAGCCCTCGCTCGTCGGCGGATGGGTGGCGCTGCTGTTCCTCTGCGTCATCCTCGGCATCCTCTTTGCGGCCATCGTCACGCGGTACATCGACGACTACATCTCGACCGTGCTGTCGCTGACGACCCGCTCGGAGGCCGCGAAGAACATGGTGATGCCGCTGACGAACCGCTTCGGGATGGCGCTGGTCGTCACGACGGCGATGGGGCTCGTCTACGGGCTCGTCGTCGGCTTCGGACTCGGCGCCGTCATCGTACCGATGCTGGCCCCGGTTGTCGTCGTCCCGTACCTCGACGGCTCGGCCCTCGCCGGGTTCGCCCTGTTCGGGGTCATCCTCGGCGGGACGTACGGCGAGCTGGTCATGGGATAGTCGCGGTCGGCCTCCCATGCCGTCGCTGTCGGACTGGTTCTCCGCACGCTGCATCGACCGCGGACACGGGCTGGTATATGTAGTATACCGTCTACTGATGGGCAAATCTTTAGTGAGGGGGTTCCGTGGGTCCCTGTGACGCGGGAGGAGTGCGAACACTTCCCGTGAACGGAGGTCAGCCAATCGATGAGCACTGAAGACCAGTCAGAACACGAACCGCGTCTCCTCGCCCTCGACACGGGCGGGACCATGACGGACTCGTTCATCGTGGACGAGGAGGCCAACTACACGGTCGGAAAGGCACAGACAACGCCGGACGACGAATCGGTCGGCGTGAAGAACTCGTTCGACAACGGACTCGGGTACTGGGGTACCTCGTTCAGCGAGAGTGCCGCCTCGCTCGACGGTGTCGTCTACGCCGGAACGGCGATGCTCAACCGGTTGCTCGAGCGTGAGGGCGAGGGAGATATCGGGGTCATCACGACCGCCGGCTTCGAGGACCACCACCGGATGGGTCGCGGCATCGCCAGCTGGGCGGACCTGTCGTATGCGGGTCGTCTCCACGCGCGGGAACACGAACACCCCGAACCGCTCGTTCCCCGTGAGAACATCAAGGGCGTTCGCGAGCGCGTCAACATGCTCGGCGTCCCGATCATCAGCATCTACGAGGACGAGATCCGGGAGGCCGTCCACGACCTGCTCGACCGCGACGTGCGGGTCATCGCCGTCTGTACAATCTTCTCCTACGCGAATCAGGAACACGAGCAGAAGATCAAGGAGATTGCCGAGGAGATCAAGGACGAGCGCAACGACGACACACCGGTGTGGCTCTCGAGCGAGCAGAACCCGGTTCGGGGCGAGACCCCGCGGCTGAACACGCTCATCCTCGAGGCCTACGCCGTGGAGCCGTCGCGCGAACAGCTCTACAACATCGAGGACACGCTGCAGGAGGAGGGACTGGACTCGCCGTTCCGGGTTCTGACCTCGTCCGGTGGAACCATCGCGCCGGACCACGACTGGCTGGCGGAGACGATGCTGTCGGGTCCCATCGGTGGGGTGTTCGGCGGCGAGTTCCTCACCGACAAGCTGGGTATCGACAACCTCGTTTGCTCGGACGTCGGGGGAACCAGCTTCGACGTGGCGCTCATCACCGAGGGTCACTACCCGACGCGCTGGGACCAGACCCTGGCGCAGATTCCGACCAACATCCCGATGACCGCGCTCGACTCCATCGGTTCGGGGACGGGGTCGTACCTGCGTGTCGACCGTGCCTCCGACCGCATCGAGGTCGGCCCGGACTCGGCCGGGTACGAGGTCGGCGTCGCGAACCAGAACGCCGACCTGGATACGCCCACCGTCACGGACTGCACGGCGCTGCTGGGCTACATCAATCCCGACTTCTTCCTCGGTGGCGACATCCCCATCGATGTCGACGCGGCGCGGGAGGCCATCGACGAGCAACTCGCCAGCAACCTCGGCGAGGACCCCGTCGAGACGGCCCGTGGCGTGCTCAACATCGTCGAGCGCGACATGGCCAACGAGCTCCGCTCGATGGTCCACGGACTGGGCTACGCACCCGAGAACTACAACCTCATCAGCTACGGCGGCGGCGGGCCGCTCCACGCGGCCGGCTACTGCAAGCCGCTGAACTTCAAGGACATCCTCGTCCCGGACTGGGCGGCGGCGTTCTCCGCGTTCGGCACCGCGTGTGCCGACTCGGCGTACCGGCACGACCAGTCCGTCGACGTCATCCTGCAGCCCGACTTCAGCAACGCGGACGACGTGGCCGACACCCTGACCCAGGTGTTCCACAAGGTGCGCGACAAGGCGGCCGGCGCCTTCGAGCGCGACGGTATCGACCCCGATGTCATGGAGTTCCGTCCGGCCATCCGCGCACAGTACACCGGCATGCTCGACGACCTGGAGGTCCAGATCGAGGACTTCTGGGACGGGGGGCTGGACGGCGAGGACATCGAACAGATCATCGAGCGATTCGAGGACGAGTTCGGCCGCGTGTTCCAGCGTGCGGCCCGCTCGCCCGAGAATGGCTACCAGTTCACCGTCGCCATCGGGACGGGCGTTGCGCCCTCGACGAAGCCCGAACTCCCCGAGGAGGCCCCCGTCTCGGCGGATACGCCGCCCGAGCAGGCCCACAAGAACGAGCGGGCCATCTACTGGGAGGGTGACTGGCACGACGCCGACATCTGGGACATGGATCACATCCAGGCCGGCAACGTCATCGAGGGGCCGGCGGTCACGGAGGCCCCGGCGACGACGATGCTGGTGCCGCCGGGCTGGGAGGCATCGCTCGACAACAACCGCATCTACCACCTCACTCCACCAGACCAATGAGCAAACCCGAATCAGAACTGCACGACCCCGGAACGACCACCCGCGAACGCGAGCACGAGCACGTAGAGCCACCCATCGGCTGGGACGGCCGGACGCTCCAGGAGATGCTCGACGAGAGCGAGCAGCGCCTCGAGGAGACGGGCCGCTACCAGGGCCTCGACGAACTCGAACTCAAGGAGAACGACCCGTTCAAGTACGAGCAGATGTACTCGCGGCTCCGCGGGGCGCTCGTCTCGGCGCGCGAGACGGCCCTGCACGTCTCGGCGTCACCTATCGTGCGCGAGATCGGGGAGCTGTGCTTCCAAATCTACACGCCCGAGGGTGACTCCGTGGCGGTGTCGACCGGAATCATCGTCCACGTTCACACGGGGAGCCTCGCGATCAAGTACATGATCGAGGAGGGGTACGAGACGAACCGTGGCATCCAGCCCGGGGACGTGTTCTGCAACAACGACAACGACCTCGGCAACGTCCACACCACGGACGTTCACACCTTCGTCCCCATCTTCTACGACGACGAACTCGTCGCCTGGGCCGACGGTGTCACCCACGAGATCGACATCGGCGGGATGACCCGCGGCCACGACCAGGTCGCCTCGACGAACCGGCACGAGGACGGGCTGTACGCCACGTGTGAGAAGATCGGTGAGGACGACAAGCTGTATCAGGACTGGCGGGACCGCGGGCAGCGGGGCGTCCGTACCCCGATGTACTGGGACCTCGACGAGAAGTGTCGGCTCGCGGGCTGTCACATGATCCGCGAGGCGATCCACGAGATGATCGACGAGGTCGGCGTGGAGACGTTCAAGGACTTCCTCTACGAGGCCGTCGAGGAGGGCCGACAGATCATGGAATCCCGGGTCAAAGAGCGGATGTTCCCCGGGACGTACCGCGAGGCCGGGTTCCACCCGATCCAGTGGGAGGACAAGGCCTGGCAGCCCGGCGCCCAGCAGAACATGATGAACCACCTCCCCGTCGAGATGACCATCGACGGTGAGGGCGGGATGGAGCTGGACATGGAAGGGGCCACGCCGCCCGGCCCGCACCCGTTCAACTGCGCGAAGGGCTCGATGGAGGGGGCGCTCTGGGTGTACCTCACCCAGTCCATCCTCCACGACGGGAAGGTGAACGACGGGGCTCACTACGCGGTGGACACCAACTACCCGGAGGGGACGGTGGTGAACCCGCAGGACCCCGAGCTGTCCTACCACACCCCGTGGATGACGATATTCCCGACGTACCTGGCGGTGTCGAAGTGCCTCTCCAACGGGTTCTTCTCGCGGGGGTTCCGCGAGGAGGTGATCACCGGGTACGGGGAGCCCTCCGACGCGCTCCAGGGCGGCGGGAAGCTGATGGACTCGCTGTCCGAGGCCATCCCGGACGCGCTGGGAGATTACTTCCCGGTCGGTCCGTTCGACTTCTCGTGTCAGGGCCTGGGTGCCTCGGCGTGTCGCGACGGATTGAACTACGGGTATGCGATGTTCAACCCCGAGGCGGACCTCGGCGACGTCGAGGAGTGGGAGCAGACCCAGTGGGGCCTCATCCAGCTGTCCCGGCGGGTCAAGCCCAACACCGCGGGCCACGGCAAGTACCGCGGTGGCTCCGGCTGGGAGGGACTCCACACCGTCATGGGCAGCGAGGACGTCTCGCTGTACACGCTCAGCATCCCGACAGTGACGTGGTCGTCCGCCGGTATGTCCGGCGGCTACCCCGGTGGGACCAGCTACTCCGTTCGCGCACACGACACGGACCTGGCCAAGCGGACCGTCACGGACGAGCCGTACCCGCTCGACGACATGCCCCACAACGGCCGCATCGAGGAGCAGATCGAGGCCGAGGAGGTCATCCGCGACCACGACGGGATGTTCTTCCCGGAGGAGTTCGAGAACTACGACCTGCTCCGCTATCAGACCAGTGGTGGCCCCGGCTGGGGCGACCCGCTGGAGCGGCCGCCGGAGAAGCTGAAGGAGGACATCGAGAAGGACATCTTCACGCCGGATGTCGTCGAGGAGGTGTACGGCGTGGTCGGCGACTACGACGCGGAGAACCGTGACTTCACGATCGACGAGGCGGCGACCGCGGAGCGGCGCGAGGAGATCCGCGAGGAGCGGGCCGAGCGGACCCAGTCGTTCGAGGAGTTCTTCGAGGAGGAGCAGGCCCGCGTGAAGCAGAGCGACTGGAACGACGGCGTCCAGTACATGTACGAGGGCGTCTTCGAGACGAGCGAGGAATGGGCTCAGGACTTCCGCGAGTTCTGGGACCTCGGCGACGGATACTCCCCCTAGGTGATACCAATGACTGATCTCGACCAAGCACGCGTGGAATCGCTGATCGACGGAGAGCTGTCCTGGGACGAGCTGCGCAACGAGGTGCTCCCGGACCCGAAGGACCCGGACCGCTTCCAGAAGACTCGCGAGGTGCTGCAGGAGCGCGTCGACTGGGACGACCCCATCCTCGTCCCGCTGAACGACCATCTGTTCGTGGTCGGCACGGACGATGGTCGGGTCATCCGGGCCGACTGTGGTACGGACCTCTGTGACGCCGGCGAGAACTGGAAGCGCTCCTGTGAGGTCTTCGTCCGCGAGGAGGACGAGGAGTTCGAGGAGCTCTACGAGGAGTACATGCACGTCGACCCGGACTGGGCGTTCGAGCTCCGGGAGTGGTACTGCCCGGAGTGCTACCAGCTCCTCGACGTGGACGCGGTGCCGGTCGGGTATCCGGTGCTCAAGCCGTTCGAGCCGGATATCGACACCTTCTACGAGGAGTGGCAGGGCCGGCCAGCACCGGACCGGGAGGGTGAGCAAGCCGCGGACTGACGCTGCCAGCCGTCCTGCCGCTCTCCTCGCGTACCGGTTTCCCGGACGCCCGTGTGGCACCGTTCGACCACAACCGTACCTTCCATATGACACCACCAGACCAATGAGCAAACCAGGATCCGAACTGCACGACCCCGGAACGACCACCCGCGAACGCGAGTTCGAGCACGTAGAGCCACCCATCGGCTGGGACGGCCGGACACTCCAGGAGATGCTCGACGAGAGCGAGCAGCGCCTCGAGGAGACGGGCCGCTACCAGGGCCTCGACGAACTCGAGTTCAAAGCGGAGCAGCCGTTCAAGTACGAGCAGATGTACTCGCGGCTCCGCGGGGCGCTCGTCTCGGCGCGCGAGACGGCCCTGCACGTCTCGGCGTCACCCATCGTGCGCGAGATCGGGGAGCTGTGCTTCCAGATTTACACGCCCGAGGGTGACTCCGTGGCGGTGTCGACCGGAATCATCGTCCACGTTCACACGGGGAGCCTCGCGATCAAGTACATGATCGAGGAGGGGTACGAGACGAACCGTGGCATCCAGCCCGGGGACGTGTTCTGCAACAACGACAACGACCTCGGCAACGTCCACACCACCGATGTCCACACCTTCGTCCCCATCTTCTACGATGGGGAGTTGGTGGCGTGGGCGGATGGTGTCACCCACGAGATCGACATCGGCGGGATGACCCGCGGCCACGACCAGATCGCGTCCACGAACCGGCACGAGGACGGGCTGTACGCCACGTGTGAGAAGATCGGTGAGGACGACAAGCTGTACCAGGACTGGCGTGACCGCGGGCAGCGCGGCGTGCGGACGCCGATGTACTGGGACCTCGACGAGAAGTGTCGGCTCGCGGGCTGTCACATGATCCGCGAGGCGATCCACGAGATGATCGACGAGGTCGGCGTCGAGCTGTTCAAGGACTTCCTCTACGAGGCTGTCGAGGAGGGCCGACAGATCATGGAATCCCGGGTGCAGGAACGGCTCTTCCCCGGGACGTACCGCGAGGCCAGCTTCCTCCCCATCCAGTGGGCGGACAAGGCCTGGCAGCCCGGCGCCCAGCAGAACATGATGAACCACCTCCCCGTCGAGATCACGGTCGATGGGGAGGGCGGGGTGGAGCTGGATATGGAAGGGGCCACCCCGCCCGGCCCGCACCCGTTCAACTGCGCCGAGGGCTCGATGGCGGGAGCGCTCTGGGTGTCGCTGACCCAGTGTCTGCTCCACGACGGGAAGGTGAACGACGGGGCTCACTACGCGGTGGACACCAACTACCCGGAGGGGACGGTGGTGAACCCGCAGGACCCCGAGCTGTCCTACCACAGCCCCTGGGGGACCATCTTCCCCACCTATCAGGGCGTCTGGAAATGCATCTCGCGTGGCTTCTTCTCGCGGGGGTTCCGCGAGGAGGTTGTCACGGGCTATGGGGAGCCGTCGGACGCCATCCAGGGCGGCGGGAAGCTGATGGACTCGCTGGCCGAGGCCATCCCGGACGCGCTGGGTGACTACTTCCCGGTGGGGTCGTTCGACTTCTCGTGCCAGGGCCTGGGTGCTTCGGCCTGCCGCGATGGCCTGGACTACGGGTATGCGATGTTCAATCCGGAGGCGGACCTCGGCGACGTCGAGGAGTGGGAGCAGACCCAGTGGGGCCTCATCCAGCTGGGACGGAAGGTCAAGCCCAACACCGCGGGCCACGGCAAGTACCGCGGCGGCTCCGGCTGGGAGGGGCTCTACACTGTCATGGGCAGCGAGGATACCTCGCTGTACTGTGTGAGTCTCCCGAACGTCGCCTGGTGCACCTCCGGGATGTCCGGCGGCTACCCCCACGGTACCGGGTACTCCGTGCGCGCACACGACACGGACCTGGCCAGGCGGACCGTCACGGACGAGCCGTACTCCATCGGGGACGACCGCCCGGGCGAACACCAGTTCGAGCAGAACATCGAGGCCGAGGAGCTCATCCGCGACCAGGACCCGATGTTCTTCCCGGAGGAGTTCGAGAACTACGACATGCTCCACTACAAGACCAGCGGTGGTCCGGGGTGGGGTGATCCGCTGGAGCGACCGTCGGAGAAGCTGAAGGCGGACATCGAGGAGGACGTCTTCACGCCGGACATCGTCGAGGAGGTGTACGGCGTGGTCGGCGACTACGACGCGGAGAACCGTGACTTCACGATCGACGAGGAAGCGACGGCTGAGCGACGTGCGGAGATCCGTGAGGAGCGAGCCGAGCGGACCCAGTCGTTCGAGGAGTTCTTCGAGGAGGAGCAGGCCCGCGTGAAGCAGAGCGACTGGAACGACGGCGTCCAGTGGATGTACGAGGGCGTCTTCGACCTGTCGGAGGAGTGGGCCGACGAGTTCCGTGGCTTCTGGGACCTCGGCGACGGGTACTCCCCCTAGTGACCGAGGACCGACAGCCGCCCACTGCTCCTGGATGCCCTGAGGTACGGTAACTTTTTACAAGATGGTGTACAAGTACGTCCCATGCCGGCCGAAAGCGGCAGTACCACCAGTCGTCACGATGGCATCGAGCAGACGGGTACGGCGACGACACTCACCGACGCGCTCATCGACAGCCTCGACCGGTTCGCCGACCGGGTCGCGATCAGCGTCGACGGCGAGGAGTTCACCTATCGGGAACTCGACGAACGGTCGAACGCGGTGGCGAACGCGCTGGTCGCACGGGGGGTCGAACCCGGTGACCGCGTCGCGCTGATGATGTCGAACTGCCTCGGCTACGTCGTCGCGGACCTGGCCCTGCTGAAGACGGGCGCGGTGAAACTCCCGCTCAACGACATGCTGACCGAGGACGAGTTCGAGTACATGCTCCGTGACTCCGGGGCCGGCACCGTTGTCGCCGGGTCGGCGTTCACCGACACGCTGGCGTCGCTGGTCGACGCCGTCGACACCGTCGAGCGTGGGTTCGTCATCGACGCCGAACACGACCGGTTCGACTCGCTCGCCGACCTGGAGGCCGAGGGCGACAGCGCGACAGCGCCGGATGTGACGGTCCGCCCCCAGGACCCGTCCGGCCACTTCTACACCGGTGGCACCACCGGCGACCCGAAGGGCGTCGTCCACTCGCACGACAACTTCCTCCAGAACATGTACGCCCACATCACGGAACTGGGCCTGACGGGGAACGACACGCTGCTCCTGATGACGCCGCTTCCACACTCGGCCGGGGCGTTCCTGTGGGCCGCCCTGCTGGTCGGCGCGAAGTCGGTCATCCGGCCCGGATTCGACCCCGGGCAGGCGCTCGCGGATATCGAGGAACACGACGTGACGTGGACGTTCCTCGTCCCGACGATGATCTACACGGTGCTGGACCACCCGGACCTCGAGACGACGGATACGTCGTCGCTGGAGACACTGGTCTACGGCGCCGCGCCGATGACGCCGGCCCGTCTCCGTGAGGGGCTCGACGAGTTCGGGACCGTGTTCACCCAGTTCTACGGGCAGACCGAGGTGCCGAACATCATCACCGTCCTCGGGAAGGAGGAGCACCGTATCGCCATCGAGGAGGGTGAGGAGCAACGCCTCGGCTCCGCCGGCCAGCCCGCCCTGATGGCGGATGTCAAGATCGTCGATACGGAGACCGGCGAGCGCCAGCCGCCCGGCTCGGAGGGCGAGATCATGGCGACCGCGCCGTACGTGATGGAGGAGTACTGGCAGCTGCCCGAGAAGACCGCGGAGACGGTCGAGAACGGCTGGGTCCACACCGGCGACGTCGGCAAACGCGACGAGGACGGCTACGTCTACCTCCTCGACCGGAAGAGCAACATGATCATCTCCGGCGGGATGAACGTCTACAGCACCGATGTCGAGGACGTGCTGGTCACGCACGAGGGTGTCTCGCAGGTCGCCGTCATCGGGGTCCCCGACGAGAAGTGGGGCGAGGCGGTGACAGCCATCGTCGTTCCGGAGGACGGGTCGGTCACGGCCGAGGAGATCCACGCGTTCGCCGACGAGGAGCTCGCGGACTACAAGCGCCCGAAACACGTCGAGTTCCGCGACGAGCTGCCCCAGACCCCGTACGGCAAGATCGACAAGAAGGCGCTCCGGGAGCCGTTCTGGGAGGACTCCGACCGGGAGATCAACTGACCGCGACGACCGCCGGTCCCGACGCGTCGGGGGGCGATTCGCGGGGAAACCGTTAACTACTCGCACGGAATGAGTTGGCACGATGGTTGCACCGACGCGCGTCGATCGCCGGACTCGCGCCCGACCACCTGCGCTATGGACCGATGAGCCAAGTCGTATCTGACCAGCACGAGACACTCGTCACGCTTCTTGCCGACCGAGCGGCCAGTATCGGTGACGGTCCGCTCGTCCACACTGCCGACCGGACGTACAGCTATCGAGAACTCGACCGACAGTCCAACGCCATCGCCAACGCCCTCGTCGACCGAGGGGTCGAGCCGGGCGACCGTATCTGTACCTTCCTCGAGAACAGTCCCGAGTACCTCGCCGTCTGGTTCGGCATCGCCAAGGCCGGGGCGGTCATGGTCCCACTGAACACCGACCTCTATGGCGAGGGCCTGGCGTACGTCCTGCGCGACTCCACGGCGACGACGATCTTCATCGACGACGCGACCCGGGAGCACTACGAGACGGTTCGCGGTGACGACAACCACGTCGAGACGGAGTTCCTGCTGGGCGAGGCTCCCCCACGTTCGTCGTACCAGTCGTTCGCGGCCCTGCTAGACGCCGAGCAGGCGATGGGACCGAGCCGGTCTCCCCGTGGCTCCGACCCGATGTCCATCATCTACACGAGCGGGACCACCGGCGAGCCGAAGGGCGTCGTCCTCCCGCACTACTCCTACATCACCACTGGAAGCGTGTTCGCCGATATGGTGCTGTCTTCGGGCCGGGACGACCGTGCGTTCACGACGCTTCCCCTCTCTCACGCCAATGCCCAGCAGACGACCGTACCGGGGGCGATTCTCGCGAAGACGGATTTCGCCCTGTACGAGGAGTTCGATCCGGACCGCTTCTGGGACCAGATTCGGCGCCACGACGCGACGGTGTTCAACTACATCGGGACGATGATCACCAACCTCCACAACACCGAGGCGAAACCGGACGACGCCGACAACCCCGCGGTGTACGGCGTCGGTGCCAACGCTCCACCAGGTGTTTTCGACTCGTTCGAACCCCGCTTCGATGTCCAGCTGGTCGAGGGGTACGGGCTCACCGAGACCGCGACCATCGCGGCGATCAACCCCGTCGACGCCCCGCGCCGCGGGAGCATCGGGAAACCCCTCCCGCACACGGAGATGGAGATCGTCGACGAAGAGGACCGTCCGCTATCCCCCGGTGAGGAGGGTGAGATCGTCGTCCGGCCCCTCGAGCCGAACGTGTTCATGCTGGGCTACCACAACCGTCCCGAGGAGACCGTCGACGCGTGGCAGAACCTCTGGTTCCACACCGGCGATATCGGCTACAAGGACGAGGACGGCTACTTCCACTTCGTCGACCGGAAGGCGTACGCCATCCAGCAGCCTGGTGGGAACATCTCCTCCTACGAGGTCGAGAGCGTCCTCAGTGACCACCCCGACCTGAAGGAGGCTGCGGTGTTCGGCGTTCCGGACGACCGGGGCTCCGAGGCCGTCAAGGCGGTCGTCGTCCCGAAACCGGGGGCGATGCCGACACCCGTCGACATCGTCGATTACTGCGACGGCAAGCTCGCCTACTTCAAGGTCCCGCGGTACATCGACATCCGCGACGAGCTCCCGAAGACGTCCACCGAGCGGGTGAAGAAGTACGAACTGATGGCCGAGAGCAACGACGGGGTCTGGGACCGCGAGAGCGGCTACGAACTCAAGCGGTGAGTCGGCTTCTGCGACATCGCCGCTCTCAGAGCGAGGACGGTCCGTCCGGCAAGAGCGAACTGGTCGAGCGCCGACACACCGAGGTGGGCAGTACCGTTATCTCCTCTACGACACGCCAAGATTTTTACTGGGCCCCGACAATCGTTCACGTGGCGGTGACTGACACATGGCGAAGACATTCCCAAGCGACGAATGGTTCGACGAACTGGGGGACCGACTGAACGCGAACGAGACCTACACCGAGCAGGCCGAAGGCTGGGGCGTCGACTTCGACGGTGACTTCATCTTCACCATCGAGGCTGGCGATGGGCTCCCGGAGACCTACCACTACTTCATCGGCCTCGAGGACGGCGACTGCACTGGGACTCGTCCGGTCGACAATCCGGCCGAGGTCGAGAACGGCTTCGAGCTCTCCGGCCCGTACGGGAACTGGCAGTCCCTCGTCCGCGGCGAGATGGGCGCCATCGAGGGTATCATGGGTGGCGACTTCGAGCTGGACGGGAGTATGAACACCTTGCTCAAATATCAGGACGCCGCGACGACGTTCGTGGAGTCCTGTTCGGAGATCGAGACGGAGTTCGCGTGAAACCGCCTGCCGGGGCCCCTGAACGTCCACGTCGGCCTCTCCGCCGGTCACGGTGAGTCGTCACGCGAGGTGCATGCGGGCCTCGGAGGAACATCCGCTGCCCCACGTTATTTATATATAGGCCGTTTTTAAGAGGTTCCTATGGAAAAATATAATAAACTCTCTTCCGAACAGCTGTCTGCATGCGGACCAGTACCAACCCTCTCGCGGTATGGCGGACCGTGAGACGAGCCGGCTCCGGCGCGAGGGGCTGAGTCGGTGACCTGACGGTCGGCCCCGCGACGGATGCCTGGAGACCGGAGAGTACCGGGATGATGAACAGCAGACACGAACTCACAGATGGAAACGACAATCGACATCGACACAGGCGGAACGTTCACGGACGGCACCGTCAGGCGCGGTGACGAGGTATGGACGCTCAAGACGTCCACGACACCCCATGACCTGACGGTCTGTTTCTCCGATATCATCGAACAGGCGGCCGCCCTGTTCGAAGAAGAACCACGGGAGTTGCTCACGACGGTCGACTGCATCCGATACTCGACTACTATCGGTACCAACGCGGTCATCGAGCGTGAGGGGGCGAACGTGGGGGTTCTGACCCCCCGGACATCTCTCGGCCAGCTGGAGAGCTACGACGCCTCGCTCGTGGACGATATCCTCGAACAGGGAGCCCAGCGGGAGCTGGCGAGCGCCTCTGACTCCCGACAGACAGCGAAGCGGTACAACGACCTGGCCGAGGAGTTGAGCGACAACATCGTCGTCGGGATGGACTCACTGGAGTCCGAACGAGCCATCCAGGACGTTCTGCTGGACGAACAGCCCCAGCACTACCTGGGGAGCGTTCCGTTGCATCTCACGCACGAACTGACAAGCGACCCCGACGACCAGCGGCGCCTCAGGACGACGCTGGTCGACTCGTACCTGCACCCCTCGCTCGGGGAGTTCCTCTACCGGGCCGAGGACTTCCTGCGCGACCACGGGTACGACAACCCGCTGCTCGTCTTCTGCAACGACGGCGCCTCGACCCGGGTCGCCAAGACGACGGCGCTCCAGACCTACAACTCCGGCCCGTCAGCCGGCATCCAGGGTGCGGCCGAGATGGCGACCCTGTACGACGCATCGGACGCGGTCGCACTCGATATCGGGGGGACGAGTGCCGACGTGGCACTCATCCGGGACGGTGCGGTCGCACGCGACGAGTTCGGGGAGGTCGAGGGCGTCGAGGTATCCTTCCCGATGCGGAAACTCTTCCCGGTCAGTGGCGGTGGCGGCACCGTCGCGAAGGTCGTCGGTGACGACCTCGAACTCGGGCCCGAGAGTGCGGGGGCGAATCCGGGCCCGGCGTGTTACGGCCTCGGTGGCCGGCGGCCGACGGTCACCGACGCGGACGTCGTCTCGGGTATCATGACACCCGGGTTCTTCGCGGGCGACGAGGTCTCGCTCGACGCCGACCGGGCCCGGAGCGTCATCGAGGAGCATATCGCCGAACCGCTCGGGCTCACGCCCGAGGAGGCTGCACTCGAGATTCGCAACCGGCTCGAGGGACAGATCGGGTCGTTCATCCGCGAGAAGCTCTCCAGCCGCGATATCGCTCCCGCCGAGGCGACGCTCGTCGTGTACGGGGGGGCCGGTCCGACCCACGCGTGTGGTGTCGCCCGCAATGCAGGCATCGAGCGTATCGTCGTCCCGTCGTATCCGTCGGTCTTCAGCGCGCACAGCGTCGGTTTCAGCGACGTCGTGCACGACTACCACTTCCGCGCAGCGGAGCAGAACGACCTGGACGGGCTCTCGGACGAGGTCGGCCGCTTGCGACAGCGGGCTCGCCGCGACATGGAGGGCGAGGGCTTCGGAGCTGACGAGGTCGAACTGTCCTGGCACGTCAGCGGCGTCACCGGAACCGAGGCCACCGACCTCGGAGCCGTCGACCCGGCCGAGGCCGAATCCGAACTGGCGGCGCGACTCGACGACTACGACCAGGCCGTCCTGACGCTCACCGCGACCGCACAGCTCCCGACGAACACGTTCACCCCGCGACTGTCGACCACGACCGAGCTGGAGCCGGCCAGCGAGAGCGACATCGCGTGGCAGACCGCCGATGGGCAGGCGACCGCGTCGACTCCCGTCTTCGACTACCGGGAGATCGAGGGCCAGGCCTCGGCCGCGGGGCCTGCAGTGCTGCGTGACACCTCGACGACATACGCGATTCCCCCCGACTGGCGGTTCGAGATCAACGAGTACGGACACATGGTCATCACTGCGGAGGACAGCTAATGGCACACAGCGAACACGGTACGAATCAGGGCGTACAGACCGACGGAATCGAGGCCGAGGTCGGGCTCGACGAGCCCGCCGTCGTCCCGATCACGCCGTACCTCGGCATCGACCTCGACGTCGAGCAGTGGCGGTGTCGGCGCTGCGGCGAGGAACTCGACGACGCCACGGAGAACTACAAGCACGGGCTCCTCGTCAACGAGCGGGACCCGAGCGAGATCCACCGGCCGCTCATCGGCGACGAGTACGAGTACACCTACTCCCCGGACTCGGAGTGGTGCCGTATTCTGGAGTACTACTGCCCCGGTTGTGGGGCACAGGTGGAGACGGAGTACCTGCCCCCCGGGCATCCACCGACGAACGAGATTCAGCCGGACCTCGACTGGCTCCGTGAGCGCTACATGGAGGGAGACACATGAAACGCGTCAGTGTCGATATCGGCGGAACCTTCACCGACTGTGTGGTCGCGTGGGGCGACCAGCGTGTCGAGTCCAAGGCGCCGACGACGCATCACGACCTCACCGAGGGGTTCATGGAGGCGCTGACGGCCGGTGCGGAAAAAATCGACCTGTCCGTCGAGACGGTGCTCTCGGATGTCGATTCGGTCAGGTACGGGACCACGCTCGGGACGAACGCGCTCATCGAGCGGACCGGTGAGCGCGTCGGCCTCATCACGACGAAGGGCCACGAGGACACCATCCGCATCGGCCGAGGGCGCCAGTACGGCGATGGCCTCTCTATCGAGGACCAGGCTGACATCCCGGGCGCCGACCGACCGGACCCGATCGTCCCCTCGGACTACCGCTACGGCATCCGCGAACGGGTCGACTACAAGGGCGATGTCCTGCTGGAGGCCGACCGAGAGGAGATCCGCGAGGTCGTCAACTCGCTGGTCGATGACGGCGTCCGCGCCATCGCGGTCGTGCTTCTGAACAGCACCGTCAATCCGGTCCACGAGCTCCTCGTCGAGGAGATCGTCAACCAGGAGTACCCGAGCAACGTCCTCGGATCGACGCCGGTCGTCCTCTCTCACCGGGTGACGGGCAAGAACGGGGAGTACATGCGCAGCAACGCGACGGTCATCAACGCCTACCTCCACCGCATCATGCGGGAGGGGCTGCAGGACATGCAGTCGGTCCTCCGGGACCACGGCTACGAGAAGCCGCTCCAGCTCGTCCACAACACCTCCGGGATGGCCCAGCTGGGCAAGACCTACGCCATCCAGACGATGCACGCGGGGCCCGTCGCGGGACTGGGCGCCGCCCAGCAGCTCGCCGACGAACTCGACGACGAGAACCTCATCACGACCGACATGGGTGGCACGAGCTTCGATATCGGGGCCGTCACGGAGGGTGAGGTCTCGCTGTACGAGTACGAGCCCATCATCGACCGGTGGCTCATCAACATCCCGATGGTGTACATGAAGACCATCGGCGCTGGCGGGGGGTCGATACTCGGCTACAACTCCGCGGAGGATGTCATCACGGTCGGCCCGGAGAGCGCGGGGTCGGACCCCGGCCCGGCGTGTTACAACCGTGGCGGCCGTCGGGCGACGGTGACCGATGTCGACGTCGTACTGGGGTATCTCAACCCGGACTACTTCTGGGGCGGCGAGCTGGAGCTGGAGGAGCGGCTCGCCCGACGCGCCGTCCGCCGCGACATCGCGGAGCCGATGGACGTGAGCGTCGAGGAGGCCGCCGCCGCTGCGAGACAGGTTGTCGACACGAAGATGGCCCAGACGATGTTCAACGAGATCTCGCTGCAGGGCTACGACCCACGGAACTTCTCCATCCTCTCGTACGGTGGGGCTGGCCCGACCCACGCGTGCGGGTACGCGGAGGAACTGGACGTCGAGAAGGTCATCGTGCCGCCGTTCAGCCCCGTGCTGTCGGCGGCCGGTGCTGGCAACCTCGACCAGATGCACATGTACGAGCAGTCGGTCTACCTCGAACTGTTCGACGGTGAGGGGCAGACGTACTTCGACGATTACGAGCAGTTCAACGACGTCGTCGCGACACTCCAGGACAAGGGCCGGCGTGACCTCCTCGACGAGGGCTACTCGGCCGACCGCATCCAGCACACTGTGGAGTGCGACCTGAAGTACGGTGTCCAGCTGCAGACGACGACGGCTCGGAGTCCGGTCGAGACCATCGACGACCGGGAGGACCTGCTGCGGTTACTGAAGGCCTTCCGCGACTCCTACGGGGACAACTTCGGCGACGAGGCCCACATGCCGAGCTCGGACATCAACCTCATCACCATCCGGGTTCAGTCCTACGTGGAGCAACCCCGGATGGAGTACACCTCGACCGGCGATGCGGCGGCGCTGACAGACGGTGCCGGGACGCCGGACACCGGGCGCTCCCGGTCGTGCTACTTCGGCGGCGAGTTCGTCGAGACGCCGGTCCACCGGTTCACCGAGATGGGGACCGGCGCCGTCGATGGGCCGGCCATCGTCGAGCACCCCGAGACGACCATCGTGGTCAACGACGGCTGGACCTTCGACCGGACGCCGGCCGGCGTCTCGTATCTCAGGCGACAGTGACGGCGAGCACAGGCACGGAACCGACATCACACCGGATACGACAATGACAGACGACACCCCAGACGACGCGACCGACCGAAAGGCCGACGGCGGCGTCTCACAGGCGGCGCCCGTCGCCGAGGACGAGCGGAGTATCGAAGCCGAGATGACCGAATTCCTCGAAGGCGAGGAACTGTTCGAGGGGCCGGATCGGGAGATAATGGAGCAACACTCCATGGAGCCCCGGACGGACCGTCAGGAGGCGGCCCTCGACGCGATCGCCGACGAGGACGTGACCCGGATGGTCGTCAACAACCAGCTTCAGGCCATCGGCAACGAGGGACTGGACATGGCGATGCAGATCGCCTCCTCGCCCGGGGCGAAGTGGGGCGACCTCATCACGGGCCTGTTCACCCGCGAGGGCGACCTGGCGGTGGCCTCCTCCAGTGGCGTGCTGTCGTTCATCGTCCTCCAGGGCCTGCCCATCAAGCACGTGATGAAGAAGTGGCGGGAGAACCCCGACTACGAGATCAACGAGGGGGACGTGTTCCACCACATGGACGCCCGGTACGGGAACATCCACAACGCCGACCAGAGCACGTTCATCCCGGTGTTCGATGGCGACGAGCACATCGCGTGGGCGAGCTGTGTCATCCACGAGGGCGAGAACGGCTCGACTGAACCGGGTGGCATCCCCGGCGACGCCGAGAGCCCGTACGACGAGGGGCTGAAGACCCAGCCGATGAAGATCGGCACGGACTACGAACTGGACGAGGAGCTCATCACGTTCTTCCAGAACTCCACCCGGGACAAGAAGCTCACCCGGAACGACCACCAGGCGCGGCTGGCGTCGGTGATGCGGATGATAGACCGCATCGACGAGGTCATCGACCAGTACGGTGCCGACCACGTGGTCGGGGGCTTGCGCCACTCGCTGGAGTCGGCCGAGGAGGAGATGCGAGCCCGCATCGAGGCGACCCCCGACGGAACCTACCGGCACACCACGTTCGCCGACAGCACCCTCAAGGAGGACTGTCTCATCAAGATCCCCTGTGAGATTACCATCGAGGGCGACGAGATCACCATCGACTACCGCGGCGCCGGGCCCGAGTTCGACGACCGGGCGACCAACGCCATCTTCGCGTCGCTCAAGAGCGTCCTCATGCCGGCGTTCCTCAACTTCATCTGGCCGGACCTGCCGCGGAACCAGGCGATTTTCGAGCCGGTCCACATCGAGGCCGACAGGGGCTCCATCGTCCACTGCACCCGCGAGGTCCCGAACGCCCAGAGCATGATGACGCTGTTCCCGGCGTTCTCCTCGATGGAGCAGTCGATGATGAAGGCGCTCTATCCCGAGTTCACGCAGGAGAACCGCTCGGAGGCCACGGACATCCACGCGAACCACTACAACTGTATCAACGGCTGGACCTACGGTGGGACCAACCAGCACGGGGACTTCGTCGGCAACATCGTGACCGACATCAACACGATGCCCGGCGCCGCCCGCTGGGACCGCGATGGGCTCCACTCCCAGGCCGCCTTCTTCTGTGCGATGGGTGACATGGGCGAGACCGAGCACTACGAGGAGGAGTACCCCTTCGTGGCGCTCTCGCGGGCGCGGCTCCTGAAGGACCTGCAGGGTTTCGGCCGCTACCGTGGCGGCCACGGCCACCAGCAGGTGTTCACCCACAAGAACACCCCGGCGTGGGCGTGGCTCGCGACCGGCATCGGGTCGCGGTTCCCCTCGGTCCACGGGCTGTACGGGGGCTACGGCGCCCCGGCCATCCCCGCCGGCCGCATCAAGGACGCCAACGTCCTCGAGCTGCTGGAGGAGGACCCCGAGGACTGGGAGTACGACATTCCCGACCTGATGCAGGAGAAACCGCTCGACGGGGAGTACACCACCTGGGACCTCGGTCTGCAGCAGGAGCTGGCCGAGGAGGGTGAGGTCTACTGGGTGACTCAGGGGGCCGGCGGTGGCCTCGGTGACCCCATCGAACGCGACGCCGAGTCGGTCCTCGAGGACCTGGAGAAGGACCTCATCTCCGAGTGGGTCCTCGAGAACATCTACGAGGTGGCCTACGACGAGGAGACCATGATGGTCGACGAGGCGGCCACCGAGGAGCGCCGCGAGTCGAAACGTGAGCAGCGACTGGAGGAGGGCGTCCCGTTCGACGAGTTCGTCGATGACTGGGAGACGGAGACGCCGCCGCTCGACATGCCGTACTTCGGCTCCTGGCACGACAAGGAGGAGATCTACGCGGGCTGGGTCAACCAGCGGATGGCTCCCGACGAGCTGGAGGGCATGCCGATGAACTTCTTCCGCACGCAGGCGCCCGCACTGTTCGACACCCCGAAGTACCCGCCACGGCCGGAGTACAAGGGCGACCTCAGCGACGACTAGGGCGGGCCATCCTAGCTCTGGCGTGGGTTCCGACACCACGCCAGGGTTTAACGTGTCGTCGGTCCAACCTCGGGTCGAGTCGGATGAGTGTACCAGTGTTCGACGGCCAGTTCGTCTACGTACCGCTGTATCAGGACTACGCCGCACGGGTCGGTGACGAGATGCCCGACCGACCCTGGACCGACCCCGTCGGTTGGTCGACGGCGTTGCGACAGACCGCCGACCTCGTCGGTCCGGATGTGGCCGCCGTCTCCGGTGTCGACGCTCTCGCCGCGGACCTCGAAACGGCCGATGGGGCCGACCTCGCGAGTGTCCGGTTCGACGAGGCACTGGGCCCGGGCGTCGAGGGGTTCGCCGAGACCATCGGTATCGTCGCGGATGTCCGTTCGGAGCCTGTCGGTGCCGTCCTGCCGAGCCCGGCGACGGTCTGTGTCGACCAGCTGGGCGCCGACTGGCTCGATGCCGTCGCAGCCGACGAGTTCGCTGCTCTCGACGCCCTTCACGAGGCGGGCCAGGCGGTGACTGATGTCATCCGGTCGCTCGAGGGGACCGTCGACGTTCTGCTGCTCGATGAGCGTGGCCTGGAGACGGCCCGTGACCGGGGACTGTCACTCGATGACGCGCTCCTCGAGGCGGGGGCCGTGTTCAACACCGCCGACCACCACGGCCTGCGTGTGGTCGGTCGCTTCCCGTCTACGCTTCGGGGCGATGCCGCGGCGCTTCTCGACGAGTACGATGTGGTGGCGTTCGAGGCGCTGCCACCCGAGGCCGCCGAGTCGCTGGCCGACGTTTCCGGTCGAACCGGTGGCTCGCTGCCCGCGGCGGTGTGGTCTGCGGAGCCGGCGACGTTCGAGTCCCGCGTTGAATCCTTCCAGAATGCGCTTCCGGAGGGGTTCGTGTGGCTCGTACCCGTTCCCGCCACCGCCGCGCCCGAGCGTGTCCAGCGCTTCCGCGAGCTGCTCGGTCGGTGACGAGCGTCCGGACGTGGCGGCCGTGGCACCAGGTGATTCACTCCGGTTGGGGCCCGATATCGGTCAATAACCGCCGGCGTACCGCTCGGTCGTCGAACCCGAGGTGAGAGAGCAGGTTACACATCACCGTCGTCCGGTACAGCGGGACCTGGTCCGGATACGTGCGGTGGAGCGTCGACTCGACCGCCCGCCCGACCGCCTCGGCGTGGTCACAGCGCGGGTGGTGGGGGTAGAACTCCTCGCTGAAGAACGCGTACAAGAACGCCGGCAGCTCGTCCCGACTCCGTCGCTCGAAGAACGCCCGGAGACGGTCGTACGACCAGTCCTCGAAGTAGCTACCGATGTCGAGGTTCTCGAGCTGGCCGACCAGCCGGCTCTCCGGGTTGAGGTCCGCCAGCGTGAGGTCGTGGGTCGCCAGCTCCTGCTCAAAGGCGGCGAGGACGGCCTCTCTGTCGCCACTGGCGCGCAGCTCCGTAACCCGCTCGTCACCGACGGAGAGCATGGTGTCGAACCGGCGCCGGCGCTCGGTCAGGAACCGTTCGCCACAACAGTCGGGGTATCCCAGGAGATCGCTCTTCGTCCGGATCTCGGCGAGCTTGTGGTCTCGCGAGGCTGCCGTCGGGACTCGTCCGTCCCGGAGCGAGCGGAGATACTGCTCCTTCCGATGGCTGATGCGCTCGATATCCTCGCGAACACGTTCGTCGGTGAAGAGGTACGCCTCGACCTTCCAGCCGGGCGTACCGTCGCGGTAGACGGCCGACTCGAACATCGTATCGCGGTACGGGACGGCGACGATTTCGCTCGACAGTCCCTCGAGGTCGGGAGTGAGTACCGATGTCCAGAGCGCCTCCGCGAAGAACGCCTCGACGGTGTCGGTGGCCGCGAGGAGCTGTTCATTCACCGCCGGGGCCGAGTCCGACTCGACCGTCGGGCGGTCCGTCCGGTGGAACTCGGACAGTAGGTCCGGGAACCGGCTCTCGTCGAACGGAACCATCGTACACGGCCGTTCGGAGAGCGTGAGGAGGGCGTCCGCCACGACATCCGGATACTGGGACGAACGGAGGTGCATATCCACGCCCGGAAGCATCACCCGTGATTCCGGAGGGCCGTGCAAGTAACTTTCCCCGCCCCGGGACCACTCCACCGGGCCGCTGCCAGGCTCAGTGCCGACAGCTTTATGCACTGGTCTGACAATGACAAAGCCACACACGGAACGAGTTAGCATGGGATTCCTGCAGCGAATGCTGGATGGTCTCCCGGTTCAGGCCATCCGTCGAACACGAGGCAGACAGACACCGCTCGAGACGGGCTTCACGCTCGACGAGTGGCTGGACGAGCAGCCGGCCGACCTTCCGGGGGTAGCCGAGGGTGGCAGCGACGAGCCACTCCCCCCGGACCCACCCACGGCGGGACAGTCCCGCTCCGGTTCGACGGTAGAGGGCGCCGCTTCGAGGCGGACCCTGTCGCGGCCAGGGCTGGCGGTCCGGAGTGTCCCGGTACTGGCTCTGGTCATCTTCGCGCTCGGAGCTGTCGCGGTCCGGGTCGTGGTGGGCGTCACCCCGCAACTCGACTCACCGGCCGCCGAGGCGCTCCCTGTCGGACTCCTCGCGCTCGCGGTCGTGGCACTGCTCCTCGGTCGCCGGGAGACGCTCGCCACCCTGGCACCGGCCCATTACGGTTCGGCCGAACAGGAACCCCTGGAGAACGGCTTCGCGCTCGACCGCTGGATCGACCGGGAGGCATCGACGACGGCACGGCAGTCAAGCCCGTTCCCGAGTCTTCCGTCGGGTGGCCTCTCCCGGAGCACGCCCGTTCTTGCGCTCGGGGTGTTCGTCGTCGGACTGGTCGCGGTCCGGGTCGCGGTCCGGCTGGAGGGCAGCTCCCAGCCGGTCGCCGGGCTCGTCGTCATCGTGGCCGTCGTGCTGGCGGGGGTGATGCTGTTCTGGGGCCAGGAGTCCGAGCTAGACCGGCTGACGACGGTCCCGGTGCTCCTCGTCGCACTCGTCGTCGTCGGCACGATTTTCGTGCACGGCGCGACCCTGCTGTTTGCCGGCGGTGCCCCCGCCGCGAGCGCCGGCGGCGGCACCACCAACAGTCTCGGCGGTGCGGCCAGCACGGCCTCGCCCACACCGAGCCCGTCGCCGACCAACACGTCGACCGCATCACCGACGCCGACCGCCACCCCGACACCGACGGCCACACCGAGTCCGACGCCGACACCGAGTCCGACGCCGACACCAACGCCGACACCAACGCCGACACCAACGCCGACACCGACGCCGACACCGACGCCGACGCCGACACCGACGCCGACGCCGACACCGACGCCGACACCCACACCGAGTCCGTCGCCGACACCCACACCGAGCCCGACGCCGTCCCCCACGCCGACGGCGACCCCCACCGATACGCCGGTCGACGGCGGCCTCATCGGCGGCGTGTGAGCTGAGTCGGTTCGGCACGCCCCCTCGTTCTCGCTGGCGGCCTGTTCAGGTCCCGCTCCCTGGGGGAATCTGCTGTCCCCTGGAGTGACTCGCCGTCCCAGTGACCGTTCGTTCCTCCTGTGCGAGCCACCGGCTCCGTTCGTCGCTATCGGGGACCCGACGAAGCGAGTGGAGCGGGGTCCCCGGTCGGGTCGCTGGTGGTGAGCGCCGTTCAGGCCTGGTCGACGGGCTCGAGTCGCTCGACCTCGCCGACGACACCGCGATGCTCCCAGTCCTCCGGCTGTCCCGGCTCCTGGCGGGTGTGGAGGTGGACGTCGCCGTTCGACCGCACCAGGAGGGCGTGCTGGAATCCGTCCTCGTCGACGACGAGCCGGCAGACATCCCAGTCGTCGTCCTCGTCGACGCCGAGGCTCCGGTTCATCCCGATGATGCGTCCGGACTCGTGGGTGAACACGAACTGCTGGATGCCGGGTGCGACCTCCGCCGTCTCCTGTGGGGCGTAGATGATAACCGATACCTCGCCGATGTCCGGGTCGGACACCCGGAGCCTGTCCCCGCGGTTCAGCTCCTTGACGACCGTGGCTGTCTCTGGCATGGCATCGTGGGCCACGGGGTGGAACAAGTTATAGCTGGGGGCGCCTGGACCGGTGTCAGCTGGTGAGTCCGCCGACCTCGCCGGCACTGCTCGTCTCGTCGGGCCGGTCGGCCGTCGCGGCATCGCGGATGCCGGCCGCGAGCGCCTGGACCGCGGCGAACAGGCAGGCCAGCCCGACCGCCGGGAAGACGAACGTGTGGCCCGCGCTCGTGAGCATGAAGTTCTGTCCGCGCCACAGCAGGCCGCCCCACTCGAAGGCCCCGTACGGGGCCCCCACCGAGAGGTGCCCGAGGTACGACAGCCCTGCCGTCCCGGCGATGGCTCCCCCGGCAGCGACGAGCCCGTACGCCACCAGCACGCCGCCAACGGGTCGGAGCTCCCGGACGACAGTCCGGCTCCGGGGCTGCCCGAACGCGGTCCCGGCGTCGACCCAGGCCCGCCCGTCGATCTCCGCCAGGAGTGGTCGTATCGTCCGCCAGAGCCGCGGCCAGGCCAGTAGTCCGAACAGCACGCCGACGACCTGGAACTGGGTCGACAGCGTGCTCACTGCCGGATGGAACCAGGCAACCGTCAGGAACAGGAACGGGATGGCGGGGAACAACCCGAGCAGGCCGGCGACTCCGTCGATACCCGCCGCGGTTGGACGCCCGAACTGCAGCGTCAGCGCCCCCGCGAGCAGGACGAGGAACCCCGCGGTCAACAGCACCACCGTGGCGACGAAGAGGTAGCTGCGCAGGCCGAACAGCATCTCGGTGAACAGGTCGGTCCCGAAGTAGGTGGTCCCGAACGGGTGGAACTGGCCGAACTCGTCGTACTGGCCGGGGCCGACGCTCCCGAGCGAGGTTGAGCGCGTCCGGGTGATGGTCTGGCTGACCGCGGCCGACTCGATGGTGCCGGTCTCGGTGTCGAGATAGTCGACCGCCCCCGACCCGTCGACCTCCCCCTCGGTCGCGTCGAGGCTGGAGTGCATGAAGGTCCGGTCGGCGGGCACCGTGCCCAGCGCCGGGGCGAATACAGCGGCGACCAGGAGGACCGCCACGACGGCGCCGCCGACCCGCGCGGCCCGGTGTGCCCGGAGTCGGGCGAGGAACGCGCCGCCCCCGTGCCACGTCGCCGGCCGATACACCTCCCGCAGCAGGCGGTAGCCGTGGCGGAGCCACAGGGCCACCGCGGCCGCGTAGGCGTAGACCAGTCCGACCCGGAGCAGCCAGGCGGCTGCCGGCGAGAGGCCGAACGCGGTCCCCGCCCACCCACCGCCGGGGAGCCGGTAGCCGGCGTTGGGGACGAGCCGCCGGTCGAGGAGCCGCGGGACGACCCCCGCCAGGTCGATGCCGGGGACGAACGCGGAAAGCGTGTCGACGAGGGCCCCGAACTGGAGGAGCACCAGCACCGCGCCGGCGCCGGCCCAGACGAGCGCCGGGCGCGGCGTCGCCCGCACCGCGAGCCGGATTCCGTCGACGTGCCGGCGGGGGCTGAGGTCCCCGCCGGTGTCGACCCCGCCGTCACTCACTGGCCCGCCGTCACTCACCGACCTGTCGTGTTCCGTGGTCGCAGTGCCGCCCCAGACCCCGCGCCGGCGCCGGGTGGGGTCTCCGCCGAGCAGCGAGTGCCCAGCGGCGCCGAGCCAGTCGACCGCCGCCACGAACACCACGAAGACGAAGACCGATGCCTGCAGGGTCGTGTAATCGTTCCTGACGACGGAGATGTACAGTAACGAGCCCAGCCCCTCCAGCGAGAACACCACCTCGACGAGCATCGTCATGCCGACCAGGACCGCGGCGAGTTCGCCCGCGACCAGCAACACCGGGACCGCTCCGACCGGCAGGACGTGCTTGAGTCGGACCAGGCCGCCGTGCAGCCCCTTCGCGCGTGCGGCGTCGACGAACGACCTGTCGGCGGCGGATGCGAGCCCGCGGCTCCAGAGGAACGCCAGGGTCCCCGCCAGGGGGACGGCGAGCGCGAGCGCGGGCGGAATCGCCAGTTTCGTCGCCAGCAGGACCCCGTCGGTCGTCCCCAGGTCGCCTACCGGGAGAGGTCGGGTGATGCTCGACGGTGTCGGTGCGAGGAACGGTCGCCAGTCCAGTCCCAGTAGCAGCTGTCCGAGGTTGAAGAACACGGTCTCGAAGACGGCCGCGAGCAGGAACGCCGGCAGTGCCTTGCCGAGGATGCCGGCATCACGACCGTCACCCGTGTAGCGTGCCGCCACGACGCCGACGATGGTCAGCGGGAGAGCGAGCAGTCCGGTCCACAGCCACAGCCACGCCGTCCGGCCGAGCCGTTGCTCGACGAGGCCATCGACCGACGTTCGTTGCTCGGCCACCGCCTCGTCGCGGTCGGCCCAGGTCTCGCCGAAATCGAACCGGAACATCGAGCCCATGTAGTCGACGTACTGGGCGGTAATCGGGCGGTCGAGCCCGAACGCTGCTTTCTTCTCGGCGAGCGATGATTGCTCCTCCGGCGTCGCGGCCGTCGCGTCCGCCGGGTCCGCGACCCCGAAGTGGACGATTCCGAACACGACCGTCGCGGCGACTGCCACGAACAGGAGCGACAGGGCTGCCCGTCGCAGGAGGTACTCGACCGTCTCGCGCATTGGCTTGGCAGAGTCTCCCACGCGGCGCCCTTAGCTCTGATGGACGGGCGACATAGCTAAGTCCCTGGTGTGTCACCATGCGCCATGGACGTGACGGAGGCGAGTGACAGCTGTGAGGCCATCCTCTCCGAGGTAGCCGATGGAGTCGTCGCCGACGAACGGTTCCTCGAGGATGTCATGCTGGGCATCCTCGCGCGTGGCAACGTCCTCATCGAGGACGTTCCGGGGACCGGCAAGACACTGACGGCGAACCTGTTCGCGACGGCCCTGGGGCTCTCGTTCTCGAGGGTACAGTTCACCCCCGACCTGCTCCCGGCCGACGTGACGGGCACCCACGTGTACAACGAGGTCGAGCAGTCTTTCGAGTTCCGTGAGGGGCCGGTGTTCGCGCAGGTCGTACTCGGTGACGAGATCAACCGGGCGCCGCCGAAGACCCAGGCCGCGCTGCTGGAGGCGATGGCCGAACACCAGGTCACGGTCGAGGGCACGACCCACGACCTCCCGGAACCGTTCTTCGTGCTGGCGACGCAGAACCCCGTCGAGCAGGAGGGGACCTTCCCGCTGCCGGAGGCACAGGTCGACCGGTTCCTGATAAAGACGAGCCTCGGCTATCCCGGGCGCGACGCGGAGCGACGGCTCCTGAGTCGCCGACTCGCACGGGACGAACAGTCTCCGACTGCCGGTCAGGTGGTGAGTCCCGAGGAGGTCCGGGCGCTCCAGTCGGTGCCCGAGACGGTCCACGTCGACGAGGATCTCCAGGGGTACATGACCGACATCGCCCGGGCGACACGAGAGGACTCTCGCGTCGAGGTCGGTGTCTCGCCGCGTGGCACCCAGCGGTTTCTCGAGACGGTTCGGGCCCACGCCGTCCTGTCCGGCCGCGACTTCGCGACCCCGGACGATGTCAAACGGGTGGCCCGGCCGGTGCTCGCCCACCGGCTGGTACTCACGGCGAAGGCCAGCGTCGAGGACGTGGATGCGGCGACCATCGTCGACGACGTGCTGGACGATATCGCCGTTCCGACCGTGGCCGAGGCCGGAGCCGGGCGCTAGTCGGTCCGCACGAGGACGTGGTGCAGCAGGAGCCCCCCGGTCAGTAGAACGACGACGACGACGGTCGGGGCCGGCGCCGCTCCGAGTCGGTAGAGAAGATAGCTCCCCACCGTCACGAGGACTGCGACGCCCGCCGTGATGGCCGTGTGGACGAGCACCGGCCGCGCGGCGTCCGCGGAGCCGGGATGGCGTCCGAGGTCGACCGCCTGCTCGGCGCCGTCCCAGGCCACGACCACACCGACCGTTCCGAGCGCGAGCAGTGTCGTCGGGGCCCCGAGCATGCCCGCCAGTAGCACGCCGGCGTAGAGCCCGACCGCCCCGGCGCGGACCTGCCGCCGGTTCCCACGCGAGACGCCGGCGACGAGGCCCGCGAGTCCCGGGAGCCCCGCCACCGCGGCGGTCGGCCCTGCCGCCACCGGGACCAGTGCGAGTCCCCCAGCCACGGCCGTCAGCAGGAGGCTCCGGGTACCGCCGGCAGCCCGGGTGGCGACTCGGGCGCTCATGACACCACCACCGGGAGGTCCCGGGTCCGTGCCAGCGCGAGTGGGAGCGGCGTGTCCGGCGTCCAGTCGATGACCGGCACGCCCTGGTGTCGGAGCGTGGCCATCCGGAGCTGGCGCTCGACGCCAGCGAGCCGTGCACCGGCTGTCGTCGACCCGGTCGGGTCGGGGCTGAGGACGGTGACCGGAACGCCGCACGCCTCGAGTTCGCGCGCGAGTTCGACCGGCGTCCCGTCGGCCAGCGGCGAGCACAGAACCACCTGGGTCCCGCTCGGCAGGCGCCGGCGCAGCCTGGCCAGGTACGTCGA
This sequence comes from Haloglomus salinum, assembly GCF_024298825.1. Classification (NCBI taxonomy): domain Archaea; kingdom Methanobacteriati; phylum Methanobacteriota; class Halobacteria; order Halobacteriales; family Natronomonadaceae; genus Haloglomus; species Haloglomus salinum. Next base: position 2,152,696 of record NZ_CP101153.1, read on the forward strand.
CCGGACGAACGGCGATCCGTCCGAGGTGGTGAACGCCGGATCGGTCGCCAGCAGCTCGCGGAGCTGGGTCTGATGGTCGGTCCCGCTGCCCGGTTCGAGCCAGGCGGGCGTCGGCGAGACGGCGCTGACACCGACCCGGCTCCCGGCGTCGAGCAGGGCCGTCGCCAGCACGTCCGCGGCCTCGATCGCCCGGTGGCGCGCGCTCCGGGTGCTCGCGCCGGGTGCCACCGCGGCGGCCTCGCGTCCGTCGACCGCCAGCACCACGTCCGTCCGGCGCTCCTGCTGGAACTCGATGGTTGCGAGGTTCCCGGTCCGGGCGAAGCGCTTCCAGTCGATCAGCGAGAGCGGGTCGCCGGGACGATGGTCCCGGACCGCGTGGAAGGCCAGCCCGCTCCCGCCGTCGTCGGCCGCGACCGGCCCCACGTGCCCGGTCGTCTCCGCGCGGAGCGGCACGCCCGGCGGGTCCGCCAGTCGCGGCCGACAGGTCAGGGTCTCGTCACGGACCGTCGGTTCGATGTGCCGCTCGCGTTCGCCCGTCGCGTCCCGGATGGTGACGACCGGCGTATCGAACTCGTGAGCCCCGTACTCCGCGGTCACGGTGTACGTGAACCGGGTCGACTCGTCCGGGCGGAGCGTCGTCACCGTCCCCGGCGCCCCGGCGGTCACAGCGAGTGCCTCCGGGACGCCGTCGACGAGGCGGATGTCGGGAAGTATCCGGTCCCCCTCGTTGCGCACGGTGACGGTGACCCGGACGGGGTCGCCCCGGTCGGGGTCGTCGGTGCTCAGCGACCGCTCCACCAGCAGCGATGCCTCTCTCGGCGTGCCCGCACGGCCGTACGCGGCGTATGCGACCATCCCGACGCCGATGGCCGCGGGCACCAGCAGCGCCGGCCGCCGCGTGAAGACGGAGACACCGACGGTGACGAGCGTCAGTGCGCCGACGCCGGTCCAGCGCCCCGTCGACGTGGCCCCGTCCGGTAGCGCCGCCACGACGGTCGGGTCCGGCTCCTCGTGGCGCGTCTCCGGGGTCGGTCCTGTCCCGGTTCCGCTCGATGGGTCCGCCAGTTCCTGGTCGTGATGGTCGTTCCGGGTCTCCTCGTGGGTGATCCGCGAGAGTTCGTCGACGACCGCCCGGGCCTGCCCGACGACCGCGGGCTCGCCACCGAGCCAGGTCGGCCGCCGGAGCGTCCGGTCGACGACACCCGGCGCGAAGAAGGCGGCTGCGGCGCGGCTGTCGGTCCAGTCACCGGAGCGGAGCTGCTCTCTGGCGGTTTCGGGGTCGAGGTCCCGGAGCCTGGTCAGGACATCGACCGCCGTCGCCTCCAGCCGGTCGCGGGTCGCCGCCGAGCGCGAGCGGAGCTGTCGGTCGAACGCGGCGCCTGCGCCGGCGGCGTGGTCCGTGGCCGCCACGGGCTGTCGGTTCGACGCGTCGCTCGGACTCGCCCGTCGCGTCCCGCTGGAAGCCCGGCGGGCGAGCGCGCCGACGCCGACGACGGAGACGACCACGCCCAGCGCCGACACGACGGCCTCGCTGGTGTCCAGCCCCACCGTCAGCGGTGGGGTCGTCAGGAGGAGGAGCCCGACCAGTACCGCCGTGACGCCAGCCCCCGCCGTAACCCCCCGGGCGAGGTTCATGCGTCCCCCTCCCGGGCGAGCTCTTCGAGAGCGACCCGGGCTCGGAACGTCCTGTCGGCCGACGGGTCGGCCTCGCCGTAGCGGACCTGCTCGAACGCCTGGGTCAGTGACTCCACGGGCTCCCGCTCGAAGCCCTGCTCGACGGCCGTTCGGGCGAGTTCTCGGGGGGTCATCACGTGCGGTCGGCTCACCTCGAGACGCCGGACCATCTCGCACCAGGCCTGGTACACCTCGTTCGATGGGTCGAGGTCACCGGGTGGCACCGGCGGCTCCGCTGTCGGGGACGCCTCCCTGCCGCCGGTATCCGGCCGCTCCTCGAATCCATCGGGGGCGCGCCAGAGCCACCGCACCCAGACCATCGCCCCGACGCCCGTCAGGGCGGTGACGGCCGTCCCCACGGCGGCCAGTATCGGGAGTAGGTCCGTCCCGCCGCCGGGCTCGCGCCCGCTGGCGACCGATTCGTTCTCCGTCCCGTTCGGCGGCTCGAAGAACTGGTAGTACGCCTGGAGCCACGGAGTGCTGGACAGGTTCAACCCAGTCGGCCCGGGCGGGTCCTCGAGGGTCGTGTTCCCCTCGACGAACGTCCCCGAGCTCACCGACTGGGTCTGCGCACCGATGGCCGACGGGAAGATGGCACCGCTGAGACTGAGGGACCCGACGGCTACGGCTGCAACGACCATGATACGCAGCTGTCTCCCGTTCATCGCGGCGACCTTGTCAACGCCCCGCATCCTCCGGGTAAATATCCTTCCCCGGCTCCTGCCGGCGGTTGAAATTGTGCGCGCTCCCTCCTCATGCTCCGGGGTGGGCGGCTTCCGGTTGCCGAAACTCGCCCAACCGTCGCCGGGGATAAGGGTCGGGATATAGCCGGGAGAATACTTATTCAGGGACGAGGAGTCGAGACGGATGTCAGCACGGTCCCGGTCGGAGCGCCGGCTAGGTCCGGACCGGTTGGTGAACCAGCCCCGACGATGAGAGCCGCATCAGAGCCCCGACGATGAGAGCCGCATCAGTCACGTTGTCGCCCCCGGACCACGGATTCAATGGGGTGGACAGAACGCTTCGGGAGGTCGAGTCCGTGTCGCGCCAGAAGCTCCTGTACGTCGATGTCTTCAGCGACGACACCTGCCTGCTCGTCTACCTGCTGTCCGGGGACCGGCCTGGGCGGCTCCGGCAGGCGCTCGACGGCCAGGGGTCCGTCATCAGGAGTCGCCTACAGGCCCAGCGGAACTTCCACACGCTCTACGCGCACGTCGACGCCGGGCAGCTCCTGACCGATGTCGTCCGCACCATCGAACGGCACGCGCTCGTGTACAAGCGGCCGCTTCTGTTCAAGGACGAACAGGTCGCTGTTACCCTCGGCGGCGCACCGGAGTCGCTCCGGAAGGCACTCGACGACATGCCGGCGAGTGTCGCTGTCACCGTCGACAGGGTCGGCGACTACGAGCCTGGCGTGCACAGTGTCCTCTCGATGCTGACCGACCGACAGCGCGAAGCCCTCCGGGCCGCGGTCGCGGCGGGCTACTACGATACCCCTCGGCAGTTGACCTGTGCGGAACTCGGTGCAGAACTGGACTGTGCCCCCAGCACCGCAAACGACCTGATCCGGCAGGCCGAGCGGACTGTGATGGCTGCGCTCTGGGTGTGAACGGCCGGACACGGGCGGACAGGCCGGGCCGACGGTCCAGGCTCGCGCCTGGCCCGTTGATAAACTATCGTAAATAATCGCGATAAACTCTATCTGCTGTACAGGTAATCGAGTTGGTGGAACGATGCGTCCCGCACGTACGCTCTCGATAGCCGTGGTTGTACTGGCCCTCGCGTTGTCGTTGTCAGCGACGCCGATCGCAGCGATGCCGGACGACGGATTGCTCGGTGGTGATTCAGGCATCGATGTCGGTTCCGACGGTGTCTCCATCGCGGGTGATGACGGCGTCTCGGCGGGAACCGACGGCGTCTCGGTCGGTGGCGACGAGGGCGTCAACCTCAGTACCGATGGTGTGACCGTCGCCGGCCAGGAGGCCGGCACCGATGCGGTGGGCGGGCTCGGCGAGACCGATTCCCTGGCACCGTCCGACACGACCGATGGTCTCCTGGATGTACCGAACGTCAGCGATGGCCTTCCGGGGGGCCCTGGTATCGGTGACGGCGCTCCGGGTGTCGGGACGCTCATCGGTCCCGACGGCGTGGTCGACACGGAGGACTCGGACGTGAACCTGAGCCGTGTCGACGTGCTCGGTCCGCTTCCCAACACGGACGGCGAGCAGGTCGAGGATACCCTCAGCGGTAGCACCGAGGACGTCCCGGTTGGCGGTGCCCTGGAGCCGGTAGAAACGCTTCCGACCGAACAGGCCCCGGGTCCGCAGGCACTCCCGGTCGGCTCCGACAGCCAGATCGGCTGTTCGAAGCCGGTAACGGCCGGCGACCTCCCCCTCGAGGCCGTGCCGTACATCGAGGACCTGCCGGTCCAGCCCCCGACCGTGCCGCTCCTCCCGACGCGGGTGGCCTCGCCGGAGAACCTGGCCGGACTCGGATTCAGCTTCGCCCCAGACACGTGTGAGATATACGACCCGGATAACCCGTCGATCGACCCGACGGACCCACCGACGAACCCGACCGGCGAGTACCGGACGACGAGCTTCTCCGTCACCGATGAGCGGGCGTCGTACTACGGCCTCAGCGAAGGTGAGCTCGAAGAGGGCGGTCCCGGCTGGGATGGACTGTTCATCTTCCTGCTCACCGAGGAGCGTGCCGCTAGCGTGAACGAGCTCACTGTGACGGATGGGCAGACGGATAACTACGCTGGCGTCGAGACCGACATGCGAGCCCAGCGGGACCTGGAGCAGTCACAGGCGGACTTCACCGTCTACCTCCCCGGCGCTGGTGGCCTGAACACCGGCCTCGAGTGCGGGAACGTTCCCGAACACGAGGTCGATCCGCTCGAGGACCCGACCGCGACCTGTGAGATCGATCAGCCGATTCCGGAGGTCGTCACGCCCGAGAAGGTAGTCAACGTCATCAAGAGCCCGCCGGAGTACGACCTCCCCAACATCGAGGGGGACCAGCTCCCGATAGACGTGTAACCCGCGTTCCGGCCGTCGTAGCCGGCACGCCCCGGTTCAGCTCATGTCGACTGTGCCGGACTCCGCGTCCAGCACCCCCTGCTCGAACTCATCCCCGTACTGCTCGGTTACCCACTGCTCGACCCGCTCCTCCTGGCGCTCGACCGACCACTCGTCCTCGGGGAACGACTCGAACGACTCCCAGCCGCCCGCGTCGTCCGAGTAACCGAGTAGGTGGACCTCGCCGGCCTCGCTACGGTAGAACGCCATCGTGTAGATGACGTACGGGTCGTCGCCGCCTTTCAGCACCGACAGCGGCACGATTCGGGGGTCCTGCTGCTTGAGCTGTTCGGCCTCGTCGTTCGTCAGTGCCCGGGCTGGCAGTGCGTCGATCACACCCACGCGTTCGCTCAATTCCGATAAAATACTTCGGGCGTCCCGGCATCCTCTGACGGCGCCCAACCGATTACGACTGCGGCTGAAGCGTAACCGACGGTCCGTATGGGTTCCCGATACTCGACAGCGAGGAACATAATTAGTTGAAAAATACTTCGAGTGTGATACCGGAGCAGATTCGCAGAAGACGCCATCAGATATCTCGTTGAACGATATGAGAACGTCTCTTGGAGTTCTGCCTGTGCGCCTGTATCATCCTTTCGAAGATTATATCTCGTACTCCTCGCGGAGAAGTCGCCGGACGTGGCCGAGGGAGTAGTCGACCCCGAACTCCGTCGCGATGAGTCGCCGTACCAGCTCCGGGGTCCACACCTTCGCGTCCAGGTCCTGCTCTCTGGGTGATTGCTGGAGCCAGCGTTCCAACGTGGCTCGCTGCGCTGCCGACAGCTTCGGCGGCCGTCCCGGCGACGAGCCGTCGGACAGGGCCTCCTCGAGTGGCCGTTCCTCGAACCGGTCGAGCCAGTAGTAGATGGTCGACTCCGGGATGTCGTACCGGTCGCTCAGGGTCGTTACGTCGACCCCATCCCTGTACGCGATAGCGAGCATCAGACGGAGCACCCCCTTCGGGTCGTCCGCTCGCTGTAGTTCCGCCTGGAGGTCACCCGTCGAGATATCGTCGAGCTTGCCCATCGGGTGTCTCTGGACACTCGATGCTCTAAACAATTATGTCTACCGTTATTACAACTATTTCTGTTCAGCTTCGCCCGATGGCGCGACGACGTACCGGGTCTCGCGAATGGCGTGAGATGAGAGTACATCTCTATTATGCGCTTCTACGGGCGTGGGACCTACTGGCCACCACCACAGGCGACGCCGTCGTCCTCCCCTGTCACTCCATCTCCTCGACGGAGACGAACGACCCTTCCTCGGCGGCGATCCAGGCCGTCGTCCGCTCGAGGTCGTCCGCGGCGAAGGGGTAGATGGTACACTCGGTCGGCCGGTGCCGTGTCAGCACGAGTTCGGCCACTAACAGCGGCCGGTCCGTGGCGTCCGCTGCGTTCGCCGTGCGGTCTCCTTCCCCGTCGGTAGTGTGTTCTGACATGGTCTCTGCGGTCGGCTTCGTGGCCGCTACTCTTCGATACGGCCGGAGCCGACAAAGCCCTGTGTGGCGGTTCCCGGCCCGTGAGAAATCCTGGTCCGATGGCGGGGGCCCGCTTCCGTCGCGGGACCGGCCCGCCCCGGTTCGCTCGCTACCGCGCTGCTACGAGCCTGCTGCGCTCGGGGTCAGCCTTCGAGCATCCAGCCGAAGCGTTTCTCCCAGTACGCCTCGCTGGGCGGTTTCTTGCTCTTCCCGCGGGTCTTCCGGTCCCGGATCTGTCGTTCGAGCACCTCGCGAGCCTCGTTGAGCGCCTGGCTCGCGCCGTAGCCTTCGCCGGAGCCGAGATAGAGTCCCCGGTCGGTGTGGAGGCGGACGCGGGCGAGCAGGAGCGGTGTTCCCCGGTGTGTCTCGTCGTGCTCGTGGAGGTGGACCTTCGCGTCGAGGACGGACATCCCGCCGTCGCGGTCGTCGAACCCGTCGATGAGGGCGACGACATCCTCGTAGGAGGCGTCGTCGAGCAGGCTGCTGCCGTACACCTGGACCGGTCGGTTGCCCTCGACCTCCCAGGTGAGCGCGTCGAGGACGTCGGTCTTGGTGATGATGCCGTCGGGTTCCCCGTCGGCCTCGACGACCAGCGAGGAGCCGCTGAACTCGAACATCTCCTCGACGGCGTCGGCCACCGTCGCCGACGGCTCGGTGGTCCGCACCGGCGAGACCATCACGTCCCGGACCGGCAGGTCGAGGACCCGCTGGGACTCGCCCTCGCGGGCCCCGAAGCCGCCCGTGGCGCGGCCGCTCCCGGCCGACAGCTCCCCGCCGAACGGGTCCGTGCCGCCGCCCTCGCCGCCCTGACTCTGCTGGGTCGCCCGGACGGTCAGCCCCGTCACGTCGTACAGGCTGAGGATGCCGACCGGCGTGTCGTCCTCGACGACCGGGAGGTGCGAGACGCGGTGCTCCCGGAGCGTGTTGAGCGCGTCGCCGAACGTCGCGTCCGGCGCCACCGAGACGAGGCTGTCGGTGCAGACCTCCCCAACCGTCACAGCGTCGAGGTGTGGCAGGACGGCCTCCAGCACGCCGTCGACGGTGACGACGCCGACGAGGTCCTCGCCCTCGAAGACGGGCAGCACCTGCGCGTCCGCATCCAGCATCAGCTGTGCGACCTTCCGGATGTCCTCGTCGGGTGCCAGTCGTGGCACGTGCCAGACCAGCGAGCCGACCTTCTCGTCCGGCTGGTGCTGCGAGGTGGCGAGCTGTCGTCGGGTGACGACTCCCTCGAATCGGTCCCCGCGGACTACGACCCCCTTGACCGCGGGGTCGTCGAACGCGCCGGCCAGTTTCGAGACCCGCGCCTCGGGGTCGAACTCGACGAACTCCTGTGAAACGATGTCTGCGATGTCCATAGCTGTAGATTGCCGCTGCTCGGTGGTCCCGCGCCGATACCACTGGCTGCTGTGTGTGGTGGTGACAGGTTGTAGTTCGCCGGGGGGTGTGAAGAATCCGCCGCTGGTTCTCGGCTGCTGGTAACTGTCCGGTGCTCGGTGCGCTGGCGCTCGTCGCTCTCGTCGGGCTGGTCGCCGTCAGGCGCCGTATCCGCTGGCTCGCCCGCTGTGCCGCGGAGTGCCGGCAGCTCACGATTCCGCTCGGGCGACACGGCCACATCACCGTCGGGCGGGCGCGGTGCTGTCCGGCGGGTTGACGCGCGGCGACCGACCCCCGGGGTGGGCCGCTGGAGTGGCGTCCGGCCCCCTCGGTGAGCAGCGAGGGCGGTTCGGCTCCGTTCGGGGCGGTTCAGCGACACCCTTCATTCCGTTCAACACCGTTTAGAGACGTTCAAACGCCTGAATTCGGCAGAACGGAATACCCCCTCTAAGTGTACCCAGCCATGTAGGTTGGATTGCGATGAACCTGAAACAACTCACCGCGACGCTGCTCGCGCTGACGATCATCACAGCGGGTGCGGCCGGTGCCGTGGCCGCGACACCCGGCAACGCCCCGGACGACGCGGGCTCGCAGGGCGACGAGCACGCACAGGCGGACGACCATGATGCGGCCAACGAGACGGACGGCAACGAGACCGAGGCCGACGACTCGGACGCCGAGATGAACGAGACGGACGCGGCCGATAACGACTCGGCTGCCGAGCGCCGGGGCCCGCCGGCGAACGTCTCGGACCGCGCTGACGACAACGCCTCGGCCGCCGCCGAGGATGCCGGCGAGCGCGGCCCGCCGTCCGAGATGCCCGACCAGGTGCCCGACCACGTCGGCGCCATCCACGACACCATCAACCAGTACCTCGACGGCAGCATCGACAACCTCGGCCAGGCGCTCGCGGACGTGACGCCGGGCGACGAGGACGCCGATGCTGACGCTGAGGAGGAGGACGCCGAGAGCGAGGACGCTGATGCTGACGCCGAGGAGGACGCCGAGAGCGAGGACGCGGACAGTGAGGACGCTGATGCTGACGCCGAGGAGGACGCCGAGAGCGAGGACGCGGACAGTGAGGACGCTGAGGAGGAGGAGAGCACGGAGACCGAGGACACTGACGACGAGGAGACGACCGAGACGGCGACCGCGACGGCCTGATGCGGCCTGAAATCGACGACTGACACTCTTCTGCTGCTGTTCTGCTGCTGACACACGGCACAGCCCTGGCCGTCCCGAGCGCGACCTGCGAGGACATTTATACGACGAGGGTAATCTCCGGGTATGACTCGAAGCGCACTCGAAGATGAACTCGGGGGGTCGGGGGTCGCCGGGACGGAGCGGGTCCTGCGGGTCGGTCGCGACCGCCCCATCCGCATCAGCACCGGCCACCGCATCCTGCACCACGACGGGAAGTGCAGCCGTCCGCACGGGCACAACTACGAGATAGCAGTCGAGGTCCGGGGCGAACTCACCGAGGAGGGCTGGGTCGTCGACAAGAGCGACGTGACGAGCGTCATCGACGAGTGGGACCACCGCTTCCTCGTCGAGGCCGGCGACCCGCTCGTCGAGGCGTTCGAGGCCAGCGGCGACGCCGACGCGCTCGTCGTCATCGACCACCCGCCGACGGCGGAGGTGATGGCCGTCCTCCTCGAAGAACGGATGCTCGAACGGTTCCCCGATACCGTCAACGACGTCGCCGTCGAGGTGGCCGAGACGGGCGAACTCTGCGCCACCTACTGATACCGATGCCCGTCAACGCCAACGAGGAGACGGTTCCCGCGGACGCCGCTGCCGACGCCGATACCGACGCGGCGGCAGTCCCGGAGGACGGGACGGGACTCCCCATCAACGAGCTGTTCTACTCGTTGCAGGGCGAGGGGAAACTCGCGGGGATGCCGACCGTCTTCGTCCGCACCTCGGGCTGTAACCTCCGGTGCTGGTTCTGTGACTCGTACCACACCTCCTGGGAGCCGACCCACGCCTGGATGGACCTCGACAGCATCGTCGAGGAAGTCGAGGGCCACGACGCCGACCACGTCGTCCTCACGGGCGGCGAGCCGATGATGCACGAGGCGTCGGCCGACCTGCTCGACCGTCTCGGTGCTGCCGGCTACCACACGACCGTCGAGACGAACGGCACCATCTACCGCGATACCCACATCGACCTCGCGAGCATCAGCCCGAAACTCGCGAGCAGCACCCCGACGCCAGAGCGCGACCCGACGGGCGAGGGCGAGTGGGCCGAACGACACGAGGGCCGCCGCATCGATATGGATGCGCTCGCGCGGCTGGTGGACGCGTACGACAGTCAGCTGAAGTTCGTCGTCACCGGCCCCGAGGACATGGCCGAGATCACCGACCTCGTCGAGCGCGTCCGCGCCGCCACGAGCACCCGCGTCGCCGACTCCGATGTCCTCCTGATGCCCGAGGGCGTCACCCGCGAGCACCTCGAGGAGACCCGGTCCACGGTCGCCGAACTCGCGATGAAGTACGGCTACCGGTACACGCCGCGCCTGCACGTCGACCTCTGGAACGACGCCCCCGGCACCTGACCGGGGCGCGTCTCGCGGTTGTTCCGCTGCCACTCGGGTGGTACCTGCTATACATATAGCACCCTCCGGCGCGAGCGCTACGTGCGTAGGCGCCAGCGTGGAAGGCCCGAGCGATGTAGCGACGCCCACGATGAGTTATGGCTCCCGACAGGCGTCGAGTCGCGACCGGTCCGGTGGCGGAGCGGCCGGCCGCCCGGTTCCCCGCGTCCGTGTCCCGGCTCCGCGTCTCGCTACTCCGTCCGCCGCTCGGGTGGGTCGAACGACCGGTCGGCGCCCGCCACGAGCGCCCTCGCGACCAACCGACGCGGGTGTGGCCCGGCGGTGAGCGCCGTGTCGACCGACGGCGACGTTCAGGTGCTGGTCGTCGGTGCCGGGGTCGGCGGGCTCTCGCTCGCCGGCTTCCTCGACCGTGCCGGACTCGACCCGGTGGTGGTCGAGCCTTCGGAGACGCTGGACGCTCCGCGTGGCCCCGTCGCCTGCTGGCCCGATACCGTGGCGTTGCTGACGCGACTCGGCATCGCCGACGGCCCTGGCGACCTCGGACAGCCCGTGTGGACGTGGACCCGACGCCGGCCGGACGGGACGGTCGCGACTCGACTCGACGCCGCCGGCGAGTTCGGCTTCGTCGCCGTCGAGTACGGGCGGTTGCGGGCCCGGTTGCTCGACGGACTGCCCGATGGGACCGTTCACACGGGCTCGACGCTCCGGGCCCTCGATTCGGGGCCCGGCGGCGTCGCGGTGGAGTTCGGGAACGGCGTCCGCGAGCAGTTCGACGTGGTCGTCGGCGCCGACGGGGTCCGGTCGCGCACCCGGGCGCTGCTCGGCGGCGAGGGCCCGGCCTTCTGTGGGACGACGAGCGTGGCGCTCCCGCTCGCGCCGGACGCCGGCCTCGAGGGCGCCAGCGAGGTCTGGACAGACGACGGCGCCGTGTTCCGGGCCGTTCCCGTCGACGACGGGGCGATGGGGTGGCTCACTCTCCCGACGACGGCCCCGGGTCTGGGCTGGAGCGACACCGCCGCCATCGAGGCCGCGGCGCCCGCTATCGACTGGCACCTCCCCGCGGCGCTCGCTGCCGCCGACCTCGGGGCGCTGTGGTGTGGGGACGACTTCCATCACACGACGGCCTGCTGGGCCGAGGACCGGGTCGCCCTCCTCGGGGATGCCGCCCACGCTCACCACCGCCTCGCGGCCGTGGGGACGGCGCTCGCCGTCGAGGACGCCGCGGTGCTGGCCGCGGAACTGGTCGGGCGGACGGACCCGCCGGCCGCGCGCCTCGCCGCCTACGCGACCCGTCGGCGGGCCCGGTTCGACGGGCTCGGTGCGGGTGACGACACGGCGTCGCCGCTCGCCGACATCGAGTCCCCGCTGACCGACCGCTGTCCGAGCATCCTCGCCGTGCGCGGCGAGCGGTTCGCCGCCTGCTTCGGCACCGACCCCCCCTCGCCACCGGTCGATACGGTTCCCGACGACGGATGAGGAGTGGGGCTGCCGATGGGGGCGAGGACGAACCGTAAGCGGTCCCGGCGTGCTACTCGTCGGCCGCCGGGTACTCCCGGTCGAGAAGCATCCGGAACGCCGACTGTTCGGCGATGCGGAGGTGTTTGTTGAACGTGGGCTGCGAGACGCCGAGCAGTTCGGCCACCTCCTGCCCGCTGGTCTCTCGCGGCCAGCTGAAGTAGCCGGCCGAGTATGCCGTCTCGAGCGCCTCCCACTGGCGGTCCGTCAGTTCGGTCTCGAGGGCGTCCTGCAGTTCGAACAGCGACCGGATGGTCCGGTCGCGCTGGCGCTGGGCGACGAGTTCCGCGTCGGGATAGCGCTCCTGGAACCCCTCGACGAGCGCCCGCACGTCCGTTCCGCGGGGCGCCTCGACCAGCAGTGTCCCCCCGTCGGGCGTGGCGGTGGCCTCGCGGACGACGGCGCCGTGTTCGGTGAACACGGAGCCGAACCAGGTGGGGGCGGTCACCTCGACGAGGCCGCCTGCCCCCGCCTCGTTGCTGCTGACGACCTGTGCCGTCGCGACGCTCGGGGCCGCGTCGGCCAGGTCGACCACGGCCGCCGGCTCGGCCCCCTCGACCGTGTAGAACATCGAGAACGACCCGCCGGTCCGCCGGATGGTGCGCTCGAGGGCGACCCGGCAGTCGGCGGTCGTCGCGCCTCGAATCATGAACAGGCCCTCGTCGGCTACGTCGAACTCCAGTTCGGTGGTGCCGTCGGATTCCAGCGCCTGCTCGCGCTCGGTGACGGTGATGGCGTAGCCGATGGAGCGGCCGAGTTCCGCGAGCACGTCGCGCGTCGCCTCGTCGAAGGCGTCCGGGTCGGCCGAGGCGACCGTCAGCACGCCGTGGGTCGTCGTCTCGTAGCGGATGGGGACGGCCACGACCGACTGGACGCCGTGTCCGAGGGCGTGTTTCCGCCACTCGCCGCCCGAGATGTCGGTCGCGACGTTCTCGACCGCGTGCAGCTCGCCGGTCCGATGGGCCGCGACCGCCGGGTGGCCACCGGGGTCGGCTGCCGAGCCGACGACGCTCGTCAGCCCGTCGACGTACCCCTCGGCCCCGCCGGCACTGGTCCGGGGCACGAGGCCGTCGTCGCCGACGGCCGGCTCGGCGACCCACACCACGTCGTGGCGGTCGACATCGACGAGGCGCTCGCAGACGGCCTCCTCGATACCCGCCCGCGAGGACTGCTCGACCGTCGCCTGCTCGATGTCCCTGATGATGGTGTTGAGCTGTTCGAGCTGGTCGGCGCGTGCCTGCTGGCGCTGGAGTTCCGCCTCGCGCTCGGCGAGTGCGCGCTCGCCGGCGACGTGGTTCAGTGCGGCCTCGAGGGTTGCGGCCAGAATCTGTGCGAGTTCGACCTCCTCGGCACCGAACTGCTCGTCGGGGGCGCCGACCAGCATCACCCCGTGCGAGCCCATCGGGAGTACGATGTCCGGGCCGGGGACGCCAGGGCCGTACACCGGGGGTGTCGGCTCCGAGCGGGTGACCGCCTCCCCCTCGACGAACACCTGCCAGGGTAGCGAGTCGCCGGGGCCGAACGACGGCGGGTCGCCCTCGAGGTCGGCCAGCTGCGCGGCCACCGCCGCCGGTTCGAGGGCGCCCGACTCCTCCGAATACAGGTACGCCGTCACCAGTGGGAAGCCGAGCACGCGCTCGGCGGCCTGCACGGCCTGCCGGCAGGCCGCCTCCTGGGAGTCGGTGGCGGTGAGCTCACGGGTGGCCTCGTGGAATGTCTCCAGTGTCTGCTCGCGCTGGTGGCGCTCGGTGACGTCCTTGACGACGCCGACGAACTGGTCCGGCTGGTCGGTCTCGTCGAGGATGGGGTAGCCGGTCGCGTCCAGCCACCGTACCTCGCCGTCGGGGCGCTGGATGCGGAAGTCGAACTCGTAGCGGTCGTCGGGGTCGCCGGCCTCGATGTCGGCCAACATCGCCTCGAGCTCCGACTCGTACGGTTCGCGGTCCTCTGGATGCATCGCCTCGATGAACGCCCGCGGGTCCTCGTGTAACTCCTCGGTCGGGCGCCCGTAGATGTCGGCGTACGCCGAGTTGACGTACGTGACCTCGGTCAGGTCGGTGTTGGCGAGGTAGATAATCTCGTCGACCCGCTCGGCGATGGTCCGGAGCCGCTGTTCGCTGCGCTCGCGCTCGGTGATGTCCTGTACCCGCCCCACGATGCGGTCGACGACGCCAGCCTCGTTCTCGATGGGGAACCGGCCGATGTCCACCCAGCGGGTCTCCCCGTCGCGCTGGAGCCGATACTGCCCCTCGTAGATGTCCTCGGGGTCGCCGGCCTCGATGTCCGCGACGAGCTCCTCGACGTCGGCACGGTACCGGTCCCGGTCCGCCGGATGGGCGGCCTCGACGAACGCCTGCGGGTTCTCCGCCAGCGCCGCGACCGGCTGGCCGTATATCTCCTCGTACGCCGGGTTGATGTAGAGTATCTCGGAGAAGTCGGCGGTGGCGAGGTAGATGATCTCGTCGAGGTGGTCGGCGATGAGGCGGAGCCGGCGCTCGCGGCGCTTGCGCTCGGTCACGTCGCGCTGTATCGACAGGACCCGCTCCTCGCCCCCGATGACTGCCGCATCGACGGTCGCCTCTATCCACCGGCGGTCGCCCGCCTTCGTCTCCTGTTGCCACTCGACTGTCTCGGACTCGCCCGTCTCGATGACGCGCTGGCACAGCTCCCGGGCCTGCTCTCTGGTGTAGCCGGCATCGGTCGCGCTGAGTTCGTCGAATCCGCCCTCGCGGATCTCCGCGACCGACTCGTAGCCGAGCCGGTCCAGGAACGACTGGTTGGCGTCGAGCGGCTGTGCGGTCTCGGGGTCCTGGATGACGATGGAGTCGTTGACCCCGTCGAATATCTGCTCGTACTCCCGTTCGCGGCGCTTGCGCTCGGTGATGTCGCGGACGCTCGCGAGCACCTGCTCCTCGCCGCGGAGTTCGACGGTGGTGAGGCTGACCTCCGCGACGAACCTGTCGCCGTCCTTGCGCTGGCCCTCGAACTCGAACAGCTGTGGTCCCGTCTCGCGGGCGCGTTCGATGTACTCCACGGCCCGCTCGAACCCGTACTCGGGGTCGTCGGGGAGGACGAGCCGGATGTTCGACCCCACCAGCTCCGACGGGTCGTACCCCGTCAGCTCGCAGTACTGCTGGTTCACGTCGCGTATCTCCCCGCTCTCGGGGTCGTGGACGACGAGGCCGTCGCTGACGCTCTCGAAGACATCCTGGTAGGTCCGCTCCAGCGCTCGCCGCTCGGTGATGTCACGGACGGATGCCAGCACCCGCTCGCTCCCGTCCAGCTGCACCACCGCGAGGTGGACCTCGACGGGATAGGTCTCACCGTCGCGACGCTGGTTGCGCCACTCGAACAGCTGCGTTCCCTCGCGGCGGGCCTGCGCTATCTTCTCCTGGGCCGCCGCCTCGTCGTACGCCTCGCCGGGCTCCGTCACGAGGCTGATATCGTCGCCGACCAGCTCCGAACGGTCGTAGCCGTTCATCTCGCAGAACCGCTCGTTCACGTCGAGAATCTCGCCCGTGTCGGGCTCGTGGACGACCAGTCCGTCCGAGACGTTCTCGAACACCTCGCGATACGGCCGCTCGTCCGTGACCGTGTCGCCCGCCGACCGGTCGGCAGCCGTCCCGTCCGCCGCCGGGCCGCCGCTCGCATCGTCGGTCGTGTCCGGACCGTCCTCGGCGAGCGCCGCGATGCGGTCGACGATGCGCGCACACTGGCGCTCGGCCGCTGTCTCCGGGAAGACATCGGCAGCGCCGGCCGCGAGGGCGTCGTCGACGGTCGACTCGTCCCCGGCGTTCGCCAGCAGGACGACCGGCTGCCCCGGTTCGTCCGTGCTCCGCCGCACGACCGCGACCGGCGTCTCGACGCCGCTGCCGACCACGAGTCCGTCGGCCTCGCTCGCCGTGGCCCGGTCGACGGGGTCGGCGCCGGGGCCGAGGAGCGTCGCCGTGACGCCCGTCCGGGCGGCCTCGAGCCCGTCGACCACCGCCCGCCCGAACGACCGCTCTCCGGCCACGACCAGAAGCTCTAGTTCCCCCGCACCCTCCGTACCCATGGGCCAATCGTGCGGGCACTCCGTGTTGAAGATTGCCCCCTCGGGGCCGCGGAATGTGGTGATATCGGCCGCAGGTGGCGCCAGTTCGTGTAATCCATCGTCACCTTGCGAGCCATCCGGCCCCACGGGTCAATACCTATAGCCCCCGTCGCTCGTGGAGTGAACGCGTGTAGCGAGCAGGTTCCTGGTGGGTCCCTGTCATCGAACGGGTGTAACGATGATACACCATCCGCCACCGCCGTCTCGAACGACCGACCAGCCCGCCGCCGAGGTGGTCTCTAGGTCGCTCCTCCGGTCGTTCGGGTCCGAGCGCTACGGTGCCGCCGGCTCCCGGTGGACGGGGGGAACGTGACGATGGCGCCCCAGTCCGTCTTCCCGCACCGCGAGGCGGTCGAGCGGGAGGAGGTCCCGTCCGAGGCCGTCTCGCTGGACGACGCCGGCGACGTGGTCAACGCGCTCACGAGCGAGACCGCCCGGAAACTGGTCGACCGCATCTACGCCGAGCCCGGGACGGCCTCCGACCTCGCCGAGGACGTCGACACCTCCCTGCAGAACGTCCAGTACCACCTCGGCCGCCTCGAGACCGCCGGCGTCGTCGAGGTCGTCGGCACGTGGTACTCCCAGCGCGGGAACGACATGGACGTGTACGGCCCGAGCAACGAACCGCTGGTCATCGTCGCCGGCCCGCTGGACTCCGAGGCAGTCGTCGAGGAGGCGACGGTCGAGTCACCCGCCGACGAGGACCAGTCACCCGTCGCCATCGGCCCTACCCCTGCCCCCGAGACGGTCCCGGATGCGACGGCTCCCGACCGCCCCTAACTGTCATGTCCCGCTGGCAACGCTTCCCCTCCACCGCGGATTCGACGGTCGACTGCATCGCCTGCGGCGAGACCGTGGCCCGCTCCGACGCGCGCGAGTACGACCGCCACGGCGACCGCTGGGACCGCGACGACAAGCGGTTCGAGTACCTCTGCAAGCCCTGCGACGACGCGCGATGTCACCTGCCCCGCGACGGCCTCGAGGAGACGCTGGTCGAGGCCGGCGCCGGCGAGGTCGGCCGCGACGCGTTCCTCCGCTCGTTCCTGCAGCTCGACGGGCAGACGGCCGACGCGGAGTCGGATTGGTAAGTGGCGACCCGCTGACCGCCCCGGTTCCGGGGCCCCGCTGCGCTCGGCCCTCCCCTTCTCGGACTCGTGTCTTCCGAACGCGGCGCCCCGACCCACACACTCATCCGCCCGCTGCGCGAACCGGCGCCCATGAGCCGACTCGACGGCGAACGGATCGTGGTCACGGGTGCGAGCGCGGGACTCGGCGAGGAGATGGCACTGCGCTACAGCGAGGAGGGAGCCCGCGTCGCCCTGCTTTCGCGGAGCGAGGCGGACCTCCGGGCCGTCGCCGACGACGCGGCTGGCGAGACGCTCGTGCGTCCGACGGACGTGACCGACGCCGAGCAGGTCGGCGACGCTGTCGACGCCGTCGTCGATGCCTGGGGCGGCGTGGACACGCTGGTCAACAACGCGGGCATCGGCCTCCTCAGTCTCTACGGCGAGGGGCGGCCGTTCCACGAGATCGACGACGCGGACTGGCAACGTATCATCGACGTGAACCTCCACGGCGTCTTCAACTGTACGAAGGCCGTCGTCCCCCACATGCTCGACCAGGGTCGGGGGAACCTCGTGAACATCTCCTCGGGGCTGGGTCGATACGCGGCCCCCGGCTACGCGCCGTACAACACCTCCAAGCACGGGCTGGAGGGGCTGAACAAGACACTCGCGCTCGACTACGAGGACGCGGGTATCAACGCCAACTGTCTCGACCCCGGCGGCCGCGTCGCGACCGGGTTCTGGGACCACCTCCCCGCGGACGAACAGGGTGAGATCCTCGACGCGGACGTGATGAACGAGGCCGCGGTGCTGCTGGCCGAACAGGGTCCCGACGGCGTCACCGGCGAGTCGATGCCGGCCGACGAGTGGGAGGCGCGCCTCGGCTGAGGCTGGTCTGCGGCTGGTCCATGGGTGCTACCGGAAATTCTGCGTCGCGTAGACGGCGCCGTCCGTGTCGACGAAGACGCCGAGTCCCTCGGCCTCGAAGCGCTCCCGGAGGAGGTTCTCGCGGTGGCCGGGCGAGTTCATCCACCCGTCGACGACCGCGGCCGCGATGTCGGTCGCCGACGCCGTGGGGAGCGGGTGGCGCCGGGCGATGTTCTCGCCGACGCTGCGGTCGTCGTGGCCGAACCGGCGGTACCGCCCGGCCGCGTCCTCGCCGTCGGGCGAGGTGTGGTCGAAGAAGTCGCGCTCGGCCATGTCCCGGCTGTGCTGGAGCGCGACGGCGGCGAGGTGGTCGCTGTACGAGAGCGTCCCGCAGTCGTGTTGCTCGCGCCGCCGGTTCGTCGCCTCGTGGATGGCCCGTTCCATGTTCGCGGTGGTGTCCGCCGGGTGACGGTCGAGCGGGAGCTGGTACTTGCGCGGCCTGATGTCGTGCCCGCAGTCGGGACACCGGCTTGTCGGCGCGATACGCGCCCCACAGCCGCCACAGCGCCACTCGTCGTCTATCGAGAGAATCGCTCCGCTGCAGGTGCCGTCGTCGTGGTAGCTCACCCCGGGCGTCGCGCCGCAGTGCTCGCACTCGTAGATGGCGGCAGCGACCCCCTTCCGTTCGCGCACCATACTGGGACGAGGGCGACGACGGTATTGAATCACCGGGCGTGTCGGCCCGCTCTCACCGCTCCAGCCACTCGATGACGGTCCCGAACCCCTGCGTCTCGAAGCCGCCCTCCCCGTCCGGCGTGAGGTGCCCCGTCTGCTCCTGCGGGCTCCCCTCGTCGGGGACCGCGACGCCGAAGAACTCGACCGCCTGGTCGCTGTCGACGTAGTTGAGGACGTCCATCGTTTCCCTCGCCGTGCCGACGGTGAGGACATCCCCGAGCCGTTCGAGCAGCGCTTCGTCTCGGATGCCGGACGGGCCCAACCGCTCCTTGGCCCGTTCGAGCAGTCTGCGGTCGCTCCCCGCCTCGCCGGGGTCGTAGTCGACCAGGTCGACCGCGGTGGGAACCACCGCGGCCGACACGAACTCCTCGGTGGCGTGTTTCACATCTTGAGCGTCGTACGCCAGATCCTGGTCGACACGCTCGAAGACCGTGTGCAGGTTCAGCAGGAAGATGACCCGGTCGGCCGTGTAGTAGTGGTGGAGCAGGACCGTCTCCCAGTCGTCGGGTCTCGTCGGCGCGTGTCCGCGCTCGAAGTCCGGCCTGACATCGTTCTCGTATCGCTCCCGAACCGTCTCCGGGTCGGGCGCCGCGCCGGACCGAATCCGGGCGAGTAGCGGCGCGTCGGGTGACGGGTGGCGCATCCCCCAGCCCCGCGCCGGCGGGCGAACGGCCGAGATGGTCGCTCCAGGACGGGCGAAGGAGTCGCCGCGCAGGTCGAACGACACGGCGTAGCCGTCGCTCCCGGCTGGCGGATACTCCCGGCGGGTGAACAGCTCCTCGACCGCCCGCTTGTAGGACTCGGTATCCCCGGTGACGGTGCTGGCGAGGCTGAGCCCGTCCTGTTTGTCGACGTGGCGGAGCAGTCCACCGAGGAAGGTCGATGTTCCGCCCGACGGGCCGCCGATGACGAGTGTGTCTCCTACCATGTGGTCCCCCCAGAACCGGCCCCGTTGCCGGTCGCTGTGTGCTGGTCTCCTGCCCGCCGCCACTTATGATTTGAGGGCGCACGCCCCCGGGCGATTCCACGACAGAACGTATATGCGGGTCCCGCCTGGATGGTGGGGTATGGATGCGACACAGGCGCGCAATCACGCGCTCGTCGTCGCGCTCGGGGGGATGGCGACCGGGGTAACCTACCTGCTGTTCCAGCGGCTGCCGGCGCTGGTCATCTCCGGGACGTATCTGCGGGTCAATCTCGGCATCGTCTTCCTCCTCCTCGGGTCGACGCTGGCGACGTGGGCGCTGGCACAGGAGTACTGGTACGAGATCGCCGCGGAGTTCCTGCTGGTCTACGCGGCCACCAGCGTCGCCGCGTTCGCCGTGCTGGAGTTCTCGGTCGTGCCCGCGCTCCTGTTCGTGGGCGTCGGGGTGGCCGGGGGGGTCGGGTCCTGGTGGCTCGGGAGCCGTGTCGAGCCCGTCCTGAGCTACCTGCTCACGACGCTCCTGCTGACGATCTCGTTCGCGTTCGTCATCGTCTATCTCTCGGCGTCGCTTGTCGAGAGCGGGAACCTGAATCTGGTGCCGCCGTTCCTCATCTTCACCAGCATCTTCGCGGTGACCGCCTACGGGCTCCAGCAGGAAATCCGAGCGGTCGCCCCCTGACCGTCCCCGAACTTTCACGGCCCCCGGTTCCGAGAGGGGAGGTATGGGGCTCGACATCAACGCGAGCACGAATCTGGACGAGATATTCGTGGGGCAGGGGACGACGGCGAACGGCTCGGTGAACTTCGAGATCACCGGCCGGACCCAGGAGTACCCGCTCCACATCGCCTTCTGTGTCGACACCAGCGGCTCGATGAGCCAGGAGGTCGACGCCACCGGGCTGACCGGTATCGTCAAGTCAGCGCTCTCCGACTCGGACGGCCCGAGCAAGATGGACGTCGCGAAGGAGGGGCTGAAGAACGCCCTCGGCGAGCTCTCGCCCGACGACAGTTTCGGTATCGTCTCCTTCAGCAGCAGCGCCAGCACCGCGGTCAGTTCGACCAGCGGCAGCCGCGCTGGCGGGGTCGACTCCGACATCAACTCGATGAGCGCCGGCGGCGGCACCAGCATCGACGCCGGGCTGGACCGGTCCCGGGAGATGCTCAAGCGGATGCCCAGCGAGGAGGCCGTCGAGTGGATCGTGCTCATCTCCGACGGGAAGGGAAGCGTCCCGAGGGACCGGGACCTGCAGCGCAACTACAGCGACGAGGGCATCGTCATCCAGGCGGCCGGCGTCGGTGACGCCTACGACCGCGACCAGATGCTGTCGCTCGCCCAGCAGACCCAGGGCGAACTCGAGGACATCGAGTCCCCGAAGAACCTGGGCCAGTTCTTCAAGCGGGAGGTACGCAACGCGAAGCAGGTCGTCGCACTCGACGCCGAACTGGAGCTCCACCCCTCCGACCTCACGACCATCAACGAGGTGTACTACTCGCTGGCCGAGCAGACCAGTACCGTCGACCCGGAGTGGCGTGGCGACACCTGCGTCGTCGACCTCGGGGACGTGAACCACGAGAACCCGCCGGAGGTCGCCCTCGAGATGGATGTCGACGCCGAGGACGCGGACCCAGACCTGTCGGCGACGCTCGTCGAGGCCGTCCTCAGCACCCGCCGGGACAGCGCCCGCGACGAGATGACGACGACCGTCGACCTCTCGGGAATTGGTCCGGGTGGCGAAGATGAAGAAAAAGAGGAAGAGGCAGCCAAGCCCACCCCACCGGACCCGGATTTCATCGTCAAGAAGGTCTCGACCCTCTCACAGGACGGGAAACTCGACGAGGCCCGTCGCTATCTCGAGGAGAACAAGCAGCACCTCCCGGAGCGGAAGTACCAGGAGGCGAAGGACCTGATCGACGACGGGGACGTTTCGGGACTGGGCAAGCTCTGACCGGCCTCAGAGGACGCGGATGTTCGTTCCGGCCTCGGTGAAGTCGCCGTCGCTCTTCCGGGCGGTGATGCGCCGGTTCCCGACCTGATTCGAGAGCGTGATGTCTGCCTCGCCGCTGCCGTCGGTGGTCCACTCCGTGCCGGGCTGCATGCTCGAGACGATGGTTGCGTTCGACACGGCGCTTCCCGTGTTGTCGGTCACGCGGACGGTGACGGTGTCGCCAGGGTCGGGCAGCCCCTGCTGGAGCACGGAAATCTCCATCTCGCGGGTGAACTCCTCGATATCGACGTACTCCGTGTCGCTCCCGTAGTCGACCTCGTCGGTCTGTTTCGACACCTCGATCTGGAGTCGCCCGTCGTCGTCGAGCGAGAGCGTCGCCTCGCCGTTGCTGTCGGTCTCCGTGTCGTGGCCCCAGTTCGTCGTGACCGACGCGCCCTCCAGGTCGTTCCCGGCGCCGTCGACGACGTGGACGGTGAGGTCTGCCCCCTCCATCCGCTTGCCCTCGATGTCGGAGATGCGCAGGCTCCCATCCTTGCGGTCGACGTCGATGGTCACTTCGGCGTCCGGGTAGTGGCGATCCTCGTTCGGGGCCGATTTCGACGCCTCGACCGATAGCTCGCCGGCCGCGGTCAGTTCGAGGTCGACCTCGCCGGTCCCACCGGTCGTATCGCTCTCGCCGGCGATGGTGACCTCGGCGCCCTCGATGGGGCGACCGGACTGGGGCTCGTTCTTCTTGTTGACGTGGACGGTCACGGTCTCGCCAACCTCGTAGTCCGACCCCTCCACGAACAGCTCCATCTCGACGGTCTCCTCGCGGACCTTCAGGTCGGTCTCGCAGGGTTCGTAGGTCGCCGCGTCGTCGTCCGCCTTGGTGGCCTCGACGGTCCGGTCGCCGGTGCTACCGAACGCGTGGGTGACCGTCCCACCGTTCGTGGTTCCCAGTTCGGTCCCGCCGTCCGTCTCGACGGTCGCGTCGTCGGTCGGACTGCCCGCCGCCGTGACGGTGAACTGGACGTCCTCGTCGACCTCGACCTCGCTCGGGGCGCCGTCGAACGCCAGCGGCACCGTCTTCCGGTCGACCGTGACGACGGCTGTCGCGTCGTCGTAGGCGTCGGTGGTCGGCGCGGTGAACTGGACGGGTCCGTGGCTCCCGATGGTGAACGTCGCCTCGCCGCTACTCCCGTCCGTCTGGTCGGTGCCGAGTTCGGTCCCGTCGCGCCCGGCCTCGACCAGCGTCTCCACGGGGCCGCTGTCGCCCGTGACCGCGACGGTCAGCGGCTCGTCGACCGTCGGGTCGCTGGTCCGCACCTCGATGGAGATGGGTTCGTCGGCGGCCGGCGGCTCGTGGTTCTGCTCCAGCCACTTCCAGGCGGCCTCGATCTCCTCGATCGCGTTCGCACACCGCTTGAACTTCTCGTTGTCGTCGTCCTGGCGCGCCGTCCGCATCCGGCTCCGGTACTCCTTGATCAGGTCTTTCTTCTGCGACCTGAGGGCGGCCAGCGAGTCCATCCGGTCCCCCCCGATCTTCTCGTACGGGTCGTTACCGTTCAGTGGGTCGGCATCCCCCATCGTTGCGATTCAAGCAGGCGGTGGCTGATAAATGCCGCTCCTCTCGCTCCCCCGCCCTCCGGTCACTCGCCGTCGGTCGTCCCGTCGCCCTCGATAGCGCGCCAGGCGTCGTCGACCGCAGCCGTCGCGCGCAGGGCCTGCCGGAAGCGCCATGGCTCGTCCGCGTACGTCTCGGGCGTCAGGCGGGCGGTGTACTCGACGACCAGTTCGTCCCGCCGCGCCGCGAGTTCCGCCTCGGACGCGTCACGAGACAGCCCGAGCAGTTCGTACGGGTCCGCCGCCGAGAGGGCCGGTCCGTCGCTCCCCGGGTCGGCCGCTCGGTCGCTGGTGCTCTCCTGCCCGGCCTCAGGTTCGCTGCGCTCGGCCAGCAGTCGCTCGGCCGCCCGCTCGATCTCCTCGATCCGGTTCGCCGCCGTTTTGAACCCCTCGTTGTCGTCCTCGTGTCTCGCTTTCCGCATCCGATCGCGGTGCTCGTCCAGCAACCGGTCCCGGCGTGCCTCGATGGTTCCGGGGGCCGCATCCGCCGGCAGGTCGAGGGCCGCCGCCGCCTCGTTCGACGGTCCGTCCGTGTCGACGGGTTCGTGGTTCCCTTCCAGCCACTCCCAGGCCTGCTCGATTTCCCCGACTGCCTCCGCACTCTCTTTGAACGCCTCGTTGTCCCTGTCCTGCCGTACCTCGCGCATCCGGCTGCGGTACTCGGTGAGCAGCTCCTCCTTCTTCTTCCGGATGGCTTCGAGCGAGTCGTCGCGGGACACGCCCAGCACCTCGTAGGGTTCGTCCCCGGTGAGCGGGTCGGCGTCTGACATGGTCGGTTCGGGCGGTGCCGTCGGCTTGAGTGTTGTCCCGGACTCGGCCGCCGGCGGCAGTCGATGCCGGCGACCCCTGGGGTAGTTTTATTCGACTTTTGTGCGAGATGTCGCTATGCGAATCGGTATCGACCTGGGGACAGCGAACAGCGCGATGGCGTACCTCGACAGCGAGGCGGAGACGACGGAACTGATCCGGAACAATCTGGGAGACGAGTTCACGCCGTCGGCCGTGTTCGTCGTCCCCGAGGACGTGCCGGGCGAGCGAATCGCAGTCGGGGAGGCGGCACTCGCCCAGGGCCCGCAGTATCCCGAGCGGGTGCTCACCTATCCCATGGGAGATTTCGACAAGGAGGAGGTGACGTACTGGCTCGGAAACGAGGAGTTCACACCGACGCAGGTCGCGACGTACATCCTCGACTACCTGAAGCGGCAGGCCGAGCAATCACTCGACGAGACCATCGAGGGGGCGGTCATCACCGTTCCAGTCGAGTTCGGCGACAGGGCACGCAAGCGGACGGAGCGGGCGGCAGAGGCGGCAGGCTTCGAGGTCGACGAGATCATCGACGAGCCGACGGCGGCCTGTTTGTTGTACGGCCATCAAGAGGATGTCGACGGGACGCTACTCGTGTACGACTTGGGCGGGCGGCGGTTCGACGCGACGCTGGTCGAGGTTGGGGCGTTCATCGATGTAATCGCCACGGAGGGCGACGGAGTACTCGGTGGGGAGGACCTCGACGACGCGCTGTACGAGCACGTCAGCGCGAAGCTCGTCGACGAGGGCGGCCCCGACCCCGCCGACGCCCACGAGATGGACCAGGTCCTCCTCCGTGAGGAGGTTCAGGAGGCGAAAGAGGATCTCACGTATCTCGAACAGACGGCGTTCGTCTGGGAGAATACGGGGGTTGAGGTTTCCCGGAAGGAGTTCGAGTCGGTCATCGACGAGTACATCCAGCGGACCATCGACAGGACGGCCGCCCTGTTCGAGCGCGACGCCGTGCGGGACGAGGGCATCACGAGAGACGACGTCGACCACGTCCTGCTGGTCGGTGGGAGTACGCGCATCCCGCTGGTCCAGAAGCGCGTCGAGGAGTTCTTCGAGCAGGAGCCACGGTTCGACATCGACCCGGATACTGTCGTCGCCCGAGGCGCGGCGCTCCAGGCCGCTGAGTATCGTGACGACTTCCACTCCGATCGATCCGGGCATGGGGATGCAGACCTCCTGGCGTACAACATCGGCATCGAGTCGCACGCCGGAACCTTCATCGAGATTCTCGAGACGGGGGCGAGACTCCCCGCGGAGGTGACCGAGACCTACACGAACCCCGCCGACAACGCGACGGAGTTACCGATTCCACTCTGGGCGGAGGGCGAGGACGGTGAACCGGTCGACGAGGCCGGACGAGTGGGGGACATCGTCCTCGAGGGGCTTCCGAAGCGGCCGGCCGGCGAACTCCGTCTCGAGGTGACGCTCACGGTCCAGCACGACGGTAGCCTGCACGTCGAGGCCGTCGAGACGGGGACCGGAGCGACCGTCGAAGCGACCCTGGATATCGACGGTGACGACCCGTGGCCGGACATCGAGAACGAGGTGCCGGACCCCGATATCGAGGCCTTCGACCACTCTCGCCCCGGCTCCCGGGATGTGGATGCTTCCGACGGCTGACGGCGAGGTGGCGACCTGTCGCGGAGCTGTCGGAAACGTACCCGTCCCGCGGCTCCCTTTCTCCCTCGACCTGTGGGGTAATTTTATTCTTCCCCCGAGAGCACGTCCTGTGTATGCGGATAGGAATCGACCTGGGGACGACGAACAGCGCGATGGCGTACCTCGATGCCGAGGACGGGGGGACCGAAATGATTCAGAACGACCGGGCGGACGACACCACGCCGTCGGTCGTACTGATTGAGGAGGATGCCGACGAGGGGGACCAGATTACGGTCGGCGAGGCGGCACTCACCCGGCGCCGTATCAGCCCCGAGCGAGTCCTCGCTCGTACCAAGCAGGACATCGACAAGGAAGAGGAGGTGACGTACGAGATCGGTGGCGAGGAGTACACGCCCGTGCAGGCCGCGTCGTACATCCTGGGCTACCTGAAGGAACAGGCCGAGCAGTCGCTCGACGAGGAGGTCGAGGGGGCGGTCATCACCGTGCCGTACGACTTCGCGAACCGTGGTCGCCAGCGGACGGAGAAGGCCGCGGAGGCGGCGGGGTTCGAGGTCGACGAGATCATCAACGAGCCGACGGCCGCCTGTCTCTCCTACATCCACCAGGAGGATGTCGACGGGACGCTGCTCGTGTACGACCTGGGTGGTGGGACGTTCGACGCGACACTGGTCGAGGCGGGAGCGCTCATCAACGTCGTCTCCACGGAGGGTGATGGTGAACTCGGTGGCGAGGACTTCGACGACGCGCTGTACGAGCACGTGAGTCAGAAGATCGTCGACGAGGGTGGGCCCGACCCGGCGGACGCCCACGAACAGGAACAGGCTTCTCTCCAGAAGGAGGTCAAGGACGCGAAGCACGACCTCTCGGACCTCAACAACACGATGTTCGTCTGGGACGGGACCGAGGTGGAGGTGACTCGCGAGGAGTTCGAGTCGGTCATCGACGACAAGATACAGCAGACCATCGAGAAGATGGATGCGCTGTTCCAGAAGGACGCCGTGCAGGACGAGGGAATCGACAAGGGCGACATCGACAACGTCCTGCTGGTCGGCGGGAGCACGCGCATCCCGCTGGTCAGCGAGCGTGTCGAGGCGTTCTTCGAGCAGGAACCGAAGTACAACGTCGACCCGGACACGGTGGTCGCCCGGGGCGCGGCGCTCCAGGCCGCGGAGTACCGTGAGGAGGTCCCCGACGACATGACGGTGGACGTCACCATCCACAACGTCCTCTCGCACAACGTCGGCGTCGAGCTGGACGACGACACCTTCGACGAGATCCTCCCCGAGGACGTGAACGTCCCGACGGACGAGACGCGGACGTACACGAACCCGCGGGACAACATCTCGAAGATCCGGGTCCCGGTCTGGGAGAAGGCCGAGGACGGGGCGCCGGTCGAGCAGCCCGACGACGCCGAGGAACTCGGCGAACTCATGCTCGAGGGGATTCCCGAGCGGCCGGCCGGCGAACTCGACATCGAGGTGACGTTCGACGCGGGCCACGACGGCACCCTGCACGTCGAGGCCGTCGAACTGGAGACCGGAACGACCGTCGAGACGACGCTCGAGATCGGCATCGACGACCCGTTCCCACCGAGTACGGGCGACGGTGACCAGGACGACACCATCCCCCGTCCCGGTGACGAGTTCGACGCCTCCCGTCCCGGCGCGCAGGACGAGGAAGCCGCCGACGACTGACGCCGCCGGGCCACTCGTTTTTCGCGGCCGGTTCCGCGGTTCGTTTCTGCCACCCACCAGTCCCCCGACCGCCCGCCGTCGGTGCGATGTCGCCGAGGGGACCCGCTCAGAATTAAGTGCGTCCCCGCCCGTTCCACAGCCATGACCGATTCATCCCGCGGGGGGCCGCGGCCACTGGGTGTGGACCTGGGGAGTGCGACGACGACCGGCGCCGTCGTCGAGGCGGGGACACCACGGCTGCTGGAGGTCGACGGGCAGTCGGCCCTGCCGACGAGATTCGCGGTCACGACGGAGGCGGGCATCGTCGTCGGCACGGATGCGACGACGGCCGAGAGGGACGGGATGACGCCGCTCCCGTACCTCGGCGACGGCCCGACCGACGCGACGCCGGACGACCTGCCGCTGCCGGTGTTCCTGGGAGAACTCCGACGCACCTGGGTAGACGCCCTGGCGGACGGCCGCCCGGTGACCGACGGCGGCGAGGACCGGGACGGTGGCATCGACGATATCGAGGGCGTCGAACGGGTCGACACCGACGAGACGGCCGACGCCGAGGACGAGTCGGACGCGGACGCTACCGATGCCGACGCTGCCGACGACACCGATACCGACGCTGCCGACGCGTCCGAGGCGGACCGCGACGCGGACGCCGACGAGGGAACGGCGGTGAAGGCCCGGACGGACGCCGAGGCGACGGACGAGGCCGGCGATGGGGCGGACGCCGAACCTGCGACCGAGACGGAGACCGACGCGGCCGATGCGGAGACCGGCGCGGGCACCGGGGGCGCCGACGAGTCGGGCACCGAGGAGTCCGCGGACGCTGCCACGGACCGCTCCGACGCGGACGCTGCTCCGACCGCCGACACCGATGCCGGGGCCGGCACGGACGAGGGCAGGGCCGAACCCGCCACCGAGGACGACACCGGGACGCCGTCGCCCGGCGCCTTCGGCCCGACCACGATAACGGTCCCGGGCCCCTACGCCGCGTCGGACCTCGCGGCCGTCGAGTCGGCCGCCGAGGCCGCCGGCTTCGGCGACCCGCTGGCGGTCCGGGCCCCGGTGGCCGTCGCGGCGACGGAACTCCCCGACTGCGAGGACGAGCGGACCGTCGCGGTCGCCGACATCGGCGCCTCCTGGGGGTCGTTCGCGGTCGTCACGGTGCGGCCCGACGGCGACCTGTCGGTGGCCGCGCGGACCTCGCTGACCGACCACGGCCGCGAGACGCTCGACGAGACGCTGGCGACCTGGCTGGTCGACCGTGTCGGCCGCGACCACGGCGTCACGTTCCGGCTCGACGACGACGCCCGGGCCCGGGTTCGGGCGGCCGCACACGACGCCCTCGACACGGTCGCGAGCGGCGACGACGGGGCCGCGACCATCGACCTGGAGCTCTCGGAGGGCGTCGAGGTGGTCGAGGGTGGCGTGTTCGATGCGGACGCGCTGTCGCCCACTATCGAGCTGACGATGGACGACTGCTTCGACGCGCTTGCCGACCACCTCCGGGCGATACAGGGGGCTATCGAGGACCTGCTGGGGGCCGCCGCCGTCGACGACATCGACACGCTGCTCCTGACCGGCGACGGGACCCGGCCGGCACCGGTGCTGTTCGCCGTCGAGAACGCGTTCGACCGGCGGTCACAGCCCCCGACCGAGGGCGACCGGTACACGGCTGCGTCGGTCGGCGCCGCGCTGCTCGCGTCGGCCCGGGCGGAGGGCGGTGAATCCGTCGTCGACGAGACGTACGACCGGGACGTGGAACTCCACGCACTCGGCGAGTCCGGCCCCGAGGCGCGCCGCCTGGACGCGCCCGGGACCGGCCCGGGCAGGCCATGTCGGGCGGAGCTCGCTCCGGCCGCGGAGACGCAGCTCTCCGGCGCCTTCGAGCTCCAGTTCCGTCACCGCATCACCGGCGAGCGCGAGCACGCCGGGACGTACGTCTGCTCCGGCCTCCCGAGCGGGGCCGACGAGGGGCGGCTGACCGTCTCCTTCGACGCACCGGCCGCCCGACTCGACGCCGCGAACGCCGGCGATGCCGTGACTGTCGAGCCGGTCGCGGACGAGGCCGCACCCGAAGCGGACGCGAGCGCGACCGACGGCGGCGCCGTGCCCGACCGGGCTGGCGAGTTCACGTTCGCCCGTGACGACGAGGCCGGCGCGCCCTGGCTGGCCCACGCGGATATCGACCGAGCGGCTCTTCCCGCCTCCGAGCGCGGCGGCGACGACGGGCAGTCCGGACTCGATGCCCGCTCGGACACCGAGCGTGCCCTCGCGACCGTCGACGAGGAGTCCGTGGCCCGCGCGGCCTGGAAACTCCGCAACAAGCTCTGGAAGCAGGGCGTCCGGAAGGGCGACGGGATTCCAGGCGACGACCTCCAGCTCCTGTTCCGGGAACTCGACCAGAACCTCTCGATGGCGTCCGTCGAGATCATCGAACCGGAGCTCGGCTCGACACTGGACGACCGGCGCCACTGGGTCGTCGAGGCCCGGGAGACGGACGAGCCCACGGAGACGATTCTGGAGGTCAACTCGCTGGGCGTCGCCGTCGACGGTAACGTGCTCGAACAGGCCGAGGTCACCGTCGCGAAGTGAGCTGTCGGCGGGCCCGCTAACGGGGTCCGCTCTCCCCGGCTCCGGTTCCGCTCCCGGTGGCCTCCTCGTACGCGACCGTCGACCGGGTCCTGTCGATGCGGCGGACGGCCTCGCGGGCGACCTCCTCGCTCCGCGCGTCGAGTTCGGCGCGCAGGTTCTGCCGCAGCTCCGTCAGCAGTTCCTCGGTCACCTGCTCCCAGATGTGCTCGCGTCTGGTCGCCAGCTTCTCGTCGATGGCCGCGGCGACCTCCGGGTCGATATCGCTGAACTCGTGCGGATTGAGGAGTTCGAACTCCTCCTTCTCGTCGCCACCGCCGACGAGGTTCTGTACGCGCCCGGCGATGCCCCCGCTGTCATCCTCCTGTTCGTCCCGCAGCCGCCCCTTCTCGATGTCCTCCATGAGCTTCGCCGCTTCGAGCGGGTACCGATCGAACGCCCGCTCGGTCTCTTTCCGGACTGCCGCGAACTCCTCGGCCACGGCGTCCTCCAGCTGGTCGGTGTCCCGGACCAGCGCCCGGTCGAGCCGTCGCCGCGAGCGTAGTTCGTCGCGGTAGGTCGGGAGCGCGTCGATGGTGAGGGCGTTCCGCTCGGCGAGGTGCTGGACGGTCCGGACCAGTCGACGGTCCGGCTCGACCTGCTGTTGCTCTGCCTCCTCGCCGATGACATCGAAGTAGTCGGTCGGCTTTCGCTCGACCGAGATGAAGCTCAGTTCCGCGAGCGCGCCCCGCACGTTCCCAGCGAACTGGTCGAACTGCTGCAGCGGGGCCCGACACTGCACGGAGTCGCGCCGGTACTCCTCCCATAGCTGGGCGACGAACCTCGGGTCGATGTCGCCGGGGGCGCTGAAGCCGCTATCACGGCGTTCGATCTTGAATGTCTTCTCCGCTTCCGGTTCGGCTTCGTACGCATCGACCCGGCACTCCTCCAGCAACCGGGCGAGCCTCGGCAGGGGAATCTGGGCCGCCTCCTCCAGCGGCATCACGAACAGGTCGAAGTAGCCCATGCTCCCTTTGGTTCCCTCGCTCCGGCTGTCCTCGAATCCGAAGACGAAGGCGTCGCTGAACCCCTTGAAGAATCCGCCGTTCTTGCGTGTGAGGGCTGAATCGGCCGCGAACAACAGTTCCCGGAGCTGGTCGTCGTCGATCGGTAGTTTCGCGCCGCGCTGGTGCGAGAACGTGTCATAAACGGCGTGGTTGAGTGTCAAGGTCACTGTTCCAGCCATCGAATCACCTCCTCGAATCCCTGGACCTCGAAACCACCCTGTCCATCGTCGGTGAGGTCGCCAGTGTAGTTCGCCGGTGCACCGTTGTCCGGGACGGAGACGGCGAAGAAGTCGATCTCTCCGTTCGCCTCGACGTAGTTGAGGATCTCCTTTGCCTTCCTTGCAGAGCCGAGGCTGAGGTGCTTGTTCAGGTGCTCGAGCAGCTCCCGGTCCCGCACACTCGGTGTGATAAACTGGTTCAGAATCCCCTCCACGATACCGGTCTTGTGGGAATCGGGGTCGTACCCGTACCAGTCGACCGCGATGGGAACGACCGCGACGTCGGTGAACTCCTCGTTGGCGTGCTCGATCGCATCCTTCCCGTACACCAGTTCCTTGTCGTCGAGTTCGGCCACCTTGTAGAGGTTCAGCAGGAAGATGGCCTTGTTCGAGTTGTAGTAGTGGTGGAGGAACGTGGTCTCCCAGTCGTCGGGCGTGTTCGGCGAGATGCCGCGCTCGAAGTCCGGCTTGAGGTTGTTCTCGTAGTCGGTTCTGATGTCCTCCGGGTCGGCCGTCTGTCCCCGGTTGATCCGCTGGATGAGTGACAGGCCGCCCTTCTGCTGCAGGATCTCTCGCTGACTCTCGCCCGGCAGGTCGATGATGTTCACGGTGGTCCCGGGTCGGCTGAACGACTTCCCCTCCAGCTCGTACTCGGCGATGTAGCCGTCGGTCGTCTGGTTCGGGTACTCCCCGACGGTGAACATCTGGTCGATGACCTCGCTCTCGTAGTCGTCGGTGTTGCCGACCACGGTGCTGTTGATGACGAATCCGTTCGCCTTGTCGACGTGGTGGAGCAACCCGCCCGCGAACGTCGACTTCGCCCCGCTCTGCCCCGCGATAAGCATCACGCTGTTCCCTTCGTTCATCTATACCCCCCACGCTCGACCCCTGTCCGGGTGTGATGCATCAGTATGGGATAGCGAAGCGAGGGCTAATATTTCCTTCCCGTCGGGTGGTCCGTCTCTGTCGAAATGCGCCCGGCCTCAGGGAAGCGACTTCAGGTACTGGATGAGCGCCCCGCCAGCCAGTCGCGTCGGTTCGAGGAACACGGCGAGCCCACGGGCCCCCAGGGAGTCGTCCTGTGTCTTCTCCAGCTCCGCCAGCAGGATGTTCCGGTAGCCGTAGAGGATCGCGGTCAGCAGGAGTATCGCGATCAGGAAGTACGGCTGGCCGAGCGCGAGGAAGCCGGCCAGGCAGTAGGCGACCCCGAACAGGTACACCTCGTGGCCGAAGCCGGTCAGGATACCGATGAACAGGGTGTTCGACGGGTTGTTGAACCGGTAGTAGAGGAACCCACCGCCGACCACCATCCCCAGGTAGAGGCCGTTCATCAGGAGGTCCGTCGTGGTGATGAACGGCGGTGGGAGCAGTAGTGCGACGCCGACGGCCAGGCTCAACACCGCGTAGGCGTAGTTCCCGACCTGACTGTTGGCCTGCCACAGCGAGACGAGCAGCACGCCGAGGAACAGGAAGCCGATGCTGTACTGGAACCCGAAGACGAAATCCGGGAAGCCGAACGTCTGACGGTCGACGAGGAACCGGAACCCGATCGACGAGATGGCCAGCAGTACCCCCCCGCCGATGAGGAATCCCAGGTTCTCCTTCTCGTACCTTGAGAGCCCCATTCGATAACACGTCGCGGGCACGCGGTAATCAATCCACCGTCGACCGGCCGCCCGCCCGCGGTCCCGGGGCGGCCGCAGTGACCGTTATCGGTTCGCGGTCAGGGAATCGACTTCACGAGGCTCGCGATGCGAGCGATGGCGGCGTTGGAGAAGCTGATCGCCGTGAACACCGCCAGGTACGCGACCAGGCCGATGGTCCGGACCGTCGCGAGCGCCTGGTCGAGCGGCCCGGCAGAGGGAGGCCGCTCCCCGACCAGGGCCAGTCCGGTCGCGAACTCGCGGAGCTGCGTGTCGACGGTCGCACCGACCGTCGCGACCCACGTCCCGGACGGCCCCCAGGTCGCGACCAGCAGGGCGTAGAACAGGAAGCCCGCCAGGATGGCCGTCGACCGCTCGCGCCAGGTTCGCTTCACGCTCGTCACCTGCGCTCGCTTGCGCTGTACGTGGGCGAAGCCGTACGCCAGGAGCATACCGGCGCCGACGACGTTCAACACGTCCGTCAGCGGCGATGTGGCCTGGGCCTGAAGTACGAAGATCGGGAGTCCACTCATGTATCGAGTTTGTAGCCGCAGCTGCTGTTCGCACAGAACGTCGCGTCCGGGTCGTTCTGTTCGCCGCAGTTCGGACACTGGATACCGGGGGTGCTTCCGCCGCCGGTGGTGCCGCTCCCCGAGCCCCCGCCCCCGGAGTTGCCGCTGGTGGTGCCGCCTCCTCCGGAGCCGCCCCCGGAGTTGCCGGAGCCGCTGCCCGTGGTCGAGCCGCCGGTGTTCCCGGTGCTGGTCCCGGTTCCGGAGCCGCCGGTCCCGGTCCCCGAGCCGCCGGAGCCTGTTCCGGAGCCGCCGGAGCCGCTCCCCGTTCCGCGCCCGCTCGGCAACATCGATGCCGGGCTCAGGCCGTAGTGGCTCGCGACGGCTGCGACCGGTGCGACGAGCGCGAGCGTTCCCATGAGGAGCATGAGTGGCTCGAACAGGATGAGGAAGGCCGCCGTCACCCCGACAGCGAGCAGGCCGGCGAGTTCCGGGCCGCGGTTGAAGAAGTAGTCCGCGAGCCGGTAGCTCCCGACGAGCGTCAGTAGCGCCGCGATCGTCCCCAGCATCCCCACGAGCTCGGGCATGTCCCGTCCGTGGTTACTTCGACGCCGAGTATAACAGTTTGGTCCCCGGCCCGCCGCCGACGCCGGTCGTGTCTCCGGGATTTTTGTTCGGTCGCCGCCCACTCCGGGACGAATGCGGGACTACCGGCTCCTGCTCGTGGCCGCCCTCGTGCTGACTGCGGGGTGCACCGGTGGCTCCATCACTGGGGGGGACGCGACAATCTCCGACCGGGTCGACGGGGACTGTGACGACCGTCACAGCGAACTCGACCTCCGCCTGTCCCTCTCGTACACCGACCACGCCGACCTGTTCTCCGAGACGGACGCGGTCGTCCTGGTCGAGTACACGGACGGGGGGCAGTGGTCACGGGCGACGCGCATCGGTGATGCACCCAGCGGGGGTATCGAACGGACGATCTCGCTCACGGGGTCGGACTTCGGCGGCGTGGAGGGCCCGGTCCGACTGCGGGTCAGCGTACTCGACGACGACCTCATCAACAACCAGGACCTGGGGTCGGTTCCGGTCGGCGAGGTGGCCGTCGAGCCACAGCGGAAGGACCGCGGCACGCTCTCGGCGGGCTTCGACTGGCGTGGGGACCTCCGGCGGAACACCTCCGTCACCTTCGTGGCCGGGGACCGGTCGGACTCGGACTGCCCCGTCGTCTCCTACGACTGGGACTTCGACGCCGACGGGACCGCCGAGCGGGAGGGGCGGACGGTCACGTACCGGTTCCAGTCCGACGGATATCACACGGTCACGCTGACGGTCGCCGACAGTCGCGGCCGGGAGGCCAGTGTCGAGCGCGAGGTGCTCGTCGTGTTCGACCCAGACGGTGACGGCGTGACCAGCGCCATCGAGCGCGCCCGCGGCTCCGACCCCCGCGACCCTGACACGGACGACGACCTCTTCCACGACGGTATCGACCCGGCCCCCACGTCGCTTCTCGTTCCGACCGGGCTCATTCAGGGCGTGCTGTTCGCGCTGTTGTTCGGCGCGTTCCTGTACAGCACCCGTGACTCCTTGCCACCATAGGATGTCAAACCGTCCTAGGGTGTCAGCGGGTCCCTGAGCACCAGTACCGCCAGCAGCCCCGTCAGCAGCACCTGGATTCCGCCGAGCGGGAACCAGGCGATGTTCGGTAGCGGGTCCATCCCGTCGGCGAACAGGTCGCCGTCCGTGTCCGAGGCCCTCGGGTCGAGGCCCCGTTCCATCTCGGGGCCGTCCTCGACCCCGTCGCCGTCCGTGTCGGCGACCAGCGGGTCCGTCTCGGCATCGACCTCCTGGCCGTCCTGGAGGCCGTCGCCGTCCGTGTCGGCGACGGTCGGGTCGGTGCCGAGTTCGAGTTCGCGTGGGTCGTCGAGGCCGTCGCCGTCGGTGTCCACGGCGGTCGGGTCGGTGCCGAGTTCGAGTTCGCGTGGGTCGTCGAGGCCGTCGCCGTCGGTGTCCACGGCGGTCGGGTCGGTGCCCAACTCGACCTCGCGGCCATCGTCGAGGCCGTCGCCGTCGGTGTCCGGAACGCGCGGCCCTGTGTCCGTCTCCAGTTCCTGGCCGTCCTGGAGGCCGTCGTCGTCGGTGTCGGGGTCGGTGGGGTCCGCGTCGAACTCGAGTTCGCGGGGGTCCGCCAGGCCGTCGTCGTCGGTGTCGGTGTCGGCCGGGTCGGTGCCGAGTTCGAGTTCGCGGGGGTCGCCGAGGCCGTCGCCATCCGTATCCACCGTGGTCGGGTCACTCCCGTGGTCCTCGACCTCGGGACCGTCCAGCAGTCCGTCGCCGTCCGTGTCCGGGTCGAGGGGGTTCGTCCCGAGGGCCACTTCCCGACCGTCGGTGAGGCCGTCGTCGTCCGTATCGCGTACCAGCGGGTCGGTGTCGAACTCGGTCACCTCGCGTCCGTCGTCGAGGCCGTCCTCGTCGGTGTCCTCGTCGGTCGGGTCGGTGTCGAGTTCGAAGTACTCGCGGCCGTCGTCCAGTCCGTCGCCGTCGGTGTCGGGGTCGGTCGGGTCGGTGCCGACGTCCTCGACCTCTCGACGGTCCTCCAGCCCGTCACCGTCGGTGTCGGGGTCGGTCGGGTCGGTTCCGAGACGCTCGATCTCTCGGCCGTCCCGAAATCCGTCCCCATCGGTGTCCGGGGCGAGGGGGTCGGTGTCGAATTCGGTCACCTCGCGTCCGTCGGGTAGTCCGTCGTCGTCGGTGTCTGCGACCGTCGGATCGGTACCGATATCTCTCTCTCTCAGGTCATCGAGTCCATCGTCATCCGTGTCCTCGTCGAGTGGGTCCGTCCCCAGGGCCACCTCTTTCCCGTCGATGAGGCCGTCACCATCCGTATCCGTGGTCGTCGGGTCCGTCCCGTACTCGTCCACCTCCGGTCCGTCCAGCAGTCCATCGTCGTCCGTATCGGGGTCGTCGAGGTCGGTCCCTGTCGCGTTCTCCTCCTGATTCAACAGGCCATCGCTATCCGAGTCGACCCGGATGGGGATGTTCCTGGTCGTGCTGTTCGACCCGCCGTGCGAGTCGACTACGGTCAGCGATACCTTCGTCTCCCCCTGCTCCTCGAAGACGTGGGTGATTCGCTGTCCGCGCTTCTCGGGGGTGCCGTCGTCGTCCAGGTCCCACTTGTACTTCTGGATACTATCGCGGAGGTCACCGGGGTCCGACGCGGACCCGTCCAGCGTCACGTTCGAACCTGCGCTCGGCTCGGAGGGAGAAACACTGAACCCCGCCACCGGTGCTGTATTGGCGAAGACCGTCTGGTACGTGGTATCCGTGTGCCCGTCCTCGGTGGTGACGGTCAGCACGATCTCGTGAGCGCCACTAGTCTCGAAGGTTTTCGATACGGTCACCCCGAGAGCATCCGTGGTGCCGTCCTTGTCGAAATCCCACTCGTACGATTCGATCTCGTCGTTACACTCCTGCTCCGAATTCACACGGTTCGAACATGCCGCGGAGCTACTCGCGTCGAACGTGACTTCCTCGCCCACCATCGGGTCGGTAGGCTCGGTGACCACGCTGGCATCCGGTTCGTTATCAGCCGTAGCGCCCGCCGCGAGGCCCTGCGCAGGTGGCACCGTGATGCTGAGGAGTAGGACGAGAACTGAGACCAGGACGACGGCCCGCCTTGAATATCGAACACGGTCTGATATCTGCCGAGAGTTGCTGGTGATTCCCATACCCCCGAGCCCTCGTTGGCTCGTAGATAACTAAAACCTCATGTCTCACAGAGGAAGACGCCAGGGTCGAGTGATCGTATGGTGGATCGGGGCGAAGGTTTCGGTCCAACGGTCTACCGAGTTCCAGGAGCTGCGGTTGGGGGCCGACTGTAAGACGTATCGTTCGGTAGCGACGGACTGCTCGGCCGAGCGGCGGCGAAATCTCCCGTGGTCGCGACTCCGCTCCGCGGTCCGATACCCTTCGAACGAACACCTATTGTCGAGGGCAACGGTACGTCGACGTGATGGCCCGCTTGGAACGGCTCCGGGTGTTCCCACTGAAGGGGTTGGACGGTATCGACGTCGAGGCGGCCGAGATTCTCGAGGGTGGGACCCTGGAACACGACCGCGAGTTCGCCCTCTTCGACGACGAGGGGGACGTGGTCAACGGGAAACGGACCGCGCGGGTCCACGACCTCACGACCGACTTCGACCCCGACGAGGGTACGTTCCGGGTCGAGCCCCCCGACGGTGAGACGTACCGGTTCGACCCGGAGACGGAGCGCGAGCGTGCGGCTCGGTGGTTCGGGTCGTTCTTCGATGCGGACCTGACGCTCCGGCGGGACGCGTCGCTCGGGTTCGTCGACCGGCGCGAGATGGGGCCGTCGGTGATCAGCACGGCGACGCTCGAAACCGTCGCCGCCTGGTTCGACGGGATGACCGTCGACGGCGTTCGGCGGCGCCTCCGGGCGAACATCGAAGTCTCGGGGGTGGCGCCGTTCTGGGAGGACCGGTTCGTGGGGGGGACTGCCCCCGACTTCGAGGTCGGTGGCGTCCGGTTCGAGGGCGTGACGCCCTGTGGCCGGTGTGTCGTCCCCGAGCGTGCCCCCGACACCGGTGAGCCGACGCCCGAGTTCCGCCAGCGGTTCGTGGAGCGACGGAGGGAGACGTTCCCCGAGTGGGCCGACGAGGACGCGTTCGACCACCACTACTCGCTGATGATACTCACCCGTATCCCGGAGTCGGACCGCGGGGCGGCCCTCCGGGTCGGCGACGAGGTCACGACGCTGGAGTGAGTTCGGCGGAGGCGGGTCTCTCAGAACGGCGCGTCGGGAATGGTCCGGCTGTCCCCCTCGTCCTCCACGGGTCGCTCCGTCGGAGTGGATTCCACCGGAGTGCTGTCCTCGGGGTCGGCCGTCGCGTCGCCGGTCTCGAGGTACGTCCGCTCCAGCTCGCGGAGCTGGTCGTTGATGCCGCCGCTCTGGTGGTGCATCGGGGCCACACGGACCCGGACGAGGTCGTACTCGTGCCGGTCCGAGAGGGCGTTCCACGCCCGGAACGACCCGATGGTCAGCGTGTGGCTCTGCGGACAGAACGGGGTCGTCGGCGTGAACTCCGCACGGAGGACACGACCCGCGCCGTCGTCCTCGATGGCGTCGTCTTCCTCCTCGCGTTCGGCGTCCCCGCGCTCGACGGCGTAGCGGTAGCCGGCGTTCTCGTGGCGCGTGTCCAGGTTCAGCCGGGCGAGGTTGTAGTTGAATGTCATGTCGTACACCGTCCGTTCTTCGAACAGTGCCCGCGTCAGGCGGTGGAACGCCGCGTGCTCGCGCCCCGTCAGCACGTCGTGCCCTTCGAGGAACGGCCCCGGTTCCGGGAGGTTCCCGGGGACGAACTCGCCGTAGCGCTCGAACAGTGTGCCGCCGTCGCCGCCGAACGGGGATGGGAAGCCGGGCATGGACGCTCGTTCACTGCCGGCCGGCGTCCACCTGTCGCCGAAGATGTTCGTGTGGGAGCGGGGGCCCGACCCGGCCCGGCCCGACTCGGCTCGACCCGACTCGAACGGATTCGGCTGAAACCCCAACCCGGAGCGTCGCCACCGCGAGCATATGCAACTGCACTCGTCCGTGGCGAGCCGCCCCGGACTCGTCGCTGCCGGCCTGTGTTCGATGGTCGGGCTCCTGTTGCAGGGACCGGACGCGGCGGTCCTGTGGGCCCTCGTCGGCTACTTCGCGGCGAAGTCGCTCCAGAGCGTGGTCTGGACCTGGACGGGCGGTCCGAGCGCCTGATAGCGACCGGGCGTCGCACCACGTCGGCAGCCTGCCGGGGACGGAGGAGGAGCACGACCGCCAGCGGTCGTGTCCCACCGGCCGGCCGGTCGGGAACATGTTCGGGGATGCACGCAGGAGGTGTCGGTACCGTACCGTGACGTATGGGTGCGATTCCGGGAAACGTCGAGACGGACCAGCAGCCGCCGATGACGGTCCCGCTTCGGCACTTCGTCGTGGGACTCGGGTTCCTGCTCGGGGGCGTACTGGTCGGCCTCGGGCTCGCCGTCGACGCCGTCCCCGGGCTGGGGACGCTCGCGCACGTCCACCTGCTGCTGGCGGGCTGGATCTGCGTCACGATCATGGGTGCGATGACGCAGTTCGTCCCCGTCTGGTCGGGGCTCACCCTCCACTCGCGTCGCCTCGCGAACCTCCAGCTGGTGCTCGTCGGCGTCGGGCTGGTCGGGTTCGTCGCCGGGCTCGTCCTGGGCTCGCCGACGTGGCTGCTTCCGTTCGGCGGGCTCATGCTCGCGGGGTTCTGGACGTTCGTCTACAACATCGCCCGGACGCTGGCCGCGGTCGAGTCCTCCGACGTGACCGAGCGGCACTTCCTGCTCGCGCTGGGCTTCTTCGCCGTCCTCACGGTGCTGGGGTTCCTGCTTGCCGTGGGGTTCACACGGCCGCTGTTCGCGGATACGGTCGTCGACCGCACCGGCGTCGTGGGGGCCCACGCGACGGTCGCCGTCTTCGGCGCCGTCCTGACGACCGTCTACGGCGCCCTCTACCAGCTCGCGACGATGTTCACCCAGACGGAACTCCACGGGGTCGACGAGTACCTCCAGCCGGTCGAGGCGGTCGGCCATCCGGTCGGGGTCGTCCTCCTGGCGCTCGGTCGGCTCGTCGACGCGGTGGTCGTCGCACGGGTCGGCGCCGTTCTCGTCCTGGTGGCAGCGCTCGCCTTCGGGACGATTCTCGTGCGGAAGCTCTTCGAGATGCAGGTCGACTGGACGCCGATGCACACGCGGTACGCGGTTGCCGCCCCGGCGTTGCTCGGCTGGGCGCTCGTCACGGCGCCGGTGTGGTTGCGAGCCCCGACCGCGCCGGCACACCGGCTCGGCGCGCCCGGCGCGACCCATCTCCTCGTCCTCGGCGCCGTCGGTTTCGTCGTCCTCGGGACGCTGTACCACATCGTCCCGTTCATCATCTGGGTCCACCGGTACAGCGACCTGCTGGGCCTCGAGGATGTCCCGATGATCGACGACCTCTACGACGACCAACTGGCGGCGGCCGACGCGGCGCTGCTGGTGTCCGGGCTGGGTGCGCTCGTCGCGGCAGAGCGGCTCCGGCTCCCGGTGCTCGTCCAGGCCATCGGCGGCGTGCTGGTGAGCCTCGGGGTCCTCGTGTTCGGCACGAACATGCTACTGGTCGTCCACGAACACAGCCCACACTCGGTCGGCCATATCCTGTTCGGGGCACTCGACCCCCGCCGGGAACCGACGCCGGCGGAGGAGGCCGCGGCCGGCGAGTCGTCGCGGTGAGGTCGGGGCCGGCCATCCGTCAGCGGCCGCCTCGCCAGCTCCCCATGGCTGCCAGGGCCGGGTCAGTCGTCCGACCGGGGCGCGAGGACGAGCAGCGCGGTGCTCGTCTCGATGGCCTGCGGTGCGATATCCTGGTCGCCGTCGAAGCGGGCGACGGCGCCCGCCGTCAGTTCGTGCGTCTCCTCCCCGACCTGCAACTCGATGCGTCCCTCGACCAGGTAGAGGACGATCTCCCTGCCCGGGTGGCTGTGGGGAGCGACCTCCCCGCCGGCATCGAGCGTGAGTTTGATTGTCTTGGGTTCCGCGTCGGGGAAGACGTTCGCGTGGGGCTGTCCCTCCAGTTCGTCGAGGTTGTGGGTCGTTGTCATGGGTCGTGTGGGCCGAATTCGTTCCGCCGGAGTCCCTCGCGGACTGGCTCGTGCTCGGCGTCGGTGGGCGGCGGTGCGGTGACGAGCAGGGCCTCCAGTCGCGTGTCGGCGTCGGCCCTGACACCCCTGTCGGTGTCGGCCCCGACGACGACCACGTCGCCCGGTTCGACGCGGTGCTCCTCGCCGCCGTCGCGGACGCGTCCGGTCCCCGAGCGGAGGTGGACCGCCACATCGCTGGATGGGTCGTGGACTGGGATGAACTGCTCCGACTCGAAGTCCCCGAAGACGACCTTCATCCGGTCGCTGCGGAACCCCTCGACTGCCGAGAACTGCCCGTCGTCGTACGAGCGCTCCGCGTCGAAGTCGGTCGCCGTCATCTCTCCTCCCACTACCTCCCGGGTGAACCGGGGTGCTCGATGATGCGGTCCCGCCCTACTGCTTTAGGCATACCTAGATTCATGCAGGTTTGACTGGGGCGAGCGGCCCGAAAAGCGTTTGTCCGAATATGTTGCGCTCCGCGTGCCCGAACACCGTCGCCTGTCGAGCCAGATCCGGTTAGGCTCCAACCTGTCGGGCCAGCCCTTCGGGAACGAATCGTACGAGGCGAACCAGCTCCGGGACCACCCGGCGGCTCCCGAGGGGTGAACGTCTGGGGTGGGCCGGACTTCGTCACGCTGGACTCGGAGGAGTCCTGTCCCGTGGCCTCACGCGCCGGAACGGGTCGGGCACGGGTCGCTGCTCCCCGCCGGGCCACTTCTCACCCCGTGGGAACTGCTGTCCGGATTCATTCGTCCGGGAGACGGCCTCTCGTGTATGAACTTCGACGAGTTCACCGGCGAGGTACAGCACCGACTCGAACTCCCGGAGACCGGTGAGACCGTGCGCGCCACCCGGGCGACCCTGATGACGCTCGGGTCACGTATCCCCGCAGACAACGCAGAGGACCTGGCGGCCTCGCTCCCGATGGAGATCCGCTGGTACATGACCGGCGCCGTCACCGAGCACGGCCAGCACTTCGACTGGGCGGAGTTCGTCGAGCGCGTCGCCGACATCGAGCGTGCCGACCCGTCGGACGCGGCCTACCACGCCCGGGTCATCGTGGACCTCGTCAGAACGCAGGTTCCCGAGTCGGATTTCCAGCAGCTCCGTGACCAGCTCCCCGAGAGCGAGGACGACGAGAACTGGGGCAAGCTGTTCGAGGTGGTCGATTCCGGCGGCTGGAGCGAGCCCGCACAGGTGTAGGACGACCGTTCTCCCTCGATGGGACCCACCGGCAGACCTTTCGGTCCGCTGGCGGAGTCGTTCACCATGTCCAGAGCCACCTTCGAGGTGTACGAGGACCGGGAGGGCAAGTGGCGCTGGCGGCTCGTCCACGACAACGGCAACATCATCGCCGACAGCGGCGAGGGGTACGCGAGCCGGCAGAAGTGCGAGCAGGGCCTCGAGAGCGTCAAGCAGAACGCACCGGGGGCCGACGTGGTGGAACTCGACGACCCGCCCGAAGAATGACAATGACTGGCTGCACGCCGCGACAGCGGGCTCCGGATGCCCCCCGCGCCCCCACCGTCCACTGGGGGTCGTAGCGCAGCGATGTCCTCGCCGGTCGACACCGTCGCGGAGCGGCTCCCCGGGTCGATCGGACCGCTGCTCGGGACGCTCGTGACGGTCCTGCTGTTCCTGTTCGCCGTCCAGTTGCTCGGGACGGCCACCGACGCCGCGGCGCCGGTACTGGAGCGGCTGCTCCGCCGTGTTGTCGTCGGCGATGCGTCCGCGCTCGGACTCGGCTGGCTCGGGGCCTACGCGCTGGCCAACGGCTCGGTCGTCGCGGCACTCGGGCTCACGCTGTTCAGCGCTGGCCTCGTCTCCGTCCCGCAGCTGTTCCTGCTGGTCGTCGGCACGCGTCTCGGCGGGGCTGCCATCGTCGTCTTCATCGGCGCGCTGGACTACTTCCAGAAGGAGCGCTACTCCGTCCGCGAGTCGGTCAGCATGGGCTTGCTGACCTTCCTGGTGACCCACTCCATCTACCTCCCGGTCACCGTCCTGGGCTATCTCGCACTGCCCTCCCTCCAGACCCCGGTGGACGCGGTCAGTCGGAACTGGGCCGTCGGCATCCGGTCGCTGGCGTTCATCGACCCAGTCACGGAGGCCATCGTCTCCGTCCTCGGTCCGGCAGGTTCGTTCGTCCTGGCCATCGCGGTGCTGTTCGGGAGTCTGAAACTGTTCGACCGCATCCTCGCCGGCGTCGACACTGCCGTCCTCCGGGACCAGTTGTTCAGTCAGTTCGAGCGGACCTGGCTCGCCTTCGTCGCCGGGCTCTTCGTCACGGCCACCACCACCAGTGTCGCGTTCTCGCTGGGCGTCATCGTGCCGCTGTACAACCGCGGCTACGTGAAACGCGAGGAGCTCGTTCCGTACGTCCTCGGGGCGAACATCGGGACGCTGTTCGATACGCTCGTCGTGGCGATAGTCCTCGAATCCGCCGCCGGCCTCGCGGTCGTCCTTCAGGTCGTCGGGCTGGCGACGCTCGTGACACTGGTGGCACTGGTCGGCACCGACGCCTACACCCGGGCTGTCGTCGCCACCGACGACCGGCTCCTCGAGGAGCGCCGGCTCTTCGTGGCGTTCGTGGCCGCGCTGGTGCTGGTGCCGCTGGTGCTGGTGCTGGTGCCGCTGGTGCTGGGGTGAGCCACGGTCCAGACCCCCGGGAGTCGTGCGGGGGATTTACCGCTGCTGCCGGTCGAGTCCGTGCATGGTCGACCACGTCCTCGTGCCGATGGACGACTCACCGCTGGCGCGACAGGCGCTCGACTTCGCGCTGGACGTCCACCCGGCAGCCGACATCACCGTGTTGCACGTCGTCGACTACGTGGAGGAGAGCTACGGCGCGGAGATGCTCGTGGG
This sequence comes from Haloglomus salinum, assembly GCF_024298825.1. Classification (NCBI taxonomy): domain Archaea; kingdom Methanobacteriati; phylum Methanobacteriota; class Halobacteria; order Halobacteriales; family Natronomonadaceae; genus Haloglomus; species Haloglomus salinum. Next base: position 2,196,306 of record NZ_CP101153.1, read on the forward strand.
CCCCGACGAGTTGCGTGAACGGGCGCTCGACCGTGCCGACCAGCTCGTCGACGAGGCGCGCGAGCGCGCCGCCGACCACGAGGGGGACCTCCGGACGGCCACGGAGTTCGGGGACCCCGCCCGGAAAATCGTCCAATACGCCGCTGACGAAGCCGTCGACCTCGTCGTGATGGGGGGGCACGGCCGACCGCTGGTCTCGCGAATCCTGCTCGGCGACGTCGCCCAGCGCGTCGTCCAGCGGGCGGAGTGCCCCGTGACGGTCGTCCGGTGAGACTGGGTGGGAGTCTGGCGGGGCTACTCGGTGGTCGACGACACACCGCGAACGTGTCGGCTTCCGTCCAGAATTCCGTCCCGCTCTTCGCCGATGTCGATGGCGCTCTTTGCGGCCCTGTGCCATTTCGATAGTGCTATCTGCGGCACTCTGCCCGTGCTCGCTTCCCATGGTTGCGAGCAGAATCGGGGGTCTCACCCGTGGAGCAGCGCCGCGGAGAACGATACGGGTAGTCGTTACATCCGGCCGGTGAACCGGAGGGATAGCGGGACCGTAGCGCCGCGCTCCGGCTGTCAGTGCGCCGTCCAGCCGCCGTCGACGGGGACGTCGGCGCCGGTGATGTAGGAGGCCCCGTCGGAGGCGAGGAACACCACGATGGGGGCGATCTCCTCGGGCTGGGCCGCCCGGTCCATCGGCGTGTTCAGCCGGACGAACTCGTAGAACTGCTCGGTCTCGAGCAGGTCCGCGGTCATGGGCGTCTCGACGAAGCCCGGGCAGACGCTGTTGACCCGGACACCCCTGTCGGCGTAGTCGATGGCGACCTGCTGGGTGAGGTTGACGACCCCGCCCTTCGCTGCGGAGTAGGCTGCCGCACCCTTGCCGCCGACCAGCCCGTAGATGGAGGCCATGTTGATGATGCTCCCGTCGCTCTCTTCCAGGTGCGGCAGTGCCGCCTTCATCCCGTGCATCACGCCGCCGAGGTCGATACTCACCACCCGGTCCCACTCGTCCAGCGACATCTCCACGAGCGAGGACTCGCTGCCGACACCCGCGTTGTTCACCAGCACGTCCAGCCGGCCGAACTCCTCGACGGTGCCCTCGACCAGCGCCTCGACCTGCTCGTAGTCGCTCACGTCGGTCTGGACGAACGAACAGCCCAGTTCCTCGGCGACCGCGGCGCCCTCGTCCTCGCTCCGGTTGGCGATGACGACCTCGGCGCCCTCCGCGACGAACAGTTCGCTGATTGCCTTCCCGATACCCGACGAACCGCCCGTGACGATGGCTATCTTCCCGTCTAGCATACTGAACAGAGGGTGGCGACCCCCCATCAGTCGCTCACTGATTGCCAGGGGCTGAGAGTCAGCCGCTCCCTGAAGGGGCTCTCAGCCCTCCCACGGGTACAGGTCCGGCACGCGTTCCGGTTCTGATGGCCGAGGGGGGAGCGAGGTGGACCGGTCGGGTTCCGGGTCGGTTCCCACGCCGCTGGAAGCGTGTCACTACTTAACACGATTCGGTGGGTAGCGTCGAGTATGTCCATCCACGAGATCCGTGAATCCGGGACCAGTCGGATGACCGAGGAGGAGCTGGGACAGTTGCTCACCGACCAGGGAGTGGGAGTGCTCGGGCTCGCCGAGGGGGGACTGCCGTACCTCCTCCCGCTGTCGTTCGGCTACGACGGCGAGGAGGCACTCTACTTCGTCTACCTGCTGTTCGGCCCGGAGAGCCGCAAGGAGGACCTGACCGACCGGGCCGACCTGGGCCGGTTCGTCGTCTACGACGCGGCCGCCGTCCACGACTGGCGGAGCGCCAGTCTCGTCGGGCGTTTCGAGACGGTGGCCGACGACGAGTGGGACGACCTCCGGGCGGCGATGGAGAACGCCTGGCACCCGGACCTGTTCAGCTCCGCCGAACCGATGCGCGGCATCGAGGGGTACCGGTTCGACATCGAGTCGTGGACGGCCATCCAGCAGTCGAAGTAGCTCCGACGGCGTGAACGGGCTGTAGCACCGTGCCGGCTGGCTGCGAGGTCCGCTACTGGTACATGGCCCGGCTCTGGAGCGTCTCACCCTCCTCCTGTTGCTGCTGGCGGAGCTGCTGGAGCTGCTTGGCGATCTGCTGTTTCTGCTGCTGGATCTGCTGGGCCTGCTCCTCGAGCTCGCTCGTGTCGATGTCGAAGTCGACGAGCGGCTCGAGTGCGTTCTCGATGACAGACTGCGCCGCGTTCGGGTCGGGCAGCCGGGGGTCACAGCGGACGATGAGCACCGACGCCGGGACGTCGTGCGCGTAGCAGTCGGCCACCAGTGCGCCGGTGATGCCACCGATGGAGCCGGACTCCTCGGCCAGCTCGATGCCGGCGTCGCGGAGTTCCGCCTCGGTCTCGTCGCTCGTCGCCACGCCGACCACCTCGCCGAGCTGTGCCTCGGACTCGGCCGGCGCGCCCGCCAGGAAGACCGCCCGCTCGAACTCCTCGGCCAGGTCCTGGTAGACGGTCCGGCTCAACGCCGCCGCCGCGTTCGGCGGGATGGGGATGTCGCTCTGGAGCGTCATCACCGGGGGGTCCGCGCCGGCGTAGACGCGGACCATGTCACGGACGCGCCCGTCGGCGAACGCGGCCACGGAGGGCAGGGCCGCCGACTGGATGCTCCCGTGGTGGTCCAGGTCGAGCTGCGTGGTTATCTGGTCGACCGCGATGGAGGCCACCATCCCGAGGCCGGGGAGCCCCTCGATGAGCGTCGGTGACGCCGCGTCGAACGCCGTCTTCCGCTCGAAGCTGGCCGTGGGTGTATCAGTGGACATCGTTTCACCGGCTGTTCGTGTATGGAGATAATAGTCCCTCCTCCGGTTCCCACCATATGACTCCCGGCCTGTCAGCACACTCGCCGTGATTCTGGAACGGGCCGGTCGCGAGTCCCGGGCCGAGGTCGGGGTCGCGTTCGAACTGGAGCACGGGGCGGCTGGACAGACCGGAGGCCCCCTGCCGCTCGGTTCCCCTCGCGAACACCTCCGACTGTTCCGGTTGGTTCCCCTCGGCGATGCGTTCCGCCTGGAAAGCGACCATCGCGGACCAGTTCTCGAACCGTAAGGGCGATGCACTGGGTGGGTGAGTATGTATCTGTGACTGCCCCCTCGGAGGCCCTGTTTCCGCTGGTCTGGCGCCTGCTCGTGGCCGTCGGCATCGGCGCGCTCGTCGGGCTGGAGCGCGAGGCCAGCGAGTCGGGCGGGTCGTTCGCCGGCAGTCGGACGTTCCCGCTGCTGGCGCTGGCCGGTGCGCTCACGCAGGCGTTCTTTCCCTCGCTGTTGCCGGTTGTCGTCGGTGGACTGGCGCTCGCGCTGCTCGTCGGCTACGTCGGGAAGGTCTGGCTCGAGGGCGATATCGGTCTCACGACGCTGGCGGCGGGCCTGCTGGTGGTGCTGCTGGGGGCGTTGACCACCCACTCCCAGCGCGGGCTGGTGGTCGCACTCGTGGCCGGGGGGGTCCTGACGGCGCTGCTGTCGGCGAAGGGTCGCATCCACGGGTTCGCCGAGCGCATCGAGGACGAGGAGCGTCGCGCCACCGTCAAGTTCGTGCTGGTGGTGCTGGTGGTGCTCCCGCTGCTCCCGGACCGCGAACTCGAGGCGCTGTACGGGCTCAACCCCCGCTTCGTCTGGCTGATGGTCGTCTTCGTCAGCGGCCTGAGCTTCGCGGCGTACGTGCTGAGCCGGGTCGTGGGGACCACGCGGGGCATCGCCCTGACCGGCTTCCTCGGTGGCTTCGTCTCCTCGACCGCGACGACCGTCTCGATGGCCGAGCAGACGACCGACTCCCCCGGTATCTACCAGGTCTCGGCGTTCGCCATCGTCGTCGCGTCGGTGGTGATGTTCCCGCGAGCGCTGGTCGAGGTCGCCGTCGTCAACCCCGCGCTGCTCCCCCACGTCGCTGTCCCGCTGGGCCTGATGACCGCCGCGGGCGTGCTCGCCGCCGTCGTGGTCTACTGGCGGTCGACACGCGAGGACGCGGTGACCGCGGAGATCGAGAACCCCTTCAGGTTGCAGCCGGCCCTGGTCTTCGGCGCCCTGTTCGCGGCGGTGCTGCTGGTCTCGGAGTCGGCCAACTCCGTCCTCGGGGTCTCCGGCGTGTACGCCACCGCGTTCGTCTCCGGGCTCGCGGACGTGGATGCCATCACACTCTCGCTGAGCAAGCTCGCCGCCGACGGAACCGTCGCCCCGGATGTCGCGACGACCAGCATCGTCATCGCGGCGACCGCGAACACGCTCGTGAAGGCGGCGCTCGCGTGGATACTCGGGACTCGCCAGCTCGGGACGCTCGTGACTGCCGTGCTGGGGCTGGTGGTCGTCGTCGGGCTGGCGGTCGTCTTCATCTGAGGCCGCTCCCGGCCCGCCACGCCCGCAGCCACGCCGGGACCTCGCCAGCGACCCCCGGACCGGGTTGCGCTATCGCCGTCGTGGGGGTCTGCCCGGTGCTACCAGGGTGATTCTCGAATAATGGTGTAAAATGGCCCGAATCTATCAGATAGTTCCCTTTGATGTTGCATTTCGGTTCTATTTCGAAAATAGCCGTGGTAACGATATTCTCCTCCCGGGTGCCGAGGTGGGTCGGTCGGCCCGCTGGACCCGAACCGGTGTCCCGGTACGGACCGTCTCCCGGGAATCGCCGAAACCGTCTTCCCTCCGACCGGAGGAGGCTTCGTGACAGGACAATGAGCCGAGGAACCGTCACCGTCTCGCAGGTCATCGACCGGATTCCGGTCGGCCGGTTCCACCACCGGCTACTGGCCATCTGCGGCAGCGCCTGGGCCTTCGACGGGATGGAGGTCATCATCATCAGCTTCACCCTGCCGGTGCTCATCGGGGCGTGGGGGCTGTCGGGGCTGTCCGCCGGCTTGCTCGGCAGCGCCAGCCTCATGGGGATGATTATCGGCAACTGGGGGTGGGGCTGGTACGCCGACCGGCACGGGCGCAAGCCCGCCTTCCAGTGGACCGTGCTGACGTACTCGGTGTTCGCCGGACTCACCGCCCTCGCCGTCGGCTTCTACTCGGGGTTCGCCCTGCGGTTCCTGACCGGTGTCGGCCTCGGTGGCGCGCTCGCGGTGGACACCTCGTACCTCTCGGAGCACCTCCCGACCGAGCGCCGGGGGCGGTATCTCGTCTACCTCGACGCGTTCTGGCCCATCGGCAACATCATCGCGGTGGTGCTGGCCTGGGTCTGGCTCTCGGCGCTCGCCGGGCCGGGCGGCACCATCGCCCTCCCGGTCGTCGGGGCGGTCGCCGGCTGGCGGCTGCTGTTCCTCTCGGCGGCCTTCCCCGCGCTGCTGGTGTTCGTCATCCGCTCGCAGTTGAGCGAGACGCCGTACTACCTCGCCAGGGAGGGACGCATCGACGAGGCCAACGCCCTCATTCGGGCCATCGCGGCGGAGAACGACGAGGACGCGGAGCTGCTCGACATCGACGATGTCGAGACGACACCGACGCCGCCCGTCTCGCGGCTGTTCGACGACGACATCCGCTCGCAGACGCTGATGATCGGCGCCGCGTGGTTCGCCATCAACTTCGGCTACTACGGCGTGTTCATCTGGCTCCCACAGACCGTCGGGGCAGCCGGCGTGGTCGGGAACATCTACCTGTACTTCCTCCTCATCGGTGTCGTCCAGATTCCGGGCTACCTGAGTGCGGCCTATCTGGTCGAGCGGGTCGGTCGGCGGCCGACGCTCGGCTCGTACCTGCTTCTCTCGGGCGTCTTCACGTTCGTCTTCGCCGCGACGATGCCGGGCGTCGCGCTGTTCGGCGCCGGGCTGTCGGGCTTCTGGCCGTTCCTGCTGGGCCTGCTGGCGGCGAGTTTCTTCGCGCTCGGCGCGTGGGGAGCCATCTACGCGTACACGCCCGAGCTCTTCCCCACCGAGGCACGGGGGACCGGGATGGGATACGCCGGCGGCGTCGGCAAGGTCGCCGCCGTCATCGGGCCCATCCTCGCCGGGACGCTTCTGGAGACCGACCTGGCGGGCGGACTCGTGGCGTCGGGGTACCTCCTCGCACTGACGCCGCTCGCGGTCGCCTTCGCGCTCGGTGGGCTGGTCGTCCTCGCCTTCGGTCGCGAGACGCGAGGTGAACCGCTCTTCTGACCGTTCTCGGCGACGAGGCGTTTGTCGGAAGTGTCCGGTGCGCCGCAGGCAGACACGCCGTCCCTGGTCGGGTCCCGGTTGTCCGGCTCGAATACGCCTACCGGGTTCTCGATGGCCGCCGCCACGTCGTCGCGCAGTTCCTCTCCTGCGCTGTGAGAACACGGGGGGCCTACCCGGGGTCCGCCATCCGAAGTGTGTCGGCTGCCCGACTACACCCGTTCCCTGTCGGATTCGGGCGATGTGCAGCATCTTACCCACAGAGGGCGATTGTCGTCCGTGTGACGCGCCCGTGCTGGCCGCTCCGCCCTGAGTCAGCGGTTTCGTCCCGCTCGCTAGCCCCGGCTTTATAGTCACCAGCGCGCGCCCGGCCTGCATGGGCACGACCCCGGAGCCGGGGACAGGGGCGACGAACAGGGCCGGCGAGGCGCCAGAGCAGGTCGGGCTCTCGACCGAGGCAGAGGGCGAGACGACCGTCACCGAGGAGGGGACGGAGCTCGAACGCTCCATCGGGCTGGTCGGCGGTATCGCCATCGGCGTCGGGACGATGATCGGCGCGGGCATCTTCGTGTTCCCGGGGCTGGCAGCGGGGCGTGCCGGGCCGGCCGCGGCCGGGTCGTTCGCCATCGGGGCCGTCATCGCGCTGCTGGTGGCACTGCCGGCCTCGGAACTCGCCACCGCGATGCCGAAATCCGGCGGCGGCTACTACTTCATCTCTCGCGCGCTCGGGGCGCTCCCGGGCGCGGTCGTCGGTATCAGCATCTGGCTGGGGCTGGTGTTCGCGACGGCGTTCTACCTCGTCGGCTTCGGGAACTACGCTGCCGCGCTGCTCGCGGAGGCGGGGGTGAATCTCGGTGGGGTCCCCATCGTCATCCCGATGGCGCTGGTGTTCGGCGTCCTCCTCACCGCGCTCAACCTGTTCGGGACGGAGAACGCCGCGAAGCTCCAGAACTACGTGGTCGGGCTGCTCCTGACCATCCTCGTGCTGTTTCTGAGCTACGGGGGGCTCGACGCGCTGGGCGTCTTCGGCACCCAGTCGACGCCGGAGACGTTCTTCCGGTTCGGCCCGTTCCCGATGTTCACGACGGCGGCGCTGGTGTTCACGTCGTATCTGGGATTCGCACAGGTCGCGACGGTCGCGGGCGACATCAAGGACCCCGGCCGGAACCTCCCGCTGGCGATGGTCGGGTCGGTCCTCATCGTCGCCGTCCTCTACGTCGCGACCATCTTCGTCGCGACGAGTGCCTTCGGCAGTGCACGACTCGAGACGTTCGGGGAGACGGCCATCGTCGAGGTGGCGCGCAACTTCGTCGGCGGCACCGGCGCGCTGGCGATACTCCTCGCCGGGCTGTTGGCCACCGTCTCGAGTGCGAACGCCTCCATCCTCTCGACCTCGCGGGCGGTGTTCGCGGTGAGCAAGGACGCCATCATCCCGAAGGCCGCCGCGCGGATGAACCTCAAGTACGGCACGCCCCACGTCGCGCTGGCGATGGCGGGCGGGCCGGTCCTGGTGCTGGTCGCACTGGGCGAGGTCGAGGTGCTGGCCGAGGTCGCCTCCTTCCTCCACCTCGTCATGTACGGGCTGATGTGCGTCGCGCTCATCTCGATGCGCCGGGACGAACCGGAGTGGTACGACCCGGATTTCCGGGTGCCGGCACACCGGCTCGTCGCCGGTATCGGCGCCATCGCGAGTTTCGGCCTCATCCTGTTCATGCAGACCACCTCGCAGGTCATCGGGCTCGCCATCATGCTCGCAGCCGCCGGGTGGTACAAGTACTACGCTGCCGACGTGGAACTGAAGGGGGTGCTGTAGATGTCCGACGACGACCCCGCGCCGACTGCCGAATCCATCATGTCCGACAACGACCTCGATATCCGTGAACCGCCGCGCATCCTCGTCCCGGTCGAGGTACTGGAGGGCGAGTCCATCTCCGAGTCGCTCGTCGAGTTCCTCGCACCCGCACGAATCATCCTGCTGGGCTACCACGTCCTCCCCGAGCAGACACCGACCGAGCAGGCCAGCATGCAGTTCGAGGACCGCGCCAGGACCGCCGTCGAGGACATCGCGGACACGTTCCGCGGGGTGGGCCGGGGCGTTGAGACCCGTGTCGCCTTCACCCACGACCGGGACCAGACCGTCGAGCGCGTCGCCGAGGAGGTCGGCGCGACTGCCATCCTCCTCCCGAACCCATCGAGCGACATCGAGGACGTGCTCGTCCCCATCCGTGGCGCGGTCGACGTCGGCCGCCTCGCGGACCTCGTCTCGACGCTGCTGGGTGGCCACGCCGGCACGGTGACGCTCTGGGGACTGGACACCGGTGGCGAGTACGACACGGACGCGGCCGTCGAGCGGGCCCGGGAGACGCTGCTCGACCGGGGCCTCCCGGCGGAGCAGATAACTGCGGAGCACGCCGAGTCGGAGTCGCCGGTCTGGGATATCGTCGACCGCTCCGGCGAGTTCGACATCATCGTGATGGGCGCGGGCGGCCCCTCGCTGCTGTCGTCCCTGTTCGGCGACCCGACCGAACGCGTCGCGGAGGGGGCGGTGGCGCCGGTCATCGTCGTCCGGACCCGCGAGGACTGACGCGCCCCTCGAAATCGGCACACTCCCCGTGCGCCGGACTCTCGCCCGGTCCATCGACCACTGTGACACTCGCTCCCAAACACCTTTGTACGATAACCGGGACCCTGAAACAGGTGAACAGCGATGCGAATCAGCATCCCCTTCCTCCTCCTCGGAGCGCTGGTCGCCCTCGGTGGGGTCGCAGGGGGCACGACGACGCCACCGACGCCGGTGAGCGAGTGCACGACCATCGACACGCCCGGGAGCTACGAACTGGCGGGCGATATCAGTAACAGCGCCACGAGCCCATGCATCGAGGTAACGGCCAGCGACGTGGTCTTCGACGGGGCGGGCCACGAGATCGACGGCGTGGGCAACGGGACCGGCGTTCAGGTCGCCGGCACGGGGACACTCTCGAACGTGACCGTCCGGAACCTGCGGGTGACGGACTGGGAGACCGGCGTCAGATACGCCACCGTGAGCGACGGCGTGGTCGATTCGGTGAACGCCTCGGGGAACGGCGCGACGGGAATCGTCTTCAGCAAGACCACCGCTTCGACCGTTCGCGACGCCACCGTGACCGGTAACGAGGACGGAATCAGACTCGTCGGGAGCGCGGACAACGTCGTCCGTGCCCTCGACAGCGCGGCTAACGCGAACCGTGGGGTCGTCGTCCGGTCGCGGAGTCCCAACAACACCCTGGCCGGAAGCGCCGTCTCGGACAACCGGGTCGGCATCGCTATCGAGACGGCGAGTCCGGACACGACCGTCGTGGACTCGACGGTGACCGGCTCGACGACCGACGGCGTCGCTATCGAGGACGCCGACGGGACGCATCTGGAGAACGTGACCGTGCTCGGCAGCGGCGACTGGGCACTGACACAGGCCGGCGTCGGCACGACCACGACCATCGACCTCGAACTCTCCTCGGCGGTCGTCGAGACGCGCTCGCGGCGGGCATCGCTGCGTGCTGTCCCCACGCCGACACCCCCACCGAGCGGTATGACTGCCGTCGGCGGGGCGGTCGAGGCGACCGACACCGGGAGCGGCGCGTACCTCTCCCTCAACGTGAGCTACGCGAGCGCGTCGGGCGCCGCGGAATCGACGCTTCGCATGTGGCGCCACGACGGCAGCTGGTCGACGGTCCCCGGCACGAACGGGGTCGACACTGCCGCGAACTACGTCTACGCCAACGCCACGGCGTTCCCGGGGTCGGTCACCGAGTTCGCGCCGCTGGGGAACGGCTCCAGCACGCCCACAGCCACGGCAACGCCGACGCCTTCCCCGACGCCGAACGGGACCGCGACCCCGACACCGAACGGGACGGCCACGCCCTCGCCGACGCCGGTCCCGACACCGACGGCGACCGCCGCGCCGACGATGACGCCGATAACGGCGACCCCGACCTCGACGCCGACACCCCCGCCGACGATGACGCCGATAACGGCGACCCCGACGCCAGCACCGACCGCGGTCCCGGTTTCGGACTGTCGCATCATCGACGAGCCCGGGCTGTACGTCCTGACCCAGGACCTCACCGACCGACCCGAGGACGTCTGCATCGACATCCGGGCGAGCAGCGTGACGTTCGACGGGAACAAGCACGCCATCGACAGCGCCGGGCTGCCCTCGACCGCGGGCGTGCTGGCACGGGACCCCAGTGGCGGGCAGTTGGCCGATGTGACCGTCCGGGACCTGGAGGCTACGAACTGGGATGCCGGCGTCCGGTTCCGGAACCTCACGGCCAGCGCGGTGACCGATGTCGAGGTACGGAACAACAGCGTCGGCGTTTCGATCCTGTCCGCGACCGATATCGCGGTCACGGGCATGGACGGCGCCCTGAACGGCGGCCCCGGCTGGGAGGGCGGGACCATCGTCGTCAGGGACACGACCGACAGTACGGTGATGAACGCCACCAGTGCGCCGATCGATGGCGCCCTCATCGGCTACCTGGTCGAGGATAGCACCAACGTCACGGTCGCGGAGGTCAGCTTCGACAGCGAAGCCGGGGCCGGAATCCACGTCCTCGGCGGCTCGGACAACACCGTCAGGGACGCCCGCATCCGGGCGGGAACCTTCACCTGGTACGGGCTGGGGGCGACCGGCTCCCATCGAGTCGAGGTCCGTGATGTTGCCATCAACGGAAGCGCGAACGATGGGGTCCTCGTGACCGACACCGACGACGGGCGCGTCGTGAACGTCACGGCGTGGGACAACGGGGGGGACTCGCTGAGTGCCCAGGGGACGACGACCAACCTGACGGTACGGGAGCTCCAGCTCGGCGCGAGCGACCCGACCGTCGTCGGGGCTACCGGTCGCAACTTCGCTCTCAACCCGACGGGGGCGCCGGCTGGTGACCCGTCCGGCATGCGGAACCTCTCGCAGTACGTCCGGGTGTCTGGGAGCAACCCGGATGTCGTGGTCAACGTGAGCTACGCACCGACCGACCTCGTGGCGGCCAACGTCAGCGAGTCGACGGTCGAGCCGTGGCGCTACGACGGCAGCTGGAGCCAGGCGAGCGGCGCTGCCGGGACCGTCCCGGGGAGCAACTACGTCTACGCCACCGTCGACGTCTCGGGCAGTCCCTCCATCGTGGTCGCGCCGCTCGGTGAGGCCGACAGCGGGCCGCCGACCGTCAGCGGCGGCCCCGGGTTCGGACTGCTCGTCGCGCTGGCTGCCCTGCTGGCGTGGGCGTTCGGCCTCCGCCGAGTGGCGTGACCGGTCGCCCGGAGACGGTCCGCCATCGTCCCGTCCGTCCGTGCCGACCGTTTCCACGGTTCCATCGTGTCTCCCCATCGGCAGCTCCATCGCGACTCGCGCGTGTCTGTCGACCGAGGAGGTCGGTCATCTGGGTCCGACAGCCACTGGCCGCTGTTTCGACGCCGGAGACACGCCGTGTTCACTTTTCACCGTCCCGGACCATCCGACAGGATGTCTTCCAACAATGGATTACCGTGCAGCCTCCAGGAGCGCCGCTCTCACCAGACGCCGAATCCTCGCAGCCGGTGGCGCGGCGATACTGACATCGGTCGCCGGCTGTTCGGCCATCGTGGACGCCATCGGGGACCAGGTGCTCGAGGAGGTCAATATCCTGAACCAACTGAACCGGGCGGTCAGCGGGTCGATCGAGGTCACCAGCCCGGCCGGCGACACTGCTCTCGACGAGACGTTCGCGGTCCCCTCGGAGGACGCCGACGGCGAGAGCAACATCGTGGCGTACGACGACGTCTGGACGGAGACGGGGCAGTATCGGATTCGCATCGAACTCCCGGACACGGAGATCGACGGTGTCTCCCGGGCGAACGAGACAGTACGCATCGACAACACTGACGAGGAGATGGTCGCCGTCGCGCTCGGCTCCACCAGCGACGACGAACCCATCGCGGTCCGCGTCGGCGAGTCGCTCTCCGACTTCGGCCAGACGACCGAGAGCGGGTAGGCACCGTTCCGGGGACGCCGATACTTCTCGACGAGCGACTGCGAGGTGGTCGCGGGCGACGGCATCCAGGACGAGATGCTGGGGCTGGACGTGTTCTGAGCGACGGACTCTCTCTCGAAGTACTCAGCAACTGACCGGAGGCGTATCCACCGAAGCCCGGAGCCAGTCCGTACCGCGGTGGTTCGAGTCGGGCGTCCGTCTCGCGTGCTCGTGATCGAGATATCCTGTCGAGGGTGCTATCGACGAGGCCGTCGAACGTCGGTCAGGCAGGCGAGGCTCACTCCGGCTCCGCGACGGTCATGACGGGGACCGGGGCGGAGCGGACGGTCTTCTCCGCCACACTGCCGAGCAGGATACGGTCTGTTCCACGTCTTCCCGTGGTCCCCATCCCGACGGCGTGTATGTCGTTCGCCTCGATACAGCCGAGGATTCCTTCCGCGGGTCGCCCGTGTTCGATGTGCCGGACGACATCCGTGACCCCGTACCTCTCGGCGGCCGAGACGACGGTCTCGACGGCCTTCTCCGCGGCCTGCTCGCTCTCCTCCCCGGCGATCGTCGACCGGATATCCGGCCCCAGTGCGGAGTCGTCCACGACCGAGAGCACGTGGACGGTCGCGTCGAGTGCCGCCGCGAACGCGAGAAGGTGGTCGGCGGCGTGTGCTGCGGCGTCACTGCCGTCGGTCGGGACGAGGACGGTCTCGTACGGGAACGTGAGCAGTTCGTCGGCCTGCATCCGGACGGAGAGGACGGGCACCGAGGAGAGCCGGACGACCTTCTCGGCGACGCTCCCGACGACGTACCGGGAGAGTCCCTCGCGCCCGTGGGTCGGCATCACGACCAGGTCCTGGTCGTACTCCTCGGCGTACTCGGCGATTGTGGGGGCAGGGTTCCCCTGCACGACATCGGTTCGGCACGAGACACCGAGCGTCTCCAGCGTCTTCTCGGCTTCTTCGACGATATCCCGTCCCTCGCGTTCGAGGACGTCGACGGTGTGTCCCTCGACGACGGTGACGCTGTCACGGTTCGTGTCCGCCACGTACAGGACGCGGATGGTCGCGTCGGCCCAGTTCGCGATCTCGGCGGCGTGATGGAGCACCTCGGTGGCGCCATCACTGCCGTCGAACGGGAGGAGGATGGTCTCGTACATGAGCTAATGCGCCGGGATACGTCTCCCGGCCGTCTAACGTTTTCCCCAGGCGGTCGCTCGGTCACCGACGGCTGCCCGGTCACCGGCGGTCACTCGGGGTCGCCCTCCTCGACCGACGTGCGCTCGTCGACGGCTCGGTCGACCGGCCGGTCGACGGTCACCCGCACCTTCTGGATGCGGGTGTCCTCCACCTGTTCGGCCCGTAGCGTCACGTTCTGGTACTCGAACGTCTCGCCCTGCTCGACGAGCCGACCGGCACGGTTGAAGATGAAGCCGGCGATGGTCTCGAACTCCTCGCCCTCGGGCAGGTCGATGCCCAGCGCCTCGTTGACCTCGTCGATGTTGACTCCTCCACGGACCAGCACCTCCGTCTCGTCGATGAACTCGATCGGGTGTTCCTCGTCGCCGACCAGTATCTCGCCGACGATCTCCTCGAGGACGTCCTCCATCGTGATGAGGCCCCCGGTCGCGCCGAACTCGTCGATGACGATGACCATGTGGAGTCGCTTCTCGCGCATCTCCGTGAGCAGTTCGTCGACGTTCTTCGACTCGGGAACCTGGAGTGTCGGCGTGACGACATCGCTCACCTCGAGGTCGGTCGCGTCGTCGTAGTCGATGTCCTCCAGATTGCGGATATCGAAGATACCGACGATGTTGTCCAGCGATCCCTCGTAGGCCGGCAGGCGGGCGTGGCCCGACTGGATACACTGCTCGACCGCCTCCCGGACGGTCGCGTCCCCGGAGATGCCTTCCATGTCGAGCCGCGGGGTCATCACTTCCTTGGCAGACGCATCCGTGAACCGGAGGGCGCGCTGGAGGAGCTGGCGTTCCTCCTCGTCGAGCACGCCCTCGCGCTCACCCGTCTTGATGATGTTCCGGATCTCGTCACGGGTGACGTACGTCGACTCGATCGACGGGTTGCCGCCGGTGATCCTGTTGACGAGGCCGGTCAGGTAGTAGAACAGGGTGATGAGGGGCCACAGTACCTTCTCGACGACCTTCAGCCCCCGGGCGACGCGCCGGGCGTGGACCTCGGTGTTCTCGACGGCGTAGGACTTCGGCGCACTCTCGCCGAATATCAGCACCATCGAGGTGATACCGAGCGACGAGACGACGACTGCCGTGCCGGCGTCGAAGTAGAAGCCGACGATGGTCGTCGAGACCGAGGACATCGTGATGTTGACCATGTTGTTCCCGACGAGGATGGTCACGAGCAGGCGATGGGGGTCCTCCTTGAGTGCCTTGACCGCCCGTGCGCCGGGCAGGCCCTGGTCGACCATCGCGTCGATCTGGTGGGCCGGCAGGGAGAACATCGCGATCTCCGACGAGGAGAAGAACCCCGACCCCAGGAGGAGTAGCAATATCAGACCGACGCCGATCGCGGTGACTGTCGTCTGCCCCAGTTCGACCCCGGCGACCGGCACAGTGTACTGGAGGAGACCGGCCGCAGATGCTGCTGTGGGCAGGAATGACCACATACCACCACCGAACACCCGAACGGAAAAGTAACTCCTGATACGCCCCCTGTATCCAGCAGCGTCGTCGAACCCGCTCTCCGGCTGGGGATTCGACGAGGACGGGAGCGCCGGGGCCAGAATCCGAATCTCCTGCACCCCGGATATTAAACCCCCGCTCATCTGCCGAACAATGCCCTTGTCGGGTGGGCGTCACGGGTGGTACCGCATGACGGACGACCAGGAGTTCGACACCATCCGCCTCGAATCGCCCGCCGACTACCTCGCCGAGATACGGCTCGACCGGCCGGACAGCCTCAACACGGTCAACGAGCAGATGCTCGAGGACCTCGACGAGGCCATCGACCTGCTGGAGGCCAACGAGGGCGTCGACACGGACGTACGGGCCATCCTCATCCGGGGTGAGGGCGAGAAGGCGTTCTCCGCGGGCGCGGACGTGCAGTCCTCGGGCGCGATGAGCAACCGCGAGGGGGTCGAGCACTCCCGGAAGGGCCAGCGGGTCTTCGGCAAACTCCGCGAGAGCGACCTCCCGGTCGTGGCGGCCATCCAGGGGTACGCACTCGGAGGCGGCCTCGAACTGTCGATGTGTGCGGACCTCCGGGTCGCCAGCGCGGACTCGGAGTACGGCCTCCCGGAGCACAATCTCGGCCTCCTCCCCGGGTGGGGCGGCACCCAGCGGCTCCAGCGGCTCATCGGCGAGAGCGCCGCGAAGCAGGTCGTCTTCACCGCCGACCGGTTCGACCCCGAACGGATGCACGAACTCGGCTTCCTCTGTGAGGTGTACGACGACGAGGAGTTCGACGAGCGGGCCGTCGAGTTCGCCGCCAGCATCGCTGGCGGGCCGCCCATCGCCCAGCGCTACACGAAGCGCGCGATGCGCGAGGGCTGGGACAGCATGGACGCCGGCCTCGAGATCGAGGCGACGGCGTTCGGCCACCTGCTCGATACCGACGACCTCGCCGCCGGCGTGACGGCGTTCGTGACCGATCAGGAGCCGGAGTTCGAGGGCGAGTAACCGGCCGCCAGCGACGGTCGGTCGCCGCCTCCGTGCCGCCCGGTGACCGGCTTACCGTCGGTCGGCCAGCGCCACGGCCGTCGTCAGGACGAGCGCCCAGAGCCACTCGAACGTGCCGAGGAGCGACGTCCAGCCGGCCGCTGCGAAGCTGTTCGAACCGCCGCTCGTCGAGGTGGCTGTCGTGGTCGCCGTCGAGGTCGGTGTCGTCGTCGAAGTGGGCGTCGCCGTCGGGGTTGGCGTCGGGGTGGTGGTCCCCGTCGCTGTCGCCGTCCGGGTGGGCGTCGGCGTGCCGGTGGTCTGTGTGGCCGTCGCCGTGGGGGTGGGTGAAGGTGTCGGAGTCGGTGTCGAGTCGTCCCCGCCGAAGTCGAAGATACCATCGTCGTCATCGCCACCATCGGTCGTCTGGGTGGGTGTCGGCGTGGGCGTCGTGGTCGAGGTGTTCCCGCCGCCGGTGTTGTTCCCGGCTGTCGAGGTCCGGTTCGGCGTCGCGGTGGCGTTGTTCCCGCCGCTCCAGCTGAAGTTGCCACCGCCGCCGGATGTCGTCGTGGCCGTCCCGGTCGGCGCGGGGGTCGACCCGCCGTTACCGCCACCACCGGCGGTGGGCGTTCCGGCGCCCTGCTGTGCGGATTCGGTGGTGCTCGTCGCGCCACCTCCCGTCCCTGCCGAGGTGGGTGTCTCGTCCCCGCCCACCGACGGCGCGTCCGGCGCGACCGAGCCGCCACCCCCCATCCCGATGACGACGGCGACCCCGGCGACGAACAGGAGCGTCCCAGCGAGGAACAGCAGGAGCTGTCCCGGCGCACTGGCCGAGGCACTGCCGCTCGGGTCGGTGTCGGCTGTCGAACCCTGCTCCCTCCCGCTGGGGGTGCCGCTCTGGTGCCCCCCCCTGTGTCCTGCAGTCGCGTCCATCCTTCCCGGCTGTAGGATGTCCCCTCCAATTGTTACCGGGCCAGTAATCTTGCTTCTCGCGTCCTCGACCCGGTCCTCGGCTGCCGTTCCGCGGGTTGGGTGGTGCGTAACTAAGCCTGTCGCTGCCCACCCGCGAGCTAGACACCTGCCTATGACCGTCTCCTCTCCAGCAGCGTCGCCAGATGACGAGTCAGACGCGCCCCGGCTGTTCGTCGGGGGCGATTTCGTGCTTCCGGAACCGGGCGGCCGGGAGGTACTTGCCCCGGGACTCCACGAGCGCGTCGAGGGGGCCGACCTCGCCATGGTGAACCTCGAGGCACCCATCGACCCGGACTGTGACCCCATCGAGAAGTCCGGGCCGGCCAAGGCGTCCGCGGCGGGGACGGCGGACGTCCTCGCCGACTTCGGCGTGGATGCCGTCACGCTCGCGAACAACCACGCCATGGACTACGGAGCGGCGGGGCTTCGGCGGACGCAGCGTCGGTGTCGTCGCCGGGGCGTCGCGACCTGTGGCGCCGGCGAGGACCGCGATGCGGCCATGGAGCCACACCGGGCCGACCTCGACGGCACCTCCGTCGCCGTCTTCAGTTTCTGCGAGCAGGAGTTCGGCATCGCCGACGCGGGCTCGGCCGGGACGGCGTGGGTTTCACACCCCGACGCCCGACGACGGGTCGCCGCCGAGGCCGAGCGCTCGGATATGACCATCGTCGTGGCCCACGGGGGCGTGGAGTACGTCCCCTTCCCACCGCTGTCACGGCAGACCCAGCTCCGCGGGTTCGTCGAGGCCGGCGCCGACATCGTGGTCGGCCACCATCCGCACGTCCCGCAGGGATGGGAGGTCCACCAGGGGACACCCATCTTCTACAGCCTCGGGAACTTCCGCTTCGAGCAGCCCAGCCGGGAGAAGACGGACTGGGGGCTCGCGCTCGACCTCACTATCGAGGACGGCGAGCCGACCAGCGTCGACCTCGTCCCGACCGAGCAGCGTGACGGCACCGTCCACGAGATCGACCGTGACCGTGCGCTCGACGAGCAGCTCCAGTACCTCTACCGGGTGACCGAGCGGACCGCGCAGCGCGAGCAGCTCCGGGCCCACTGGCAGGAGACCGCCGCCCGGCTGTTCGAGCAGCGCTACACCGGCTGGCTCCGCCAGGGGACTGGTGCCCGCCTCCGGGACCAGATTCGCGACCCCGGCCAGCACGTCAGCCGGGACGCCGCGTGGGACGGCGACCGGCAGGACGAGATGCTCGTCCTCCTGAACGTCCTCCGCAACGAGTCCCACCGGGCGGTCATCGAGACGGCGCTCGGCCTCAAGACCGGTGAGTGCGAGGACGTGCGCACCGAGGAGGTCCGTGGGACCGTCCGCGAACTCGTCCAGTGGACCGAGGACCGACAGCTCTACGACCGCCCCTCGCCCGCCCGGGCGAACCTCGGGATGCTCGCGACACGCGTCTCGGAGTGGCTCCCCACGCTCTCCGACGACACCGGCTCCCGGGCCAGCGGCGACAGCGAGAGCGTCTGAGTGTCCGCATGCCCCTCTCGACCCCGGTCGTGTTCGGTCTCGCGCTCGTCGGATACTGGGTCGTTCTGTACTGTATCGCCAAACTATCCATTCTGTTCTATTCGTATGTTCAAAATGGCCCCGGTTGACCAGCGACGCTCGGAAAATCACGGGTTTCGATACCTGCTGACGTTGGTTCCGGGGATGCCTCCCGTGTCGAACGGGCGCGGCGTCGGTCGGTGTCCGAATCGCGTGCGCGGGAGACCGACTGTCTAGCGCCGCCACACGAGCAGTGCGCCCGCCACGGTCGTCAGCACGCCCGTCAGCTCCCGCAGGAGGCCGACGAGCCACCAGAGTCCCGGAGTCGGTGTCGGCGACGAGGCCGAGGTCGGCGTCGCAGTGGCGGTCGGCGTCGCGGTCGCCGTAGCCGTGGTGGTCGGGGTGGGTGTCGCGGTGGCTGTCGGCGACGAGGCCGAGGTCGGGGTGGCGGTCGACGTAGCCGTAGTGGTCGGGGTGGCGGTCGGCGTCGCGGTCGACGTAGCCGTGGTGGTCGGGGTGGCGGTCGGGGTGGCTGTGGGCGTCTGCGTGGCCGTCGGCGTTGAGCCACCCCCATCGCCGCTGGTTGGTGTGGTCGTCGGCGTCGACCCGCCGCCGTTCGTGGGCGTTTGTGTTGCTGTGGGCGTCTGCGTGGCCGTGGGTGTCGAGCTGCCGCCGCCGCTGGTCGGCGTCGATGGGGGTGTCGGACCGCTGCCACTGGTCGGCGTGGGCGTCGGTGTCGCACCGCTGTCGCTTGTGTGGGTCGGGTCGTCCCCGTCCGTCGGCGAGCCGGTGGCTGTCGGTGAGTCCGTCGGGCCGCCGGTCGGCTCACCACCGTCGGTCGGTGACGGCGACGACTGGCCGCCGCGGGCGGTGTCCGTGGGAGTCGGAGTCGCGGTCGGGTCGCCACCGCTGCCGCTACCGCCGCCCCCCGGTGCCGGCTCCGGGGGCTCGGTCGGCGTCGAGCGGACGGTCGGCTCCGAGCCGAGGTTCGGGTCGTGGATGCCGGCGGCGACCGCGATGCCGGCGACGAACGCCACGAGCCCCACGAGGAGGAGGAACCGGGTGAACAGCCATCGGCCGCGGCTCCGCGTGAACGGTGACACCGAGCCCGACGGACGCTCCAGCCGGGTGCGGAGCGACCGGGCTCTCGGCCCGATGGGGGCCGGCAGCGCCACCAGGACCGAGAGGACCTCCTCCGTGTCGATGGCGCCGGTCAGGAGCGCGACGGTCGCGTACAGCAGGAAGCCGACGGGCGGGACGACCAGCAGGGCGAGCCACCCGCGCTCGAAGGTGAGTGCGAGCGCGACCGTCGGGACGCCCGCGACGAGGCCCGTGAGCGCGATACGCGAGAGCCGCGCGTCGGCGAACGGCTCGTAGCCGATCTGCCGGGCGCCCCAGTAGTGGAAGACCGGGAGCGACCCGTAGCCGACACTGGTCGCGATGGCGGCGCCGATCATCCCGTACTGCGGGATGAGCAGCGCGTTCAGCGCGAGGTTGATGACCGCCGCCGCACCCGTCGCGGCGATGACGACCTTCAGTTCACCCTTCGCGTGGCTGATGGCGAAGATGGGCCGTGCGACG
This sequence comes from Haloglomus salinum, assembly GCF_024298825.1. Classification (NCBI taxonomy): domain Archaea; kingdom Methanobacteriati; phylum Methanobacteriota; class Halobacteria; order Halobacteriales; family Natronomonadaceae; genus Haloglomus; species Haloglomus salinum. The sequence goes on from NZ_CP101153.1 coordinate 2,216,080, forward strand.
GCGAAGCCGAGCGTCCCCGGGAGCAACAGCAGCACCGGGAGGGCGGCGGACGCGTAGTCCTCGCCCAGGTAGATGGGGACGAAGTCAGCGGCGAGCGCGCCCAGTCCGATAGCCAGCAGGAGCGTGAACAGCAGGGTGTAGCGGGTCGCCTTCGAGGCCATCTCGTTGACCCGCTCGATGTCGTTGTCGGCCCACAGCCCGGACGTCGACTGGATAAGCACCGACTGGACGGAGCGGGGCACCAGCCAGAGGAACTGGACGATGACGAGCGCGCCCTTGTAGACGCCGGCGGTCTGGCTGTTCACGAATTCGTTGACCATCAGCACGTCGACGTGGTACATCGACGTCAGCAGGAAGATGTAGACGACCGTGAGGTAGTTGAAGTTGAACAGCTCGCGCCGCGGGAAGGCGGGTGTGGTCCCGGTGAGTGCCTCCCTGATGGAGATCTTCTGGACGATGAAGTAGAACGCGACCACGAACGCGAGCGAACTCGCGATTATCTCGCCGGCGAGGACGCCCTTGACGCCGAAGCCGAGCGCCGCCAGCGCCACCGCCGCGACCCCGAACGCCACCTTGTGGAGGACCTTGATGGGCTCGGAGATGTGCTCGAGTTCGAGCCCCATCAGCGCCCGGCGGACGTACTCGCGAAACTGCGCGGCGAGTGTGAGCACCGCCAGCAGGTAGAAGTACGGCTCGAACTTCGGGCCCATGAACCGGCCGATGATGCCGGTGTAGGCAGCGAGGGCCAGCAGCACTGCCGGGATGACCGCCAGCGCCAGCGCCACGCGGAAGTAGAAGCCGAACACCTCGCTGGCCCAGTCCTCGTGCCCGTCGCGCTCCTCCGCGAGGAACTTCCGGACACCGCTGTTGATGCCGGAGCTGACGAGGATCATCAGCATCCCGAACACCGCCATCACGACCCCGTAGGCCCCGTACTCCGCCTGACTCAGGAAGTAGACGAGGGCGGGCGTGATGAGGAAGGAGACCATGATGACCGCGATACGGCCCCCCGCGATGGAGAAGAACGCGGTGACGGTGTTGCGTTTCATGGAGGATGCGTGCAGTCGGGAGCCGGGCGCACTGTCACCGGTCGCGTGCGACCGTCTCGCCGGCCCCGGTCGTCGCCCCGACCGAGAGGGTGACGCCCGGTTCGAGGCTGGCGTTGATGCCGGTCTTGCTCTCGTGGCCGCAGACGACGCCGAACTTCCGGCGGCCGGTCGAGACGCGCTCGCCCTTCACCGTCAGCTCGACGTCGGCCCCGTCGTGGCGCAGGTTCGCCACCTGGGTCCCGGCCCCGAAGTTCACGTCACGGCCGAGGATGCTGTCGCCGACGTACGAGAGGTGTGCGACCGTCGCCCCGCGCATGAGGAGGCTGTTCTTCACCTCGACCGAGTGGCCGACCGTCGCGTCGGGGCCGACGACGGTCGACCCGCGGATGTACGCGTTCGGACCGACCGAGGCCCCCGACTGGACGAGCGCTGGCCCCTCGACGACGACGCCCGCATCGACCGTGGCGCCGTCCTCGACGACGACCGGGCCGCGAAGCTCGGCGTCCTCGTGGACCTCGCCCGCGACGGCGCCCTCGGCGTCCGCCAGGTAGCGCTCGTTGGCCTCCAGTAGCTCCCACGGCCGCCCGACGTCCATCCACCGCTCCATCTCGACCGGCCTGACGGTGTGGGTGTCCGTGACATCGGCCAGTACGTCCGTGAGTTCGCGCTCGCCGCGCTCGCTCGTGGACACCTCGAGCCGCTCCTTCGCCTCGGCCGGGAACCGGTAGGCGCCCGTGTTGACGAGGTCCGACGGCGGGTCGTCGGGCTTCTCCTCGATGCCCGTCACGACGCCGTCGTCGAGCGTGAGCACCCCGTAGTTCGTGGGGTCGTCGACGTGCTGTGCGCCGACGGCCGGGCCGCCCTCGAAGAACGCCGAGAGCGGTTCGGGGTCGTAGCAGTTGTCGCCGTTCAGGACGACGAACGGGCCGTCGATGTGTTCGCGCGCGGCGTGGACGGCGTCGGCAGTGCCGCGCTGTTCGTCCTGTTCGGCGTAGTGGACCGGGACGCCCCCGTGACTGTCGCCGAAGTGCTCGCGGACGGCCTCGCCGCGGTAGCCCACGACGAAGACCAGTTCGTCCGCGCCCGCCGCGACCGCGGCGTCGGCGACGTGGGCCGCCAGCGGCTGGCCGGCGACCGGAAGCATCGGTTTCGGGACCCCCCGCGAGAGCGGCCGGATCCGTGTGCCCTCGCCGGCCGCAAGGATGACTGCCAACATGGAGTTATCACCCCTTGCAGGGTCAGGGGGTTTATTATCGCGCGGCTAAGCGACACGACGGATTCCCCCGTGGCTATTGCGTGGTCCCGGCCGCCCCAGCTGCCGGTAGCGAGCGTCCTTCTCCGGCCCGTTCCCCGGAACTTCGGGTTACGGTGCCGATAATAATGCCCGATTCCCCGCGTGTGAGAGACGAGTGACTGTAGTCTCGCGACGCTCGACGGAGGTGCACCGCGATGAACCGGGATAGCTACCTCGCCCTGCTGCTCGCCGTCTGCTGTATCGGCGCGGCGGGGGTCTCGGCGACGACACTGAGCTCCACGCTCGAGCAGGAGCCCGACGACGTCGTCGACATCGACTTCTCGAAGCTCCCCATCGGCGAGGAAGGGGGCGAGGCCGCCAAGGGCGCGCTCGACGAGGAGAGCACGGAGAAGGCGAAGGTGGCGAAAGAGGGCTCGGAGGACGACTCGGACCTGCAGACACGCGGGTCCTCGAACGAGGAGGGCCAGAACGCCCCGAGTTCCGAGTCCGACGACGAGGGGAAGGAAGGTCCCGCCAAGAACTCCGGGCAGGAGGGCGAGTCCCAGGCCGCCCAGTCGGGAGACAGCGGTCGGCAGTTCGGGGCGGGCGACGGCAAGGGGATGGGCACCGGCGGGGAGCCGAGCCTCCTCCAGCGGCTGCTGAACCTGCTGATGGATCTCCTGCCGCTGCTCCTCCTCGTCCTCGCGCTCGCGCTGGCGTACCGGTACCGCTACCACCTGCTCGCACTGGCGCTCGCGATGAAGGGCGTCCTCGTCGGTGACGAGGTGGCATCGTCCTCGAGCGCGACGGCGTGGCCGAAGGGGACCCCATCCAACGAGGTCCATCGGGCGTGGCTGTCGATGGTCTCCGAGACGGGTATCGACGAACCCCAGCGGCGGACACCCTCGGAGTGCGCGACGGCCGCCATCGAGGAGGGCCACGACCCGGGTGCCGTCCGGACGCTGACCGAGACGTTCGAGGAGGTCCGCTACGGCGGGAAACCCGTGACCGACGAGCGGCGTGAACGGGCCCGGCAGGGGCTCGACCGCATCGGCGGAGGTGGGACCGTATGAGCCGGGCCCGGACGCTGCTCGGCACGCTGGGCCTCGTGGCCTTCGTGGTGGGTGTGTTCACCGTGTTCACCCCGGCGTTCGCGGCCGCTATCCCCGTCCAGGGTGTCGCCGAGTCCATCGGCGGGCCGTGGGTGTTCGTGGCCGCGTTCGGCGTCCTCGCGGTCGCCGTCGTGGTCGCGGTACTGCTCGCACGCGGTGTCGAGGGCATCGACGAGTCCCGGCCTCCGGACCCGGAGGACGTCTACCGCGTTCCACACCCGGGCCAGGAGTTCGACGACTTCGTCGAGGACGGCGTGGGCGTCCGCGAGCGACTGTTCGGCGACCGCCACCAGCAGACTCGCGAGCGGGTCGCAGCGGCGGCGCTCACGACGCTCGAGCGCACGCGGGGGCTGAGCCGTGACGAGGCGCGCGACGCCATCGCCCGGGGGACCTGGACCGAGGATGCCGCCGCGGCGTCGTTCCTCTCCAGCCGCCGGACGCCCGGCCTGAGCGAGCGCCTCGTCGCCGTCTTCCGTGGCGAGTCGACCTTCCAGCACGGCGCCCGACGCGCCGCCCGGGAGGTCTCGCGACTCCAGGGGGGAGACCGATGACGACCACTCGCAAGACGCGCCGCTGGCGTGGTGTCATCGCGGTCGCGCTGTTCGCCGGCGCCGCCGGCCTGCTGTTCAAGCGCCCCTCGGTCCTGCTGCTGTCGGTGGTCGGCGTCGCCTACGCCGCCTACCCGCAGCTCCCGACCGAACCGACCGTCTCGCTCGACCTCGAGCGGCGGCTCTCCGACGAGGACCCGAGCGACGGCGACGAGGTGACCGTCCGGGTCACGGTCCGCAACACCGGGACCGGCATCCTCCCCGACCTGCGCCTCGTCGACGGCGTGCCGCCGATGCTGTCGGTGACCGGCGGCACGCCGCGCCACGCCGCGACGCTCCGCCCGGGCGAGTCGACCAGCTTCTCGTACACGGTGACGGCGACGCAGGGGACCCACCGGTTCGAGCCCGCGACGGTCATCGCCCGCGATATCGCCGGCGCCGCCGAGGTGGAGACGGAGGTCGCCGCCGAGACCACCATCGAGTGCGTCGCGGAGGTGCCGGAGGTGCCGCTGCGCGACCAGACGAGCCAGCTCGTCGGTCGCATCGTCACCGACCAGGGTGGCAGCGGTGTCGAGTTCCACCGCACGCGCGAGTACGAGCGCGGCGACGACATGAGCCGTATCGACTGGCGCCGGTTCGCCCGGACCGGCGACCTCACGACGACGGAGTACCGAGAGGAGCGGGCGGCCTCGGTCGTCCTCTGTCTGGACGTCCGGGCGTCGGCCTACCGCTCACCCGGCGAGGAGGAGCCACACGCCGTCGCGCACTCGCTCGCGGCGGCCGAACAGCTCCTCTCGTCGCTGGCCGAGACGACCGACTCCGTCGGGCTGGCGTCGCTGGGCGGTTCCGAGGCGTGCTGGCTCCCGCCGGGGACCGGTCGCGACCAGGTGACGCGGGCCCGGAAGCTACTCGCGACGCATCCGTCGCTCTCGCCGTACCCGCCGGACGAACCCGCGGCGGCCGACCATAGCAGCGCGCTGACGGACCTCCGGCGGCGCCTCAGCAACGAGACGCAGGTCGTCCTGTTCTCGCCGCTCCTCGACGCGTTCGCCGTCGAGGCGGCGATGCAACTGGAGGCGACCGACCACGCCACGACGGTCGTCAGTCCGGACGTGACCAGCCCGGAGACGCCGGGTGGCCGGCTGGCCACGACCGAGCGGGCCAATCGCATCACCACGCTGCGCGAGTCGGGCATCCGGACCGTGGACTGGGACCCGTCGGAGCCGCTGGGAACCGCACTCATCCACGCACAGGAGCGGTGGTCGCGATGACCGACCGCAACCCCCTCGCGCTCAGTGGCGTGGCCTCGGTGCTGGCGGGGCTGCTGGCCATCTGGTTCGTCGCCACGTCGAGCCTCCAGCGGAACGCGCTGCTGGTCGCCGCGCTGGGGCTCGCCGGCGTCGGCATCGGCATCCGGCTCGCCCGCTACGACCACCGCCTTGTCGGTGCCATCCTCGGCGCCGGGGGGCTGGGTGGGCTCGCGGTCGCGTTCTCGCGACTCGGGCGTGGCTCGCTGGCCCAGCAACTGGAGTTCTATCCCGGGGTCATCGGGCTGCTCGTGCTGACGGCCGGGCTCGCGCCCGTCTACCGCAAGTACGAGCGCCCGTACGTCACCGTCGGCACCGCGCTGGTCTTCGTGAGCGTCGTCACCGCCGGGGTCGTCCAGAGCGCGACCATCTGGAACCTCCTCGCCGGGGGCGTCGCCACGGTCGTCGCGTGGGACCTCGGCGAGCAGGCCATCAACCTGCGCAACCACGTCGGCGGCGACGCCCGGACGTGGCCCGTCGAACTCACGCACGCCAGCGCGGCGGCCGCGGTCGGCGGCGGGGCGATGTTCCTCGCCATCTTCGTCGAGAACGCGAACGTGACGGGCGTGCCGCTGGCCGGCCTCGGCGTCATGCTCGGCGCCGCGGTCGTACTGACGACGGCGCTGTACAACTGACTGGCCTCCCCCCGTCGGTCGGGGCCGCCCGACACGGCTCGGGCCGCCCTGCTCGCCTGCCCGGGCGTCGGCCGGGCGTGTCGGCCGGAGACGACCGGCGTACGGGGCCCCTCGGAATCGCGCCGGCAGCTATCCGCTCCCGACGCTCGGAACGGTGTTTCTGTGCTATCGAATGCTTCTGGTCATTGTAGCTCGGTATCGGAAAATATGGGGGTGGTTATCGTTCTGTGTGGGTGTTTCTCCCATTCCGGGGCCACTGTGACGGCCGGCCCCCCGTCCACTCAGAACTCGTAGTTCTCGAACTGCGTCGGCTCCTCGCCCTGGTCCTCGGTCGTGAGGTTACCGTCCTCCAGATCGGCGAGGATGACCTGCCCGCCGTAGCCGAACTCCGTGTCGTGGCCACGGACGACGACCTTCGAGCTGTCCGGGTCCACGGTCCGGGCGGTCATGAAGCGGTCGGTGGTCCGGGGCTCGTCGAACGATTCGCGGACGATGCGTTCGCCGTCGAGCGTCTCCAGTTGCCACCAGTCCGCGCCGCCGGCATCGGCCGGTGGGCTCAGGGTGACCGACAACTCGTAGCCGCCCCCGGTCTCGTCGAGGGACAGTCCGACCACGTCCGTCTCGGGCGTCGGCGTCCTGGTGGCAGTCCCGGACGGGGTCGCCTCCTCGCCCGTCCCCCCCTCCGAACCCCCGGAGCCCCCGAAGCTGCCGTCCCCGAACTCACTGCCGCCGAGGCTCTTGACCTGCTCCGGGACGAGGCCGGAACAGCCCGCGAGGAGGGTCGCGGCGACGCCGCCACTCGCGGTCAGGAGGCGTCTGCGGGTGGCCGACCGCGGCGCTGTGCGGTCGGATTCGGCGTCGGCGTTCACGTGCGAGTCGGCGCCGGTACCGGTGGAATCAGGCATCGTCGAGGATGAGATGGACAGCCGGTTTGTTATGCGGAAGATAACGGCGCTCCGGTCGCGAGGCCGCCTCAGGCGGATGCGCGGGCGGTCTCGTAGTCGACCGTCGGAACCGGGAGGTCGTTCAGCAGGTCGCGGACGACCTCGTCCTTCCCGACGTTGTTGACGCGGGCGTCGGCCGTGAGGACCAGCCGGTGCGAGAGGACGGACGGGGCGATGGTCGTCACGTCGTCGGGCGTCGCGTAGCCGCGACCACGGATGGCCGCCAGGGACCGGGCCGCCTCGAACAGCCGCTGGGTGCCACGCGGGGAGACGCCGGCCTTCACGCGCTCGTCCTCGCGGGTCGCTCGCGAGAGGTCCGCGACGTACCGCCGGAGGTCACGCTCCATGTGGACCTGTTCGGGGCTCTGCTGGAGCTTCTCGGGCGCGCCCTCCGAGCAGACCCGCGACACCGTCGGGGACTGGTTCGTCCGGTCGGCCCGGCGGTCCAGCAGCTCGAGCTCGCCATCGTCGTCGGGGTAGCCCAGGCTCGTCTTGATGACGAAGCGGTCCTTCTGTGCTTCGGGCAGCGGGAAGGTCCCCTCCTGCTCGACGGGGTTCTGGGTGGCGATGACGAAGAACGGGTCCGGGAGGTCGTGAGTCTCCCCGTCGATGGTGACCTGTCCCTCCTCCATCGCTTCGAGCAGGGCCGCCTGTGTCTTCGGCGAGGCGCGGTTGATCTCGTCGGCCAGCACGATGTTCGCGAAGATGGGGCCGGGATTGAACTCGAACTCGCGGGTCTGCTCGTTGAACACGTGCGTCCCGGTGACGTCGTTCGGGAGCAGGTCGGGTGTGAACTGGATGCGCGAGAACGAGAGACCGAGTGCTTTCGCGAAGCTCCGCGCCGTCAGGGTCTTGCCCGTCCCCGGGACATCCTCGAGCAGCACGTGCCCCCGCGAGACGAACCCCGTGAGGACGGTCTCGAGGACCTGCTCGTCCACGATGACCGCGTTGGATATCTCGTCGAGAATCCGGTCGCACTCCTGCTGGACCTTGTCCATGGCTGGACGAGGCCGTCAGTCTAGGTTATTATCGGTCACGTAACCGGAACTCCTCCGTTCCACCTCGAACCTGCCCCCGACGACCGATACTCCGGGTGACTGTATCGGGACGGCGAATATCCCTCTGCGCCGGCGCTGTGGATACCGGGGTGAAAGGGACGGGGATACTGACGGCGGCGGGGATACTGACGGCGGCGGCGGGGATACTGACGACGGGTCCCGAGTCCGACCGAACGGTGACGACGAGCTAACCAACTGCGGGTCGGGCGGCCCTCGGCGGCGGTACGCCAGCGGGCTATAACCGGTCTCCCGGTCACCCCCGGGGATTTATGCCAACTACTCCGGCTGCCCGGAATGCTTTATACAGGGCGTTAGACGCCCGTTTTCGGCATTACCTTGCCCATAACTACCCCTGTGTCTCTTCCACGTACGGGACGCGATTACACACAAATGACACGAACGATAAACAGCATCGCGATGGCGACCGCCCTGGTCCTCTCGGCAGCCCTCGTGGGTGTCTTCGCGACGGCACCCCCGGCAGTCGGGACCGCCGACGCGACGACCAGTAGCACGTCGCCGCACGGTGCGGATGCGAACTTCACGACCCGTCTGGACAACAACGCCCCCGGAGTCACGACGGCGAACGAGTACTACGCCTCGGGGCTCCGCAAGGACATGCAGGCGATGCACACCATCGTGCTCACGTCCGAAGCGTTCCAGTTCGACAGCTGTAGTTCCTCCCAGGTTCGGGCCTTCGGTATCGACCGGGGCAACGACGACCCCGGCACACAGACCGACGAGAGTCTGCTCTCGGCGTACAAGAGCATCTCCTTCGAGAAACACCAGATAACGGTGAAGTTCTACAAGGAGGACCAGCTCGCCGGCGGGCCGGTCGGCGTGAAGTCCGCCGACCAGATCGTCGCCCGCGGGGACAACTGTATCCAGAACCCCAGCGAGCCCGGCTGGTACCAGATCAACGGCAAGATCAACGGCAGCACGAACGGCGACACCACGACGGACTTCTCGCAGGACACCACCAGTCACTACATCCCTGTCTGCGACTGTGAGAACCGACAGGAGGCCGAGGAGAAACTCGGCCCGCCGCCGAGCAGTGACGGCGGCGGTGAGTCGACGGCGACTCCGACCGAGAGCGGTGACGGCGGTGAATCGACGGCGACTCCGACCGAGAGCGGCGGCGGCGAGTCGACGGCGACTCCGACCGAGAGCGGTGACGGCGGCGAGTCGACGGCGACTCCGACCGAGAGCGGTGACGGCGGCGAGTCGACGGCGACTCCGACCGAGAGCGGTGACGGCGGTGAATCGACGGCGACTCCGACCGACAGCAACAGGCAAGGTCAGGGAACGACCACCGGCACGAGTACGTCCACGGGCAACACCACCGGGACGGCGAACGCGACCTCGACCGGGAACACCACCGGGACGGCGAACGCGACCTCGACCGGGAACACCACCGGGACGGCGAACGCGACCTCGACCGGAAACGGCGGTGGCTTCACAGATGGCGGCTCGCAGAACGACACGCCATCACCCACCAACTCCGGCGGTCAGCCCGGCTTCGGCCTCGCGGCGGCGTTCGGTGCGCTCGCCCTCGCCGGTCTGCTCGCTCGCCGGCAGCGTAACTGACTCCTGACCCACACGCTGAGCGACGCTCCCTTCTTTTCGCGTCACGTCGCTGAGCCACGCGGTCGGTGGTCGGATCCTCACACGGGCCGGTCTCGTCCTGCCCGGCGACGTCATGTCGACACCCACCGCGATATCGTCCCGCTGGGGTGGTTTACCCTCCGAATAACTACACACGTGGCCGGTGTACCGACGGATGGCGCTCGGCAGCGAGCGTCACTGGCTGTCTGCGCCCGACGCGACCGCGTCTCCGCGTTCGCCCGGGTGCACCGACCCCCCCCACCCCACACCACCACACCGCCACCACCACCACCACAGCACGGTGTGGTTCCCCCGGCAGTGCCCCCCCGCTGCCGGGTTCTACTTCGACGCCCGACGGGCCTACCCACCGACCGGGTGTCGCGTGTCCTGCGACGCCACAGAACGCTCGTTCTGCCGGTTACGACGGCCATAACTACCAGTCCCGACCGGATAGTCCGGTCCAGATACAGATGACCCGAGGCCACGCCGTCGGCATCGACTTCGGGACGACCAACAGCGTCGTCGCACACGGGACCGTCGCCACGGCCGGAGTGCTCTCCGGTCCGTCCGGGGACCCGCTCCTGCCGTCGGTCGTCTCGCTCACCGACGACGGGGCGCTGGTCGGCCGCGAGGCGACAGAACGGGCGGCAGAGCGCCCGGCCGAGACGGTGGCGGGCATCAAGCGCCACCTCGGCGAGGAACACACCGGCGTGACCGCCCCGGACGGGACCGAGTACACGCCCGAACAGATCGCCGCACTCGTCTTCTCGCGGCTCCGGGGGCGCGCGGAGGCCGCCCTCGAGGGACCGGTCACCGACGCCGTCGTGACGGTGCCGGCGTACTTCGGCCACCGCCAGCGCACGGCCGTCCGCCGGGCCGCCGAGATTGCCGGGCTGGACGTCCGTCGTCTCCTCAGCGAGCCGACCGCCGCCTGTCTCGCCTACGGGGTCGGCGCCGCCGACGGGAGCGAGGCCGAACTGGTCCTCGTCTACGACCTCGGCGGCGGGACGTTCGACGTCTCGCTGGTCGACGTCAGCGGCGGCGTCTACGACGTGCTCGCCTCGAAGGGCGACACGCGGCTCGGGGGCAACGACTGGGACGACCGCATCATCGAGTGGTATCGCTCGCAGCTCGATTCGTCGGCGACCGAGACGCCCCGGACCAGCGCGCGCCTGCGCAAACTCGCGAAGCGGGCCCGCCACGACCTGACTCACCACGAGTCGACGACGGTCGAACTCCCGGCGCTCGGGATGAACGACCCGGCCGAGGCGACGCTCACGCGCGAGACCCTCGACGACCTGACCGGCGACCTCGTCGAGCGGACGCTCGACATCTGCGACGACGTGCTGGCCTCGGCCGGCCGGAACCCGTGGTCCATCGACCGACTCCTCCTGGTCGGCGGCGCGACCCGGATGCCACAGATTCGCGAGGCCGTCTACGACTTCTTCGGCGACGTCCCCTCCGAGGACGTCGACCCCGACCAGGTGGTCGCGACCGGCGCCGCCATCCAGGCCAGCATCATCCACGACGGGCCCGAGACGAACGACGAGCAGGACGCCGTGATGGTCGACGTGGCGCCGCGGCCGCTCGGGGTCGAGACGATGGTCGACGACGAGGCGGGCTACTTCTCGCCAGTCATCGAGGCCCAGACCTCCATCCCGGCCTCGCGGACACGCCACTACCGGACCGTGCGTGACGACCAGCGCTCGGTCTCCGTCCGCGTCTACAGCGGCGAGGCCGAGCGCGTCGCGGACAACGAGTACCTCGGCTCGTTCGTGCTCCGGGGGCTGCCGAAGGCCCCGGCGGGCGAGGTCGGTGTCGACGTGACGTTCACGGTCACCGAGAACGGCCTGCTGGAGGTGGAAGCCGCCGAGAACGAGACGGGCCGGGCCGTCGACGTGACCATCGAGTCGCCGTTCGACGGGCCCGACGGCGAGGTCCGAAAGGCCCGCGAACAGCTGCCGGCCCTCGAGCACGCCGATGCGTGAGGATGCGACGTTCTACGAGGTTCTGGGCGTCGACGCCGACGCCAGTACCGGGACCATCGAGGACGCCTACCGCGAGAAGGCCAGGGAGTACCATCCGGACGTGAGCGACCGGCCGAACGCCCGCGAGGAGTTCCAGCGTATCAACCGGGCTCGCGAGGTCCTCACCGACTCGACCGAGCGCGCGCGTTACGACCGCCTCGGGCACGAGACGTACCTCGACCGCCAGCGCCGCGGACAGCCCACGGCCGACGACACGGACGCCGGTGACCCCCCGCCCCAGCGGCGCGAGTCGGCCGCGAGCGGGGCAACCGAGGCCAGCCACCGGACCCGCCGGACCAGAACGGGGGGTGGGGCGGCCGACGGCCGCTCGGAACGACCGGGCGCAGCCGGGTCTGCCCGGTCGGGGGCGGACACGGTGGACGAGCGCCGCGCGCGCGGCGCCTCGGGCGGGACGACACCGGGGTGGTTCGCGCTCCACGAGGTGCTCTCGGCGGCGGCACTGCTGGCGGCCGCTGGCGGTGTCGTGGTGGGTGCGGCCCTCCTCGGCGGGACGCTGTCCGGACCGACGAACGTGCGACTGTTCCTCGTCGGGTGCTGGACGGTGGTCGCGGTCCTCGCGGGAACGCTCGCCGCGCGGAGCGGCCCGGCGCTCCCGGACGACGTCGTTCGGGTCCACGCGCTCCCGCTCGCGCTGTTCGTGAGTGCCTGGTACCTCCGCCGGGTCGACGGGGGGGACCTGCTCGTCGGTGGGCTCCTCGCGTACGGGGCGTTCGCCGCGCTGTTCCGGACCTCGGCGCTGGTTGGGCGGGACAGGGGGTCGACGCTCCGCCCGGCGCTCGTCTGGTTCCTCGGGACGGCGCCGGCCGTGCTGGTACTCTCCGCGTCGCGGGTCCCGGTTCCTGGACGGGTCGCCCCCGTCCCCACCAGGGAACTCGGCAGCGGAGTGGGTGGCCTCGCCCCCACGGTGGCAGTGGCGCTCGCGCTCGGGGCGCCCGTCGCCGTCGCGCTCGGCTACGCGTTCGTGCGACTGGGTCGGGCGCTGGTCTGAGTCTCGGGCGGACCGCGACCCGCCCAGAACGGTACGCTGCAGTCTCGTTCGGGTGCGCAACCATCCACGGCGAGCGGTGAGGTTCCGCCGTGGGACTGTTCGCACGGGTGTGCCCACGGCGGGCGGAGACCGTGTGGACCTGAGGGGCGCCCGGTGGACGGAGTGCGGCGTGCGGGACACCGTCGGTCAGGTCGCAGGCGGGTGGCCGGGAGAATGTGAGTCAGCGTCGGGCCGCGTCTTCAGGCGCGGGAGGAGGTCGATCGACCGCCTCCTAGAGCCCGATGGGGTTCAGGATGGGGTCGAGCGGTGACGTCGGCGCCGGTGTCGGTGTCGAGGTACTCGGTGGTGTCGGCGTCCCGCCGTCGTCCGGCAGGAGCGGCAGCCCACCGTCATCCGGCGGGGTCGGCGTTCCCTCCGGCAGGGTCGGTTCCGGCGTCGGTGTGGGCGTCGGTGTGGGCGTCGGTGTGGGTGTCGGGTTGGGCGTCGGTGTGGGGCTCGAGGTGGGCGTCGGGGTAGATGCCGGGGTCGGGGTTGGAGTCGGCGTCGGTGAGTCGGTCGCCGTCGCAGTCGGCGAGGCCGTCCCCGTCGGGGATGGTGTTCCCGTCGGTGTGGCTGTCGCCGTCCCCGTCGCCGTGGGTGTGTTCGTCGCGGTCGGCGAGGCCGTGCCGGTCGCCGTGCCGTTGGCCGTCGCGTTGGCCGTGCCGTTCGGGGTGGGTGTCGGGGTCGCGGTGGCGTTCGGTGCGGCCGCGCCACCGCCGCTGCCGCCGGTGCCACTACCTGTGCCCGCGCCGTCCGAGAGGGTGAACAGGTTGAACGGGCCGACCCACGGGCCGGCGAGCGCGAGCAGGGCGAAGAACACGACGGCCGCGAGGACGGCGAGGACGGGGAGCAGCGGCCCGTCCCCGTCGAAGAGCCGCTCCTCGACCGCCGCGAGCCCCGCGATGCCGGTCGCTGTGCCGGCTGCACTGCCGGCCGCCCCACCGCCCCCCGAACTGGCTGGTTCGGCCGGCGCCTCCTCCATCAGGTCCGGCTCGGTGGTGTCGCCGCTGGCGAGCCAGCCCTCGAAGTCGAAGCCGTCGACCTCGAACGGCTCCTCGTTGGCGGCGGGCTCCTCGTCCCCGCCGGGAAGCCAGTCCGCCACGGTTACCCCCTCCATCTCCGGCGGGCCGGCTGCCCCGCTGACGGTCGACGAGTGGTTCCCCCGGTGAGGTGTATCAGGTCTCCAATATTTTGCACGCGTACAACCAGTCGCCGGAACCGTTTGCTTATGCTCCGGGTATGGCCTCGAAACGGTTCGGGTAATCGTTCATACCCTTTTTGTACCGGGGGTGTGCCACCGGTCGCCGGTCCCGCCGGCCGACCAGCCTGTCATCCGACTCCGACAGGCCACTTTCTACGGGGTAACTCGACCCGCTTACCTATATGTAAGATAGAGTATATGTCTGGCGACGGTGTTGGTTCGGATACGAGATGCGCGACACACCCACCACCACGGACCCAACCGGCACCGCGGACGCGAGCAGCGAGAACTCCGGCCTCTCCCGCCGGAGCTTCGTGAAGGCGGCCGGCATCGTCGGCCTCGGCACCGCCGCCCTCTCCAGCAGCGCTTCGCCGGCCCGTGCCGCCCCGAGCTCCGACTACACCATCTTCGAGAACACCGTCCACGAGCAGCCCGTTCACGTCTACGAGGCCGCGCGCGACGGCCCGACCACGCTGGTCGTCGGTGGCATCCACGGCGACGAACAGGCCGGCTATCGTGCGGCCGACCAGATCGCCGACTGGACCGTCGACCGCGGGAAGCTCGTGGTCGTCCCCCGGGCGAACCCGCAGGCCATCGCCGCCGACCACCGCCCGTGGAGCAACGACCTCAACCGGCAGTTCCCGCCGACGGACGAGGAGTGTTACTCCCGCCTGGCGCGAGGGCTCTGGGCTACCATCGAGTGGCACGACCCCGACTGGGTGTTCGACCTCCACTCCTCGCGTGGCATCTACAAGTCCGGCGACGGCGGCGTCGGGCAGGCGCTGTTCCCGACGTGGACGGACCCGTCGCGCTCCAGCGGGGAGCAGACGGTCGCGTCGCTCAACGCGGAGTTCGACCTCTCGGGCGACATGGCCTACCGGATGGGCAACACGCTCGACGCCGACCGCGACCTGTTGATGCACCGGGTCGCGGGCGTCCTCGACCGACCGGGGTTCCTCTGTGAGTCGACCGAGAAGGCGTCGCTCGACGAGCAGGTCGCATGGCACCTGTTCACCGTCGAGCACGTGATGGCCCAGTACGGCCAGCACCGCGGTGTCGCCGGGCGCAGCGCCGACGGCCCGGTCGCGGAGCGGCGGACCATCTCCCTCGACGACCCGTGGGACTCGTACTCGCTCTCCGGGAACTACGAGCACCCGGTCGTGCTGGCACCGGCGCTCTCCTACGCCGGCCCGCAGCCGGCCCACAGCCGCGTCCGCAACGTCTCCCCCGACGGCTTCGAGGCGAGGGTCGAGGAGTGGCTCTACCAGAACGACGTTCATTACCCCGAGAGTGCCGGGATGCTGGCCCTCGAGGCGGGCTCGTACACCCTCTCCGACGGCCGCTGTGTCGAGGTCGGCACCACGACGGTCGGCCATCAGTTCGAGAGCGTCTCGTTCGGGTCCGACTTCGGGACGACGCCCGTGGTGCTGACCCAGAGCCAGACCGTCGACAGCGACGGCGACCCCATCGTGACCCGGACCCACGACGTCTCGACGGCCGGGTTCGATGTCTGTGTCCAGGAGGAGGACGGCGAGGAGCACGGCGGCTACCACTCCCCCGAGACGGTCGCCTACGTCGCCATCGAACCGGGGCTCGGCGCCGTCAGTAACTGCGCCTCCGAGGCCGGGCGGACGACGGCCGACGAGAACTGGACCCGCATCGAGTTCGACCAGTCCTACGCGGACCCGGTGTTCCTCGCGTCGGTCGAGTCGTACGCGGGCTGGAACTCGGTCAGCGTCCGCTACCGCAACCTGACCGGCTCCAGCGTGGAGGTCATGCTCGGTGAGGAGCAGAGCGCCGACGAGGAGCAGGGCCACGTCGACGAGTCCGTCGCCTACCTCGTCCTCGAGGGCTGAGCCGCAGCGTCACGACCGTGGTGGGTCGAGGCCGCCTGGGGGCGGCCGCCAGTGCGTTTCGCTGTCGAACTGTTCTCGCTGCCCGTTTCCGTCGCTCTCGCGCCGTGCGAGTACCCGCTACTTCCCTTCAGCCGCCGGCTCGGGACGAGGCGGCGACGCGACGGTACGTGGTGGCCACGCTGACCGCCCCGGCGACCAGCAGGAGTGCAACGGCCAGCAGCGCGGCGGTGTCGGCCATCGACTCGACCCACGCCCGGAAGCCCCGCCAGTAGCCCGTCTCGAACGCGAGCCAGCCGCCGAGGACGACGCCCGCGGCGAGGCCGCTGACCGTGACGACGAGGTGACTCGCGAGCAGGACGGCGCCGTTCGTTACTGTTGAATTGTTCTCTTTCATGGGTTGTCGGTTGGATTGTGTGTTAAATGGCCGTGTTGTTCGGTTATCGGGCGCTACGGCAGCCACCAGCGGAGGTCGTTCGCCCGGAGCTTCTGCCGGGCCGGGAGGGCCCGGACCGCCCGGTCGTCCGGGAAGAACTGCTCGTCGAGGTCGTGTTCCTCGTACAGCGTCTCCCGGTCCGGCCACGCCGGTTCGATAGGCCCCACGAGCGGGAGCTTGCGCCGGGCGAACCGCTCGATCTGGTTGAGCAGCTCGATGCGGTGGGGTCGCCCGGGCGGGCGATGTTCGAGGAGCCGGTCGTCCATCATCGCCAGTGCGTCGGCGACCGTCCCGTAGTGGCGGTGTTCGGGTGGGGTCTCGAGGTGCCACTGGAGCAGTTCGCGGTCGATGGCCACGAACGACTCCAGGTAGTTGTCCGCCAGCTGGGTCCGGAAGTGCATCACCGGCTGGTTCCGCAGCACCAGCAGGTCCATCGCGTTGTGGACGGAGTCGACCCGCGACTGGCCGGCCGCGAGCTCCGCCCGCAGCCGGTCGGCAATGAACGCCCGGGGGTCCTCGAGGTCGAGGTCGAGGTCGGGGAACAGGCCCGCGACGCGGTCGGCCAGCCGGTCGCTCCCCTCGGGCATGAACCCGAGCGTGTCGATGAGCTCGGCCACGGGCTGTGGGTCGTCGACGAGCTGGCGCTGGGGCACCTCCACCCCCAGCACGGACTTCGAGTCCCACTCGAGGAAGTACCCCTTCAGCAGCGTGTCGTACAGGAGGCCGTGGTACATCGTGTCCGCCTCCAGTTCGTCGTCGTAGCCGCCGTGGTGGACGTGGAGCGACTCCCGTAGCCCCTGCGTGTACGGGACCTTGCAGTCGACGTCGCCGAGGTAGCGGGCCGCGGGCGCCAGCACGGTGTGTTCGGCATCGAACTGGTCGGCGATGCGCCGGGCGACCTCGACCTCCTGTGAGTCCGGCGCGCCGACGGTGTAGCACTCGGTGATATCCGGCTCGCCGGCGAGGATGGTCCGGGAGTCCTGCCCGGCCGACAGCAACAGCCCCTTGCGGCCGGGGTAGCCGGCCCGCCGGTCGATGGCGCGGCCGAGGCGGTCGGCGAGTACCGCCGCGTGGTCGCCCGGCTGCGGGTCGTAGACGAAGCGGTCGAACTCGCCGACCGACGCGGCGCGGAGGTAGCCGTCGAACGGGACGCGCTCGAGCGACTCGAACAGCGTCCGCTCGCCCAGCACCGTCCCGAGGTGGAGGAACTCGAGCACCGCGGTGCGGTCCGGGGCGGGGTCGCCCAGCAGCCCCCGGAAGATGGATGCGTCCGTCCCGAAGGCGCGGATACCGGGTGCGTCCGTGTAGAAGCACTCCCACGAGCGCAGGGGGTCGGTCGCGACCAGCGCGTCGCCGTCGACCTCGACCACCGCGAGGTAGGACCCGTTGAGCCGGTCGAGTGCCTCGTCGTTGCCGACGACGTGGTTCTCGAGCAGCCACGCCGCGGGGTCCGCCTCGGCCGTGGTCGGCGTGAACGCCTCGCCCCAGACGACACAGACCCCGCGGTCGGACTCGGCGACGGCCGTCCGGTCGGCCACGCCCAGCGCGGGGTCACGGACGCCGACAGTCACGGACTCGCCCTCGACGACGCTGTGGAACTCCGCCTCGTCACGGAAGTCGGTGAAGGCGTCGCGGTCGCCGAAGACGCCGAACAGTTCCTTGTTCATCCGTCCCCGCTCGGTCTCGGGCGCCGCGCGCCGCGTGGCCTGGCCCCGCATCATCACTGTTTGACCACCGTTCGTCGCTCGCTCGCCTCGTCGTCCGATTCCGTCATCCGGTCGAGGAGCGGGGTCTCGAGGAACGTGAGCAGCGAGTACAGGACCGGCGACTCGTCGTCGCCGGCCATGTGCGCCCGGTAGCTGTCGAGAGCTCCCTCGTAGTCGATGAACGGCAACGCGCGGATGGCCTCCTGATTCTCGACGATGGTCTCGACCGGGAAGTTCCGGGCTCGCACCAGCGCCGCCCGGTCGGGCCACGGGCTGTGGTCGAGGTGGTCCTCCGGTGGCGTCTCGTCGCCGACGTGCTTGCGCCAGAGTCCCTTCAGGTTCCCGCCGACCCAGTCGACGGGGAAGCGGTGCTTGAGGGGCATTCCCGTCCGGGCGTGGGGGAGCTCGGCCAGCTCGGGCGAGAGCTGCTCGACCGCCCGGTCGATGAAGTCACGCCGAAGGAAGTACCGCATCGGAACCTGCTGCTGGAGGTCCAGCAGGCGGTTGTCGAGGAACGGTGTCCGGTAGGGGCGCATGTGCATCAGGCTGCGCGAGAAGGTCGCGTCCGTATCCGCCCCCATCGGGTAGAAGTCGCCGTACAGCACGAGGTCCTGGAGCGAGCCGTACTCGACGCCGTGGCTCACGACGCCGTCGCGGGTCTCCCGGATGTTGTCGGCGATGACCGAGTCGATGGGCGGTCGCTCCGGCAGGTACGACACCGGGTCGACCACTTCCGTCGTCGTGAGCGAGACGTAGTCCTCGACGGACTCGACCGGATTCCGGAACGGGAGCTTCAGGGTCCCGACCGGCCCCAGCGAGAGCGAGCGCGCGTCGAGCTTGCTGCCCTTGAACAGCGAGTCCGCGTACAGTCCGGAGACGAGGACGTCGACCTCCTCGCTGATCTCGTCGTCGAACCCCGTGAAGTACGCCTGGTCGAACCAGCCGCTGAAGTTCGAGATGGCGGGGTTGCGCTCGAGCGCGGCGGCCTCGTGGTCCGGGTCGCGCTGGAGCAGGTGGAACTCGTCGCCGGCGGTGTCGGCGGCCTCGCTGGCGACGTTCGCCTCCCGGCTCATCCAGTCGGCGATGTGGAACGCGGTGACCGGCTGGTCCATCGCGGCCTGCACGAGCCGGGAGTCGCTCCCCCCGCTCAGGAGGATGCCGTAGTCGAGGTCGTCGCGCGTCCACTCCTGCACCACGGTCTGGAACGTGTCGGTGAACCGGTCGAGGTACGTCTCGAAGTCCTCGTCGACCGGCTCGTAGCTGGGTCGCCAGTACGTGTCCACCGAGAGCGAGCCGTCCGCCAGGTCGACCGTCGCGATGGAACCGGGCGGTACCTCGCGCACGCCCGAGAGCGGCGTCTCCACGCCGAGCACCCGGCGGAGCTGGAAGTACTCCTGGAGATGCGGCGCCTCGAACTCCGGATTCACGTCCGGGTGGAGCGGCAGTGCCTGCAGCTGCGAGGAGAAGACCAGCCGCCCACCATCGGGCCGCGCGAGGAAGAACGGGCGCGTCGCCACGCGGTCGGTGACGAGCGACACCGTGCCCGCGGTGCGGTCGTAGACGACGAGCCCGAAGTCCCCGTTCAACTCGCGGACGAAGTCCATCCCGTACTGGTCGTACAGGTCCGCACAGTAGCGGGCGCTCCCGTCCGGCGGGCCGTCCCGGGGGACGTAGCTCTCGTCGGCCCCGAAGCCGTAGACGTCCCCCCAGACCCAGATGAGCGCCTCCCCGTTGCGGGCCCGGACCGGCTGCTCCCCCGACAGCAGCGGGTGGAAGGAGCCGAACACCGACAGCCCGTCGTCGACGAACCGGTGGGCCACCTCGTCGTCGCGCCAGGCGATGGCGTCGACGAACGCGTCGGGCGGCGTTCGGTCGTCGACTGCACCACAGAGTCCTACCATCAGTTGTCCACTCCTGACACGCCAGGGGCTTTGTTATCCGAGCCGTAATCCCGATTCAGGGCTGTCTCGGGGCATGGAGCGGTCGTTTCGGGCCTGCCTGGAGGTGGCCCAGCGTCTGGAGGCGCTCCTCGACCTCGTCGTCGAACGCCATGCCCTGTGTCTCGTCGCCTGTCCCGAGCAGGCCGAACGTCTCGGCGGCGGCGTGCTCGACGCCGTGCCGGTGCGGGAGTTCGCCCGTGAAGATGCTCGTGTGGCTCGGGACGCTCCAGGAACTCGCCGTGCGACAGCCCTCGAACAGGCAGTCCGAGGCCTCGCGCAGCCGGGGGCGTACTCGTCGAAGTAGTCCTTCCAGACGGTGTCGAGGACGACGTTCCGGGTCATGCAGCCGCTCCGGGCTGTGGGTGGCCCGTCGTCGGTGTCGGTCCCGTCCGCCAGAGCCGGTGTCGCTGGACGCGACGGTGCGGAGACATACCCGTATCCAGAACCACTCGTCTCGTTGTTATCGGCGGCGGAAGGGTGTGGAGGCCGAACAGCCGCTCTACCCCGTAGAGCGGACTGCCGGGGTCGTAGATGGCCCCCGTCGGGTCTCTCGGCGGGCGAGTGTCCAGTCCTCCGCCGTCCCCGGTATGCCGTACTCGACTCTGTGGGGGTATTGTTAGTGTCGGCGTTATCCTGATATCCCTGCCCCCTGGCGCGGCCTTCTCCTGCCATCTCCGCCTCCGGACGCGGCGATGGCCCATGGGTCACGCACTCGTTCTGGGGTCCCCCGTGCGCTCTCTCGAGCCGCCTCGCTGGCCCTCCAACTTAACAGCCCGGCTATATCGGGCTAGATGGCGCTAATCGCAAGACGGCGGTGGGGTGTAACGGTGTGAAACAGTCGATTTACGCGGTGGGTAACGGATTGAAACGGTTCGAAATGGGGTCTGATGCCATGCAGAGGCTGTGATAGTGGGGGGTGTATGGCAACCGCTATCATCGATTCACGGAACGGAGCACAACCCACTCCGTAACGGTTCGATTCCACTCCACAACGGTCTGAAAGTCCTAGAACCGAGATTTCCCTTTATCCTCCCGAATCGCATTGGGTTGGGCGACGACAATGAGTGTCCAGACAGAGCGGCCGGCCGACGACGGCGATTCGAGTTCGAGTACAGAGGCGGACGCGAACACGAGTATCGAGAAGGACGACGCGTTCCACATCCTGCAGAACTCCCGGCGCCGCGCGGTCCTGCGGTATCTCGCTGCCCACGACGAGGAGGAGCGGTTCGTGATGCGGGACCTGGCCGAGGAGGTCGCGGCGTGGGAACACGACACGACGGTCCAGCAGCTGGTCTCGGACGAGCGCCAGCGGGTCTACATCGCGCTCTACCAGTCCCATCTCCCGAAGCTCGACGACCACGATATCATCGAGTACAACCAGTCCCGCGGGGTCGTCGAGCCGACCGAACTCGTCGACGCGCTCGCGCCCTATCTCGACGAGGGGCTCCACTCCGACGCCGACCTCACCGTCGAGGAGGAGTCCGAGTCGACCGAGGCACAGGGCGAGAGCATCACCGAGACGGTCTCTGCGTTCTTCTCCCGGTAACTGCTTGACGCCGCGCTCACGGTGTGACCGAGCCCAGGGGTACTGCCGACTTGCTCAGTATATTCTGGAAGATGCCCTGTAGATTGTTTCTGCCGGATATCGTTCCTGAAATCTGCAATTGAAATGGAGATGTGTGGGGTGTATCTATTGGTGCTGATTTCCGCTAGAACGCTCGGGCGGTCGGTGGGGCGCTCGGCGGGCGTGTGGTGTGGGTGTCCTGCACGGCGCACGAGCGGGTCGTCACTCCCTGATTTCGATGCGTCCGGTGTTGAATATCTCCACGTCGTACTCCTCGATGGACAACTGGAACGGCCCCCCCTTGCGCAGGTCCCCGTTCGGTTGCGGCCGGAACATCCGATCGAGCGCGTCCGGGTCGACGTACTCCTGGAACCGCGGAAGGAACTCCGTCGGGGAACTGTCGGCTGCGGCGGCGAGCGCGAGTGAGAGGGTCACCGTCAGCCCGTCCTCCTCGACGTCGTGGTGGGCGATGTACAGCGTGCGCCCGTCCTCTACCTGCGCTACGTCCTCTATCACGTCGCCCGGGTCCGCCCGGTCCAGGCCCGACGCGCCCCCCGGGGTCCTGCTACTTTCGGATGCCATCGTGGATGAGGTCTGGACCTACGTTGCCACCTCGAACGTAAAAAACCTCCAGCTATTATCTGGTTCTGATAACTGTCCTGAACAGCCGATAACCGCCCTCTCACTGCTACTCGCTCTTCGAGACGATACCCCGGCCCGTGTCGAACGACACGATGCCTGCTCTGTCGAGCACGGGCAGGTCGACGAGGTACAGTTCCTCGTGGATGTCGAACCAGGTTCGGCCGCTCGCCGACTCCGTGTGCTCGTGTTCCCACTCGTGTACGGCGTCGGTTACCCGGTCGATGGTCACCTGTCCCTCGAGCCGTCCGAGAAGCGCGATGAGGTAGCTGTAGCGCGTTCCCGGCGGCTGGTCGACAGTGGACTCCTTGCCTCCAGTGACTGCTATCTCCTCCACGGACTCGGTCTCGGGTCGGGTGCAGTTTGACGCGATCATCGGTGAGAGCGGACGGTAGGTGATACAGCGGTATCGGCACGGCCGCCGAGTACGGACCCCTGCGGACATCGTCCTCACCTGCACTCTCGGCGACCGGTTGCTTTGTAATCGGCCGGATAACCCCCCACTCTGGTTTATACCGGGTCGTGATATTGTCTCTCAGTCACAACCATAGAATATCTGATATCAATTGCTACGGCATACTGACGGACCCTCGCTCTGGGGCAGCTTCCGACCGAATTCCAGGGCCGGTGTGGCACTTCCAACTGGACAGAGTGGCTCTGTGGGTGCGCTCTAACCAGTTATCGGCGCTTCGTCGCCCTGACTCGACGGTTGCCGAGAACTGGTTGGTCGCGATGACTGGTACTCCGCTCCGGACTGTTTCATTATGCCGGTTTCTTGTCATTCTTCTACGGAATACATAATCTGCCGTCGCTCCTAGGGAACACTCTTATCCGAGCGTCCCGCCAGCGTTCGTACGACCAATCGTTTCCGCCTCCGATGACTCCCACTCCCCCCGCGCTCCCGCGTTCCCGGCACGCGATTCCTCGCCCACGACGGACGGGGTCGCTCGGTCGTGGGTGTACCACGACTCCGTTACGAGGTCACCAGCGGTCACGCTGTGGCCAGGTGAACCGATAGGATGTCGGCCGACGGCCTCTCGACGCGGACCATCTCCTCGCTCGCGTTCCTCGCACTCTGTGTGGTCCTTTCGGCCGTGGTCTCGCCCCTCGCTCTGGGCGTTGCTGCGGGGGATGGGGCGACCACGCAGCCGAGTGCTGCTACGATGACTGCTCCCGCTACCGCCCCAGCCGCCACGGCCACCGCCGCGTCACGAACCACGCCAACCGCCACCCCGACGTTGAGTTCGACCAGCGGCCAGGAGACCGCCACCGCCGAGGACGACGGCGGCATCACCAGGGTCGAGTACGGCGGTCCCGGCGTGGCCACGCGGGCCCGCGGCCGGACGTACGTCTGGACGGGCGGCGCGACCCTGATGAACGTGAGCGTCCAGCCTGTCGGCGGCCCCGGGCAGCACGAACTCTGCCTGGCGCTGCGTGCCGACAACCGGACGGTCACCGACCACGGCTGCCAGAGCGTCGAGGTCCGGTCCTACGGCGGCGCCGCCACGTTCGACATCCGGAGTCTGGGGGCCAACGGCACCGGCAACCGGACGTTCCTGCTCTGGTTCAAGCGCTCGGGCGAGAGCGGGCGCGTCGACACGGCGACGGTCCCCATCGTCGCCATCGAGCGCGACGGCGACGCCGACGGTGACTCCCTCTCGAACGAGGAGGAGGCCAGCCGCGGGACCAGTCTTACCGACGCCGACACGGACTCCGACGGCCTGCTGGACGGGCCCGAGGTGATGCAGTACAACAGCTCCGCGACGGTCGCGGACACGGACGGCGACGGCGCACGCGATGGTGCGGAGGTCGAGGCCGGAAGCGACCCCGGCGACCCGGATACGGACGGTGACGGGCTTCTCGACGGCGAGGAGATGAACCACTACGGTACCGACCCGACGGCCGCTGACACGGACGGTGACGGCCTCTCGGACTGGGAGGAGGTGAAGCGGTACGGCACCGACCCGACAGAGAAGGACTCGGATAGTGACGGCCTCACCGACCAGCAGGAGGTGGCCCAGTACGGCACCGACCCGACGGTTGCGGACACGGACGGCGACGGCATC
Organism: Haloglomus salinum; assembly: GCF_024298825.1. Lineage (NCBI taxonomy): Archaea > Methanobacteriati > Methanobacteriota > Halobacteria > Halobacteriales > Natronomonadaceae > Haloglomus > Haloglomus salinum. The sequence continues at coordinate 2,240,049 of NZ_CP101153.1, forward strand.
GACGACGGGAAGGAGGTCGAACAGGGTACCGACCCGCTCGAGAAGACGACCGACACGTCCGGCGGCGGGCCCCTCGTCGACCGGAACGCGACGATATTCATCGGGCTGGGTATCCTCCTCGCGGTCGGCGGTATCGTCGTGTACGGTCGGCTCGAAGGTGGCTGGCTGGGGACCGGCGGCTTCGACGGTACCGACGCGCCGTCTGCCGGTGGCGGTACCGGTGGCTCGGACGATTCGAGTCACGCCGCCCACGTCGATGCGGACGCCGCCGCGTCGTCGCCAGCCGGCGCCGACACGACAGAGGGCGCAGCGGCCGCTGGCGCCGAGATGCCCGACCCCGACCTCCTCTCGCCGGAGCAGTACATCTGCCGGCTCGTCGAGGTCAACGGCGGCTACATGAAACAGAGCGACATCGTCGACGAGGTCGACTGGTCGAAGGCGACGGTGAGCCGACGGCTCTCCTCGATGGAGGAGGGCGGCGATATCGAGCGGACCCGCATGGGTCGCGGGAAGATCGTCACGCTCCCCGGCGTGGAACTCGACGAGTAGCTCCGGGTCACACCCCGTCTGCACCCGCCGGAGGCTGGCCGTTCAGCCCCGAATCGACGAGAAGAAGCCCGCGATGCGCTCGCGTGCCCCTCCGCTCTCGGCCCCCGACGCCCCCTGTTCGGGGGCGTCGGATGCTGCCTCGCCGCTGCTCGACACCGACGTTCCACCGCTCTCGGGAGTCGCCCCGGTGTCGGAAGCGACCGCCGCTCTCTCGTTTTCGCTCTCGTTCCCGTCCTCGCCGGTCGAGTCGTCTCCTGCGACATCCCGGAGCAGGACCACGCGTTCGTCGGCGTCCTCGGTTTCGTCCTCCTCCGAGGGACTCGAGCGTGCCCGGCAGCTCCGGCACTCCGAGATGTTCCCCTCGTTGTCCCCGAATACGCGCACGTAGTCGTCGGTCACGAACCCGCCACAGCTTGTACATTCGGCCATACGTATCGAACCCTCGTACCAGTTCCATCGGACAGGTACGGATTTACTATGTAGCCGCTAAGACGGCGTGTCGCCGCCTGAAGACACCGTGGTGGATGGGCGGATGGTGCCGGCACGCCGCTCGTCGGGTGGTGCGTCGGGTTCGGGCCGCATGTCAGGTGCAGGCGACGTGTCGGGCTCGGACGGCGTGACCCGGGCGACGATGGCCCCCTCGTTCTCGTAGACGAGCTCGTACCGGTCGGAGGCGGCCAGCGAGTCCCGCATCCCGGGGGCCTGCTGGTGGGTCATCCCGCGGACGGTGTAGTGGCCCTTCGGGACGTAGACGTAGTCGGGCTGGGCGCCGCTCGCCGCGAGCGAGGCGGTGATGCAGGCGGCCCGGTCGCACAGTGACACCCGCCTGAACTGCTCTATCTGCTGGCGGTACCGGGCCGGCTCGGTCCACTCGACCCCCCACTGCCCCACGAGGATGGTCCGGTCGGTGAACAGCGGGAACCACTCCGCCCCGTCGCCCAGTACCACGAAGTCGGCACCGGGCTCGGTCTCGGCGGCGGCCCACGCCATGGCCTCGCGGTCCGCGCCATCGATGAAGGCGGGCTGTGAGCGGTCGCCGTCGTGCGTGTCGAGCGCGCCGGCGGCGAACGCCGAGCCGGTCGCACCGGCCGAGAGGACCAGCAGCGCGACCGCCCCGATTTCGACGGCGCGGCGGTGGTCCCGGCCGAGCTGCGAACTCGCGGCCAGTCGCCGAATGGCCGGGAGGCCGACCTCGAAGAACAGCAGCGCCGTCAGCATCGCGCCGGCGACGAAGATGAACCGGGGTTTGCCCATGAAGTAGCCGCCGGCGAACAGCCACGCCGGGAGCAGGTACCGGTCCGTGGCGAGCGCGTAGGCGGCGCCGAGATAGGCCGCGCCGAAGACGACCACCTCCATCCCGAGGTCGATGGGGTAGACGAACTCCGAGAGCAGGCGCGTGGGGCCGCCGAACAGCCCGCCGTGGGTGCCCGAGGCGTCGAGGAAGATGTCCGCACCGTGGGTCGCGACGACCTGCAGGAGCCACGGCGTCGCGACGACGACACCCCCGCTGGCGACGACCGCGCCGAACAGCAGGCCCCGGAGTGACCGCGAGAGCCCGGCGAACAGGAGGAGGTAGCTCAGGCCGAAGAACACCGCGTACGTCGGGTGCGTGAGGACCGTCAGCCCGAACAGGGCCGTCGCGGGCAGGAGCCAGCGTGGGTCCTCGGTCCGGAACAGCCGGACGCCGACGGCGGCGCCCGTGATGGCCAGGAGGAACGCCAGCCCGCGGACGACGCCGCCCGCCGAGAGGTGCCACTGGAGGACGGCCGGCGTCCCGGCGAACAGGAGCGTCGCGACTCCACCCCGGCGCGGGGAGCCCAGCAGGTCCGTCGCCAGGAAGTAGTACGGGACCAGCGTCGCCGTGACGAACAGCCCCGGCACGAACCGGCTGTACGCGATGGCGCCGACGCCGGTCAGGTCGCGGACGACCGCCGCGAGGTAGAACGCCAGCGGCGGGTACGCGAAGGGGACGCCACCCGCGGTGTAGCCGGGGATGGTGGCCGGGAGGCCGTAGCCGTGGCTGCTGATGGACTCGGCGATCTTGAGGTAGAGCCCGGCGCCGTACGCGGGGTACGGGTGCGTTGCGAGGTACAGCAGGTAGATGCAGAGGCTGGTGGCCACCGCCGAGGTGAGCCAGAACCGGTCGTCGAGCGAGAGCACGACGACCCGGTCGGCGAGGCGGCGCCACCGACGGGTGCTGGTTCCTGTCGACATGTGAGACTCGGGTTGGTGAGGAGAGGGCCCGGAGGAGTTTGCTTATCCGGGGGGTAAGCGCCAGTGGTCGCCGTGGTGGAGCGTTCCGCCCCCGGAACGGTGGCTCACTGCCGCTCCAGCTCGACCGGCCGGTGGAGGTCGACCGTCCACGCAGACCAGTAGGCCTCGGCCGCGCTCCACACCACGAGCGTCACTGCGATGGTGACCAGGGCCGCGAGGTGGATGCGGCTCATCCACGCCGGGAGGACGTACATCACGGCGTTGGCCGTCGGGCCGTCGAAGAGGCCGGCGATGGCGTTCCGGGCGGGCTCGAGCGGCCCGCCGTCGCTCCCGCCGGACTCGGGTTCGCTCGCGCCCCCGGCACTCACGTTCGTCTGCTCGCCGAGGTCGGCCCGCTGTGCGCTGGGCCCGTCGGTGCTCTCGTCGCCCGTCTCGAGGCGCTCGGCCTCGTACGGGAACGCGACATCCATCGACCACGTCACCTCGCCCGCGTCGTTCACCTCGAAGACGCGGTTGCCGTTCGAGTCCGTGACGAGCGTGTCGCCGTCGGGGAGCCGGTCGCCGTCTCGCGGCCACTGGAGCTGCCGGTCGCTCCACGCCCAGCTCTTGGTCCACCCTCCCTCCTCGCGCTGGTACTCGACGAGGCGGTTGTTCTCGGAGTCGGCGACGATGACTGCGGGACCGCCCTGCGCCTCGGGGATGTAGTCGGGGTTGTGCTGCTCGTACAGCCGCGAGTGGTTGCCGTCGCTGCCGAGCGTCCACTCGGCCTGCAGCCCCGTCTCGCGCTCGAGGAAGACGACCTGGTCGTGGTTCCGGAGGCTGACCATGATGCGCCCGTCCTCGAGCACCTCCACGTCGTTGAGGTGGGTCCAGTCCTCGGGGTACGGGCCGCCGCTCGTCGCCGGGTCGTACTCGCTCCGGGCGTCCCACGACCACGTCACCAGTCCGGTCGTGGTGTTGACGACGTAGACGCGGTCGCGCCCGATGTCGGCAACGACGATGTGGTCCTCGTCGAGGCGGTCCACGTCGTGCCAGCGGGTGGAGTGCTTGCCGGGTGTGACACGGCTGTAGACCGAGGTCACCTCCCCGGTCTCCAGGTTCACGCGCTCGACGCCGTTGCGCGTACAGACCGACTCCCCGCCGCACTCCTCGGGCGTGAGGTGGTCGGCGTAGACGTACTCCACCGTCGCCGCCTCGCCCTCGACGGGGTCCACGTCCCAGTACCGCGTGTGCGTGTCGTTGTAGTACGTGACTGTCCCGTTCGGGGCGACGGCGAACAGCTCCGCCGAGGCGCGGGGGCCCTCCCCATCCCGGCCGAGCCACGTGTTCGAGTCCGTCGCGACGACCGTCGTCCCGTCGGTGGGCGGTGCGACCTGCTGGTCCGTGCCGGTGACCTGTCCGGCGCCCCCATCCGAGGATGCGGCGAACCCGGTCACCAGCGTCCCGGCCGCGAGGAGGAGCACCGCCACGGCCAGCAGCCTGCCTGCGAGTCTTCGTCTCGTCACTGTGTGGGGGGTCGGTTCCGGATGGTTTTGCTACCGGGCGGGTAAGGCGCCCACCCCACCGGGGGGAGTCCCGGCCAGCCCACGGCGGCCTCGGGGTCGCTCGCGGTCGTTAGGTACTGCATAGTGATTGGTCGGGGACCGGAACGCCGACCGGATGGGAGCGGGGTCCCGCCTTCGAATCGGGCTGGTGCTGTGTGCGCTCGCCGTGGCTGTGGCGGCGCTGATTCTCGCCAGTCCGACCCTCGTCCGGCCGGCCGAGAGCGACGCCGGGCCCCGGACCCGCGAGGACGTGCGCCTCGTCACGGTCGACGACCACGAGCCGCGGCTCTGGGCGTACACCAGCCGGCAGAAGGACTTCGGGACCGCGACGCTCCCGATGAACGTCGTCGTCGAGGCGGATGCCGCGACGACCCGACGGGTCATCGCAGCCGACGCCGACCGGAACTGGACCGCCGAGGACCCCGAGGGCGAGTCCGTCGTCCTGAACGGGAGCGGCGTCGCGTGGTCCGACACCAGGGGTGCGACGCGCTACACCTACGTCGCGTACGGCGACGACCCCGGCGAGGACGGCCGCTGGATGGACGAGACCGCCCAGCTCCACGACGGGTCGTACCTCGGCGCCCGGATGCACGCCCGCCTCTACGAGGTCCAGAACGGGGACCGACCCCTGACGATGGTCCAGGCCCACCACGAGCACTGGGACTGGTTCCGCCTCCGGCACACGGTCGGCAGCGTCGCACGCGGCCAGTACGCCATCGAACACGAGTTCTACGGCACCGGTGTCGTATCGGACATGCGCCGAGCCCGCTTCGGCAACGGTGGCGCCAGCGACGCCGACGGCTGGGTCACGGTCGTCGAGGTCATGGACTGGCCCGTCCCGGACGACGAGTTCGCCGTGGCCGGGCTCTCGCTCGGACTGCTGCTCGTGGGTGCCCGGCGCGCCACCGTCACCGCGGCGCTCCGCGCGGTCGCCGAGCGCCGGCAGGCCACCACCGCGCACGCGGCGCTGGTCACTATCCCGCTGCTCACGCCGCTCGTAATCCGGGTCGTGGCGGTCGAACTCGAGCGTGCGCTCCCGGCGCTCTCGCCGAAGGTCATCGCGGCACCGTGCTACCTGGTCCTCGCCGTCGGCCTTCCCGTGGCCGTCGGGCTGCTGGGCCGACGGCTCCCCGCCGACGAGGCGTTCACGGCCGCCGTCGGCGGCTTCGGTGTCGGCCTGCTGCTGGATTACGCCTCCCTCGGTCTCTCCGCCCTCACCATCGAGGTGGTTGCCCACCGGGCCGTCCTCCTGGTGGGCCTCGGTCTCATCGCGGCCGGTGGCGTCCGCTGGGCCGAGACACCCGTCCACCGGTACCGCTACCGCGCCCCCGGCATCCTCGTCTGGACCGGCGCGCTGGTCTGGCCGCTCGCGGGGCTCTGAGCCCGACGACCCGTCCGGGACCCGCCTGTTCCGACCGTTCCGTCCCTTCACGACCGTTTATCGGGCTGGTAACAAGGAGCCCTGCCCGTATCGTTTCCAGAACGACCAGCCGGTGTGGACCGCTGCGTGCCCTCTCCCCCGGCTCCTCGATAGCAGCCCACGGAGTACGATGGATTCGACCCACCCACAGTCCAAGAGCGGTTCCGAGTCGACAGTCAGCCGCCGCCGCGTCCTCGGCGCGCTCGGCGGTGGCACCCTCGCAGCCAGCGCCGGCTGTGTCCGGCAGGTCGGTGCACTGATGAACCGCGAGGCGCCCGAACAGCTCTCGTTCACCATCAAGACCGCCCCCGCCGACGCCGACCCGCGGGCCATCCGCATCGCCCGTTTCCTCGCGAAGCGCCTGCAGGCCGTCGGCATCGAGGCGAGCATCACCCCGATGTCGAACGAGGTGCTGTTGCGCGATGTCCTGCTGAACCACGCGTTCGATATCTTCATCGCGCCGATGCGGGGCCGGCCGGACCCTGACTTCCTCCGGCCGCTCCTCCACTCCCGGTTCGGTGCCGAGCCGGGTACGCAGAACCCGTACGGGTACGCCAATCTCGACGTCGACGCGCTGCTGGAGCGCCAGCGGGCCCAGACCGGGAAGCGTCGCCGGAAGACGCTCGCCCGCCTCCAGCGCTCGGTCGTCCGCGACCAGCCGTTCTCGGTAGTGGCGTTCCCCGACGAGATTCGTGTCACCCGCGCGGACGGCTACGCGGGCTGGGAGCAACGGCCCATCCACACGCCGCTGGGCTACCTCGGCCTCGACCGCGACGCCGCCGGTACCGCCGACCGGCTGTCGGGTGACACCAGCGAGGACGAACGCGCCCTCCGGATGACGCTCACCGATTCGCGCCCGACGGAGAGCCTCAACCCGCTCGCCCCGGAGTTCCGTGCCAGCGGCACCATCACCGACCTCCTGTACGACCCGCTGGGGCGGTGGGTCGACGGGCAGGTCCGGCCGTGGCTCGCGTCGTCGTGGACGTGGAGTCGGCCACCGGACGCGCCGGGGCCGGTGGCGACGGTCGAACTCCGCGAGGACCTCACCTGGCACGACGGGACCGACCTCACCGCGTCGGACGTGGCGTTCACCTACCGCCTGCTCGCGGACACCTCGCTCGGGCGACTCGAGAGCCCGGTGCCGGCGCCCCGGTTCCGCGGGCTCGGCTCGCTCGTCACCGACGCCGAGGCCGTCGACGAGCGGACCGTCCGGCTGTCGCTCGTCCCGAGTTCGCGGCCGGTCGCGACCCGGAGCCTGACGGCACCGGTCCTCCCGGAGCACGTCTGGGAGGCGAAGGCGCAGCAGGCGACGGTGGCGGGACTGGACCCGAACGGCGCGGTGACGCAGGCGCTGGTCTGGTCGAACCCGGACCCGGTCGGGAGCGGCCCGCTGCGTCTCGAGCGCCGCCGCCCCCGGGAGTTGCTGGTGTTCGCGCGCAACGAGGACCACTTCCTCACCCGCGACGGGCTGGCCGACCACCTCGCGCCGTTCGCCGGCGGGTTCACCCCGGACCAGCTCGCCTTCACGGTCGTGCCGTCGGGCGGTGCGGCGGTGGAACTGGTCCGGGCCGGCGACGCCGACGCCACTGCCTCGGGCGTGATGCCGGCCGACGTCCCCGAAGTCGGGCGCTCGGACGAGCTGAACCTCCACGTCACCCGGCCGCGGACCTGCTACCAGGTCGGCTACAACGTCCGCCGCGGGGCGCTGAGCAGCCCCCGATTCCGCCGCGCGGTCGGGCGCCTGCTCGACAAGCAGTTCCTCGCCCGCGAGGTGTTCGAGCGCTACGGCCAGCCGGCGGCGAGTCCGCTGGCCCGACACCGGTCGGTGGCGCCCAGCCTCGTCTGGAACGGCGAGGACCCGGAGCTCCCGTTCCCGGGTGAGGCCGGCCAACTCGACGTCGAGCGGGCTCGCGAGGCGTTCCGGGATGCGGGGTATCGGTACTCGAGCGACGGCGACCTGCTCGGAACCTGACCCGTGAGCCTGGCCGAGTCGCTCGCCGTCGTCCTCGGTGGGGTGGTGCTGCTGAACGCCGGTGTCGCCGCCCTGGTCCTCCGCCGGGAGCGCCCCGGTGACCTCCGGACACGGCTCCGCGAGGCAGCGCCGTACCTCGCCTTCCTCGGCGGGGTCCTCGCCGTCAACAAGGTCGCTCGCGAGTACGGCCCGGAGCTGTCGTGGGTCGTCGGCTGGAACATCACGCACCGCATCTACAGCATCGAGGGGACACTCGTCGCCCACGTCCAGTCGGTCGCCACCCCGTGGCTGACGACCTACTTCTCGGCGGTCTACCTGTTCGGCTACACCATCCTGCTCACGTTCCCGTTCCTCGCGTACCTGCTCCATCCGCAGCTCCGGCATCTGAAGCGGGCGGCGGTCGCCTTCGGGCTGAACTACGGGCTCGGGGTGGTCTGCTACACGCTGTTCGTCTCCTACGGCCCCCGGAACCGGATTCCCGACGCGGTCGAGCCGCTCCTCTACGCGGCGTACCCGCGGGCACAGATCGTCACGAGCCAGGTGAACGCCAACACGAACGTCTTCCCCTCGCTCCACGCCTCGCTGTCGGTGACGGTGGCCCTGCTCGCGTGGCGGACCCGGGAGCGCTATCCCCGCTGGACCGCCATCGCCGTCCCGCTGGCGGCCAGCGTCGTCGTCTCGACGATGTACCTCGGCATCCACTGGGCGACCGACGTGGTCGCCGGCATCGCCCTCGGCGTTGGGAGTGTCCTGGTCGCGGAGTGGCTGGTCGAGTAGCTGCGGCGTCGCTGGTGGGTCGGTGCGGCTCGCTCGCCGGGCCGTCAGGTCTCGGTCGCGTCCTGCTCGGCGGCCTCGATGACCGAGGCGGTATCCGATGGGCCGACCGCTATCCGGAGACAGGTCTTGCAGGGCGAGTGGCTCCGCTCGCGTGCCTCGCGCCGGGTCAGCGTCAGCCAGTCCTCGTCGTCGAGTGCGCCGCCGCCCCCACACGCCGGGAGTCCGTCCGCGTCGGCCTCGTGGTAGGCGTACGACCCATCGACCGTCCGACTCGGCAGGAGGAGTACGTCGTCGTCGTCGTCGCGCGGGTCGGCCTCGGCACTCCGGACCCGCTCTTCCCGGGTCGGGGACCGGGTGGTAGGACCGTCACAGCGGTGGGTACTCAGCTTCACGCGGTACTTCCCACAGTCGGGGCACTGCTCGAACACCGTATCCGGGTCTCTCATATCCGGCGTCTGTCCGCCGAGCCTGATTATTACGCGCCGGGTAGCCACACAGGGCCACGACGGACGCGGGGGGCGGGGCTGACCGATAGCCACGACGGACGCGGGAGCCGGCGGGCCGTCCCTGGACGGCGCTGTCGTGCGGCGCTCTCGAAGGGGTTCTGGTGGCCCGGGCCTGTCACTGCGCGTCCTTGATATCCACGTAGGACTCGCGAGTGGCGGATATCCAGGCGTCGTCGTCCCCGTTGGAGGGGTCGAAGACGACCAGTTCGTCGGGGTCGAACGACACCGGGGCGTCGAGCTCCTCGGGGTTGAACGTGTACCGGAGGGTGAACCTGGGCCAGTTGGCCGAGGTGTCCGTCTCGAGTGGCTCCTGACTACTCACGCTGCTCACCACCGGCGGCGTCGCAGGCGTGTCGGTCGGCCGTGGCGGGGACGGTTCGATGGCCTGCTCGGTCGTCGAGGCGGACGGCGGTCGGGGATGGGGGGCGCTCGTCGGTCACGTCTACACGACCCCACCGCAGAGACATATACTCTCGGCGAAACGTTGGTAACCGGAACCGCTTACCGACTGGTAGGGAGATGGCCAACAACAACTAAAGGCTCTGGAACGAACGGGGAGCGAACCCGCTCGGTCGCGAGCCGCGACAGAATTACCGCCTAATTGATATGTCAATTGGAACTGATGCAGTCCACGTCTTCTACGTCGGCCCCCGTCCATCGACGGTCGTCTCGCTCCCGGATTCGAAGGTCGGTGACGCGACCTTCCTGACCAGCGTCGCGGCCGAGACGGACGTGGCGGTCTCGCAGCTGCTGCGCTCACCGGTCGACTGTGTCGTCTGTGACGAGCGGTTGCTCGACCCGAAGACGTGGGCGTTCCTCCACCGGCTCGACGACCGCTCCCTCGACATCCCGGTCGTCCTCCAGACCGACGGCACCGGAACCAACGTCCCCGAAGCGCTGTACGACGCGGTGAGTCCCGGCGAGGAGCCCGAGGCGCTGGCGGCGGTCATCCTCGACCTCGTCGGGGCCGACGAGGAGGGGGCGCCCTTCGCGGGCGACGCGGTCGCCGACCTGCTGGACCGGGCCGACGAGTACGTCGCGCACGTCGAGCGGGACGGCACCGTCCGGATGGTGAACGCCTCGGCCGCCACCCAGCTCGACCTCCCCCGCGAGGAGATCGTGGGGCAACAGCTCGGTGACCTCGTCGACGACGAGACCGATATCATGGCTGCCGGCCGGGCGGTCCTCGAGATGGATGAGAGTCGGAAGCTCCACGACGAGCAGGACGGCCGGCACTTCACCGCGACCTTCGAGCCGGTTGCCGCCGACATGTTCGAGGTGGTCGTGCGCGATGTCACCACCACCAGGCGGGCCGAGCGAGCGTTCCGCGAGGAGCGGGCGTTCCTCGAGTCGGTCATCGACAGCCTCAGCGAGGTGTTCTTCGTGCTGGACCTCGACTTCCGCTTCGTCCGGTGGAACGACCGGGTCAACGAGGTGACCGGCCGGAGGGACGAGGCACTCCAGGGCGCGAGCGCGCTGGAGTTCTTCAGTACGGCGGGGGCCGAGCGCGCCGCCGAACGCCTCCAGGAGGTCGTCTCGGAGGGCCAGGCGACCGCCGAACTCGAGGTCGTCGGCGACACGGATGCCGACCCCATCCCGTTCGAGTTCACCTCCTCGCTGGTCCGCGACGAGACGGGCGAGCCCCGCTACATCTGCGGTATCGGGCGCGACATCTCGGAGCGGAAGGCCACGCAGGCAGAGCTGGACGAGGCCATCGCGGAGCTGGAGCGTTCGAACGCCGAACTGGAGCAGTTCGCCTACGTCGCCTCTCACGACCTGAAGGAACCGCTCCGGATGGTGTCGAGCTACCTCCAGTTGCTGGACCGCCGGTACAAGGACGACCTCGACGAGGACGCCCAGGAGTTCGTCGAGTTCGCCGTCGACGGCGCCGAGCGGATGCAGGATATGATCCGTGACCTGCTGGAGTACTCGCGCGTGGGCCGGCGCGAGAAGGAGTTCGAGGAGGTCGAGATGGAGCGGATCCTCGAGACCGCCCAGCAGAACCTCGAGGTCGCCATCGACGGGAGCGACGCCACCGTCGAGGTCGGGGACCTCCCCACCATCGAGGGTGAGCGGAGCCAGCTGGTCGAACTGTTCCAGAATCTGCTCAGCAACGCCATCAGGTACAGCGGCGACGCGACCCCCCACGTCGAGGTGGACGCGACCCGCGAGGACGACCACTGGCTGTTCACGGTCGCAGACAACGGCCGTGGTATCCCCGAGGACCGCATCGACCGGGTGTTCGACCTGTTCTACCGGTCGGACATCCACGATTCGACGGGCATCGGCCTCGCCCTGGTGAAGAAGATCGCCGAGAGTCACGGCGGCGACATCGACGTCGAGTCCACACCCGGCGAGGGAACGACCTTCTCCATCAGGTTGCCGGAGGAAGAGTGACGACCCGCGTCAGGCCGTGTGCCAGAGCCTCCCGCGAGCCGTCGCCCCGTGGCCTCGACCGTGCGACAGCCGCTCGGGTGGGGCGTGTGTACGATTCGGCTACGTACCCTTCGTTATCTTCCGCGTAGCGGGTGTTTAGACGCCTGATAAGAGCAGATACGACACGTTCCGGTTCGTCGATGTAACGGTTTCGTGTTCCGTGTGGGTCCTTAGCGAGGGGGTAAAGAATTCGACGGTCTCGTGGATATATACGGCAGAACAGTCATTTCTCGACCGCTGCAACCCATGATGCACGACCTGACTGGATTCCAACGTGACCTGCTGTTCATCGTCGCGGGCCTCGACGGTCCGAACGGTGTCACGGTGAAGGACGAACTCGAACAGTACTACGGCCAGGAGGTCCGCCACGGCCGTCTCTACCCCAACCTCGACACGCTCGTCGAGAAGGGCCTCGTCGAGAAGGGACAGAAGGACCGCCGGACCAACGAGTACCTCCTGAAGGAGAGTGGCCGGCAGGAGATCGAATCCCGACTGGCGTGGCAGACCCAGCACTGCCCGCGCCCCATCCTCGAGCAGACCAGGGAGCTGCCCGTCGACGCCGACTGACCCGAAGACACCACTCGTGTGTTCCTGTCGCGGGCGCCCCCCGGTCAGGCCCGCACACTCGACTGCGCGGCAGCTGGGGGGCTCCCTCGTGTTCCTGTCGGGGGTCGGTCACCGGCCAGCCACACGCTCCCGGCGGGGGCCTGCTGCGTCGTCGAGCGCCACTCCGTGACGCCGGGCGCTGTCCGGGTCCCTCGTTCCGTTCGGCCGCTCACACGGCGTTCACACGCCGCTCGCAACGCGGACGGCCCCACCTGCCTGTCACGTCCGTCGTGTCACGACGCGGGCTGACGGGCCGGCTCCGACGAAGTTCTCTGTCTATGGCGACGATTTTCGAGAAAATACCGCTAATATAGGATTTAAAATACGAATAACGGCTCTTAACCGATATTCAAAAGAAATACTCGCGACTACTGTCGTGTGGACGACCGGAACGGCGGTCCGTGTGTCCGTGTCGTTCGCGGGGGCGTGGTCACTCCAGGTAGCCCAGGTCGGCCAGGCGGTCCTGCACGTCGGCGTCCTCGGCCGAGACGGACGCCTCCTCGACCTCGTACGGCGGGTAGTTCCACGCCTCGGTCTCCTCGACGTGGGGCAGGACGCGGCCGTCCATCCGGTCGCTGACCGGGAGGCCGAGGGCGGCGAGGATGGTCGGGGCCACGTCGAACAGGTGGGCATCGTCGGTCACGGAGTCGCCGTCGATGCCCTCACCGGCGGCCGCGAAGACGCCGGGGAGCTTGTGGTTCCACGGCTCGGTCGGGTCGTCGAACTGCTCGCCCAGCAGCTGGGCCGAGAGGAAGTGCTGGAAGTCGTTCGGGACGGTGACGATGTCGACCGATTTCTCGGTGTACGGCCCGGAGAAGTACTTCTCGCTGGGGCCGACCTCCTCGAAGACCGGCTCGCCGTCCGGTGCCTCGATGTCGCGCAGGTCCTCGATGAGGTCGTCACGGACGGCCTCGTACTCCGACTGGGGAACCACGCCCTCCGGGTCCCGGCCCTGCAGGTTGATACGGACGCCCAGTTCCGTCCGGGCGCGCATGTAGGCCGTCGACTCGGGGAAGTCGACCTGCGTGCTGGCCGTGCGGACCACGCCGTCGGGGGCGTATCGGCGGGCGACATCCTGCAGGCCGAGCTTGTCCAGCCCGGAGCCGATGCGCTTGGTGGTGACACCGAACTTCGCGGCGGTGGCGGCGACCTTCTCCGTGAAGCTCGGCTCCCACGTGTCGTCGTCGTTGCCCTCGCGGAGCTGGGTGCGGATGGGGTTCCACGACGGCATCCCCTTGCCGCCCTGTGTCGCCTCGACGTAGCCCTCTTCACGGAGGTACTCGTTGACGCGGAACTCCTCCTTCTCGTAGGGACCCATGCCGTGGTCGCTGGCGACGAAGACGCGTTTCGGGTCGTGGTTCTCCAGAATCCGGCCGACCTGCTCGTCCATCGCCTCGTAGACGCGACGGATCTTCTCCCAGTCGCCGCCGAACTCGTGGAAGACGGTGTCGGTCTTCTGGAACTGGAGGAAGCCGAAGTCCGGCTCGTGCTGCTCGGCGAGGTAGTCGAACGCCTCACCGCGCATCCGCGTGAGCGTCTCGTACTCGTCCATCCGCTCGGCGTCGGTCCACTCCTGGTCGTCACGGGCGTACGCGGGGTAGACCCGGTACTCGCCGATGGCGTCGCGGACCTCCTCGAGGACGCCCTCCGGGTGACACGGCGGGTCCTCCGGCGCGATGAAGCCGGGGATGACCGCACCGTCGATGTCGTCGGGCGGATGCGTGACGGGCACGTTGACGACGACGCTGGACATCCCGTGGTGGTCGAGCAGCGTCCACAGCGAGTGCTCCTTCACGCTGTCGCCGGTGACGACGCGCCAGTCGTAGCCGTCGTAGTCGACGAAGCCGAAGACGCCGTGCTTGCCGGGGTTGACCCCCGTGTACATCGACGGCCACGCGCTGGGCGTCCACGGCGGAATCTGCGATTCGAGCGGCTCACAGACCCCGTCCTTGCACACCGCCTCGAGGTTCTCCAGCCGACCCTCGTTCCAGAGCTTCTCCAGAACGGGGAGACAGCCGGCATCGATTCCGATGAGTAGCGCCTCCATCCGGTCGTCCTGCTCGGCGCTCATCCGTCGACCCTCCCGGGCCACGCTGTCCGGCCGGTCGAGGTGCCCCCGTGTTCGGTCGAGACGACTGCGTCTGCGAACGACATTCTGTCCGATTCCATGAGGTGTACGCAGTTTATTATGAGACGACTAAGCGCCCGGCTCCGGGGCGGTGCGTCGGCCATCGCCGACAGTGTGCCGCGTCTGGGCGGAGTCGATGTCGTTCGCCCCCCGAGCGTGCGGGCACACAGCTCGGCTGGAGGGGTGCTTACCTCGCCCATAACAATCCCCGTCCGGACGGGATGTCCGGGAAATGGGAGTGTGTGAACCGTGACGGGGGACGACAGCGTGGCGACCGTCGTCGAGACGGTCGACCTCATCTCCAAGAAGTGGCATCCCGCCATCATCCAGACGCTCCTGCAGAGCGGCCCGCTCAGGTTCAGTGAGCTCAAGACCAGCCTCGACGGGGTCTCGGGGAAGGTCCTGACCGACAGCCTGAACGACCTGGTGGAGTCCGGGCTCGTGAGGCGAACGGTCGTCAGCGAGTCGCCCAAACGCGTCGAGTACGAACTGACCGCGCACGGCCGGGACCTGCAGGAGGCCATCGAGGCGCTCGCCAACTGGGGGGACACCCACCTCGGCGGGGGTGGGCCACCGCGCGTGCTCGTGGTGGACGACGACCCGCGGCTGGCCGAGATGCACGCCGGCTGGCTGGCCGACCGCTACGACGTCGAGACGGCCTACGGCGGGGAGGCCGCGCTCCGCCGGCTCGACGACGACGTCGACGTGCTGGTGCTGGACCGCCGGATGCCCGGGATGTCCGGGGAGACGGTGCTGGAGCGACTCGGCATCCTCGGGCTCGACCCGGGCGTCGTGATGCTGACCGCCGTCGAGCCCGAGACCGAGGTGGCGGGGATGGACATCGACGACTACGTCGTCAAGCCAGCGCTGCAGAAGGACGTGCTCGAGGCGGTGGCGGCGGTCCTCGAACGGCAGGGGCTCGAGGACCCAGTGCGTGAGTACCTCGCGCTGTCGGCCCGACAGGCGCTGCTCGAGGCCGAGACCACGCCCAGCGAACGCGAACACAGCGAGGAGTACCAGGCGTTGCTCGACCGCATCGAACAGCTCGAGGACCTCCTCGACGACCCCATCGAGGGCGTCGAGAACGAATCCATCAGGGGGTTGCTCGCCGATGGCCGCTGACCGTTCCGCCGACAGGATGCCCGAGCGGGACGTGGCTCCCGTCGAGGTGCTGATGGTCGAGGACAACCCCGGCGACGCGCGGCTGGCCGAGGAAGCGTTCGACGCCCTCGACCGGCTCGTGGAGCTGACGGTGGTCGCCGACGGGACGGCCGCGCTCGACCGACTCCTCTCGACCGATTCGGTGCCCCCTGCGCTCGTCCTGCTCGACCTGGACCTGCCCGACATCACCGGGCGCAACGTCCTCGAACGGCTCAAGTCCGAACCGGCCGTGCGCCACATCCCGGTCGTCGTCTTCTCCAGCTCGGACGACCCGGCCGATATCAGGGAGACGTACGACCACCACGCGAACGCCTACATGACGAAGCCCCGCGATGCCGACGAGTTCTTCCGGACCATCCGGCGACTGGACGCGTTCTGGTTCTCGGCCGCCGCCCTCCCCCGAGGTGGTGACGCGTGAGCGACGGGCTCGACGTCCTGCTCGTCGAGGACAACCCCGGCGACGCGCGGCTCATCCGGGAGCTGCTCGACGAGGCCAGCACCGAGGTCCTCGATGGCCGGCCGGTCGCGGTCGAGCACGCCACCGAACTGGCCGACGGGCTGGAGCGCGCCGAGTCGTCCCGTTCCGACCTCGTCCTGCTGGACCTGGGGCTCCCCGACAGCGTCGGGATGTCGACGCTGGAGCGGATGCTCGACGCCACCGACGACGTCCCGGTCATCGTCCTCACCGGGCGCCCGGAGTCCGACCTCGGGGTCGAGGCGGTCAGCCGGGGTGCACAGGACTACCTCGTCAAGGGCGAGATACAGGTCGAGGAACTGGGCCACGCCGTCCAGTACGCCATCGAGCGGGCGCGGACCCAGCGTGAACTCCGCCACCGCACGCAGGAGCTGGCCATCCTCAACCAGCTGATGCGCCACGACATCAAGAACGACATCAGCCTCGTCGTCGGGCGCGGGCACGAACTCACCGAGTACGTCGACCCGCGCGGCGAGGAGCTGCTCGCCGAACTCATCACGGCCGCCAACCACGTCCTCCAG